>NZ_CP118956.1 GCF_029023785.1 Enterococcus faecium | reverse complement strand
AAAATAAACCACCCAATTTCTTTAAATATTTTTAACAAGTTTTTCTTGTTATTTTTCAAAAATAGAGAATTGATTTTCGTTCATGACAAACAAAAAAGAGGGAACGCATCCAAACATGCGTTCCCTCTAATTTCAGCGTTCGTCATACGGAAAAGAGCCACACGGACATTTTTATAACATTATGCTTAGGCATAGATTCATCGTAATATCACGTATTTTTAACCTTAACACAGCCAAAAAAAGTGGTATCACTTTTGAATATCTGTTATACTAAATCCATTGCGGGTAATACCGTAACACTGAAAGGTTAACGCATTAAGGGCCAAATCTTAATGCCGTGTATGAACGCTGACGAAGGTTACCAGCCTTCCGAGTTCATACCGCCTTTCTTTTTTTTGTATTTTCAATTGTCCAAATTTATCATCCAAAAGTGCAGAACGAAAATCAATTCATCACAAGCATAGCAGACAATTAAATTTATACAAAAAATGTAAGCGAATAATATTCGTATTGCCTGAAAAGAAGTAATATCAAGATTTTTAGCTTGTTTAAATAATGAAATTATCTCTCTTCGCGTATTATTATAACTCAAAAAAAAGGAGTATGCAAACATACGTTCCCTTTTCTATATTTGAAATTAATTATTTCTTTTAACACTTATGACGTAAAAGGCTACGTTTGTGATTTTTATCATAATATTTTAACTTATAAATTCTATTAAAATAGCTATTATTTTGTAATATTCGTAATATAATTAGAATAATAAAAAATTTTTAATTTTAATGTTACTCCATGAAGCAACAATCACTTTGTCAGTAAAGTTTCACTCTAACCAGTCTTTCGTAATAGTGCTTGGGGAGCTTTCATAATTCAAACGTTTTTCACTTGATACTTTAGCAGCTATTGGTTTTTCGATAAACCAATTTTTTACATAGACAAAAATCAGGTTCTGGATATTTTCGACTTTTTCGGTTTTTAATTTTTGATAGGCTTTTAACAGTGTCGTGTATAATTCTTGTTCTGCATTGACATAATAACTATCGAGTTCTTCAAAAACTATCGAAATACCACTTTCTATTTCAGCTTTTTTCTTTGCATTATGAATAGTCTGGACGGTTTTTTGAGCTTCACTGTAACTTGAAGAAAATGTTTTTATCAAATTTAATACTCGTTCAGGGACAAACGTAGCAATGCTGTCGTTTGTCATAATTGTCTCAAAATTGTCTAACAACAATTGATCTTGTAGGCGGTCTTTTTCAGTGTCTATATTGTGTCTATTAGTGTCTAATATATTATTATTAAGTTCTGGTATGATTTTCATACCCTCTGATTTATCAACGTTTTGGCACGGTATGATTTTCATACCCTCTTGAGCCCCAAGGGATTCAGCGTCTGATTTTTCGTCGAGGGTGGGTATGATTTTCATACCCTCTGATTTATCAACGTTTTCCCTATTCTCTCTATCAAATTTTTCGAGTAAGTAGATATCATTTTCTGAGACTTTTAATTCTGCTAGATATAGTCTATTAGGATTATTTTTCCCTAACTGTTTGTTAAATCCCATCTGCTTTTGTAATAATAAACCAAAGGATTCCAACTCTTTTTTGATTGCTATCGCTTTTTGTTTTTGGCAGTTTAATACGCTACATAGTTCATTTGTCGTATAAGTAAAATAAACATTACCTTCTTCATCGATTTGCCGTTTGCTGATTGCGATCTCTAATCTTGCTTTTAAAAGCATATAGGCAATCTTAGTTGAATCTTTCATTTTTTTGTATTCGTCAGAAACAATAAAGACTTTTGGAAATTGATAAAATAATTCGTTGTAAACTCTATCCGCCTTAAAAAAATTAAAATCAGTCATTGTAGATCCTCTACTTTCACGTTGTTTTATTTATGTAAAATTACCTACTCTTTTCGAAAATAGCAAAGATAAATAAAAAATGCAAACGCATTAAAACTGTTTTTTAATTAAATACTACCTAAAATCAGAAATAAAATGAATTATGTACTACCTTTAAAGTCATTAAGAACTACTTTAAATAAATATTATTTATAATTAAATACTACCAGAAGAACGTATGAATAAAATTTAGTTTTAAAATTAAAGATAATTAAGTACTACCAGTGTCAAAACAAAAAATAAATTAAGAACTACCTTATGCATATAAAACATACTACCATTACTAGTAATATATACTACCTTATTTCAGTAGTATATATTATATTATTCTTATAAGACAAGGCTTTAGGCTAGAAAACAATAGATTATATACTACTAAAAAATACAATAAGTACTACCAATGTCAGATATATATAATAATTATGTACTACCATTAAAATTAACTTATTTAATAAGATACTACTGTGTTAATCTGAAAAAAATTACTTTAAAGTAGTTACATACTACCTGTTAAATTAGATACTACCATTAATACTTAAATTAGATACTACCTATATTTATATTAAGTACTACCGTTCTAGGAATAAGATAATAAAAAAATACTACCAAATTGCAATTAAATACTACTTAAAATGTAAAAAATAAGAACTACCCAAATTAGGTAGTTCTTAATAAGAGAATATCAGATAAATTTGTACAAGTCATAAAAAAATTAATCTTAAATTTTTAAATATATATACTTGTTAATTATAAACTACTTTATTTAGGTAGTACATAATTAACAGATAAAACTACATGCTTGTAGTTTGTCTAGCTAATGAGTTGCATATGATTTATATAAAGGTGTGCAGCATAACTTAGTTGAAGTTAAGAGAATAGAATAAATATTTTTTGTTTTGCTAATAATTAAACACTACCTAAATATGGTAGTGTTTAATTATATAATATTCATTTTGTTACAAATAATCGTATTATAAAAGCATAACAATTGGGATAACTATTTTTTAGATTATTTAAGTACTACTTAAATTAGGTAGTATTTAAATTTTGGTTTAAGGTAGTAGGTAATTAAGAAATGATATATATCTTCTTTTATAATAGAAGGGGAGAGGCCTAGTTAAAAGCAGCGACAATTAATAACAATGTATTTAATGCTTCACAAAATCCATTTGGTGGACAATGCATTGTTATTAGCGATGATCTACCGTTCTAAGTAGTTTTTTCTATTGGTTGCATTCGTGACTAATTATGGTATAATTATGAGTAACAAAGAGGTATTTCATTATATCACCAAACCCCATCAGCGTGCAGGCTGATGGGGTTTTTTTTACGTTTCTATATTATAGAATTAACGGGTAGGCTTACTGTCTTTTTTGGCAATTTTGCAATCAAGCCACTTGCAGATGTAGTGTGCAGTTACCTCTGCAAATGGCTTGATTGCAAAAACAAAATCAAAAAGGTATTTCATTATATCTCCTCCTCCCCTTGCCAGATTAGGCCGGGGTAGCAGACAGCAAAACTATTATAACATAACTGAAATACCTAAATGACATATACAGATATGATAATTTATGTATTGATTTTTCTAACAAAAGCACATATTTTAATATATACTACCTATTTTAGGTAGTATATATTTTTAGATACAATATCGATCAGTTTTGAGGAAATGAAATTCTAGATATTTTTTGCTACATAGAGTTACTTTCAATATTTTTTAACGTAATTAGGCAGAAGTCACTCATCCTCTATAGGTTTGTGATGAAATTGCCATTGATCCATTTAAGTAAGAGCAAAAAACTGGAGGTTTATCAGGTAATTGGTCTAATGGATTTAAGTATGCGGTCACCGTGTATAGAGTTGCTTATGAGATTCAAGAAAATAAAGTTATTCCAGTATTGCTATATGGAACACATAACAATTTTTATGAATTAGCCGAGAACACTCGCAACTTTATTCGTGTAGATGAATCGGCTTCGGTTGAGTTATAACTTTAGCTATATCAATCAACCGACCGACATATGTTAAATCTATATATAATAAAAATACCTACTTAAATGGATGTTAACGGAAGTGTATGGTGAGTAGTTCACTCGTATTTTGATATCGTTTGTATATGTTTTCAGCGTTCTAAGTGGCTTATTTTGTCCAATAATAATATGGAGTGGAATCCCTTAAGAAACACCGTTGGCAATTGTTGTTATAACATGTTATAATTTATTCATCAAAAACTAAAAGGAGTGTGATAACATGGGAAAAGAACTAAAGGTTAGAAAGATCGGCAATAGCGTGGGAGTGATCCTTCCAAGCTCTCTTGGATTAAAAAGCGGAGACACTATCCAAGCCAAACAAGAAGGCAACTTATTCATATTAGATACTACTCAAATAGCAAAAGAACACGATCGCAAATTGATTGAAGAAAGTTTCCAAGACTTTGAGAAAGGTTTAACAGTTTCAGAAATTGAAATGGTAAAAGCTTTCGGAAAATACGGCTGGAGTGAATAGATGAAAGAGTACACGCTAGTTTATTCTAAAAGTTTCCAGACCAGCCTTGAAACGATAATAGAAGAATGGGAAAATGAGCTTGCTCTTTCTCCAGCCAGCATAAAAAGATTTGTAGGTGCGATCCAGAAGGCTTTAGAACTAACCAAAAATTTTCCAACTATGCATGAGGAAGTTTCCGAAATCTATGGAATGGATATCCCAACATATCGGATCGTGATCGGCAAAAGCTATGCCTTATTTTATCGGATCGACCATGAAAAAAAAGAGATACTTGTAGGACGTATTTTCCAATCTAAACAAATGAAACTAGGCTTTTAACAATAATTAGGCAAAAGTCGCTCATCCTCTACAGGTGGGTGATTAATGCCGCTCGATATGGTTGTTAACCGTCGGTTACTCGAAGATTGATATATAAGACTTAGTACCTTTTTATTTTGCTCCATGTTATGGCCGAAGGTCTAAAGATACAATCATTAGTCTAGAGAAAAATTAAGAACCGTAGGAACTACGGGGATCGCTTGGTGAATAAGAGACACTGCTATTAGTGAAAAAATAAGATATCAAGTACGCTCTATTCCCAAAAATTTCGTGACTTTACTCATGAGAGGTTCAAGTAGTATATTTTTAATCAAAATTGACGTAACTTTTAATAAATACTACCTAAATAAGGTAGTATTTATTTTTGTGTTTTAAAAGAGGAAGTCCAATATATCTATGGGAAACTTCTTAAATATTATGTTGGTACATGGATAGGCTACAATTAACTAGACAGAAAAATTAAGGTGTGTAGACTAGAAGAAAACATACCAGGAGGAATTTTTATGTCTAAGAGAACACGAAGAACTTTTTCACAAGAATTCAAGCAACAAATCGTCAATCTTTACTTAGCTGGAAAGCCACGTGTAGAAATCATTCGAGAATATGAACTAACGGCTTCAGCATTTGACAAATGGGTAAAGCAATCTAAAACGAGTGGTTCATTCAAAGAAAAAGATAATCTTACGCCTGAACAAAAAGAATTGTTAGAACTATGTAAAAGAAACCAGCAATTAGAAATGGAAAATGATATTTTAAAGCAAGCAGCGCTGATATTCGGACGAAGAGACAAGTAATCGATGCGAATAAGCATCTTTACCCTATATCAGCGATGTGCAGAATATTAGGTCTATCACGTCAGTCCTATTATTATCAATCAAAACCAAAGAAAGACGAATCAGAACTTGAAGAAGTAGTCGCTGAAGAATTTATCCGCAGCCGAAAGGCCTACGGCTTAAGAAAAATAAAAAAAGCCTTATCAAAACGAGGCATTCAGATCAGCCGACGAAAAATTAGTAGAATCATGAAAAATAGAGGATTAAAATCGAGCTATACTGTTGCTTATTTTAAAGTACATCATTCTACTTGCAATGAAGCCAAAACGACAAACGTATTGAATCGTAAATTCTTAAGAGACAACCCATTAGAAGCGATCGTAACAGACTTGACTTATGTACGAGTCGGGAAAAAATGGAATTATGTCTGTTTCATTTTGGATCTGTTCAATCGAGAAATTCTCGGCTATTCTTGTGGAGAACATAAAGATGCCGTTCTAGTAAAAAAGCATTTAGCCGTATCAAACAACCTCTGACAGAGGTTGAGATTTTTCATACTGATCGTGGAAAAGAGTTTGATAACCAAGCTATTGATGAATTATTAACAACTTTTGACATCAATCGATCATTGAGTCATAAAGGCTGTCCTTTTGATAATGCCGTAGCTGAATCAACTTATAAGTCGTTGAAAGTAGAATTTGTCTATCAATACACATTTGAAACCTTACAACAATTGGATTTGGAGTTATTTGACTATGTCAATTGGTGGAACCACCTTCGGTTGCACGGTACACTTGGCTACGAGACACCGGTTGGTTACCGTAACCAGAGATTGGCGCAGCGAATCCTTGATAATGAGCTCGGATGTGCTAACGCTAGCGAGGCAGTCTAACTTTAACTGTTAGCTCCTGCCGAAGATCGTCACATCCGAGGAGGCTCATTGTCAAGGACAATCGGAATAGCATACGGAAAGAAGTTCTGCACCTTATAAAATTTGTCAAAAAAACTGTTGCCATTCCAATGTGATTGATATTATTTTCGAGAATTTAAAGGAATACTTACATTTATTTAAGTGCCTTTTTCTGCAACAAGTAAGTGAGATATTGTATCGACTTGTTGCAATGAATTGTAATATGCTTTTTTCTAAAGCACATCTATAATAAGGTTACGATCCTGATAACGCTATCAAAAGATTAAGGCCTTTATTTTGGATAGTTAGGAAGTGGTTATCATCATGCTTACAAAAAGACAAAAAAAATTATTAGAGTTATTAGTGCGACAAAGTGCCTTTAAAACAGTCGATTATTTTGCAAGCAAATTGGGTGTTTCAAAAAGAACGACGCACAGCGAATTAGGGATCATTGAAGAATATCTCCAGAGCTCGGGAGAATATCTTGAGAAAAAGCGCGGAGTTGGTATTGCGCTAAAACGTTTCAAGGAAGTTGAGGGAATCGAGAATAAGAAAGAGGAAAGTGATCTTTACAATACATTCAACCGAAGAATTGAGATCATGAGTACCTTGTTATTCGATGAAAAGGTGGTTAGCTTCAACAATTTATCGGAAAGATTTATGGTGAGTAAAACTTCAATTATTAAAGATTTTGAATTCATTATGAAAATATTGAATGTTGGATCAAGTATCAAGCTGTGCAGCGATGTTCATGGCACGTCATTATTGGGGACAGAGGAAGACGTTCAAAAAGCATTGCTGCAGTTTAATCGCTATTTACTTAATAATTCAGAACTATACGATGAGGATTTTGCCGAAAAAATTAAATTATTAAGTCCATACTATGGCGAAAATTTGATCAGTGCTTGTTCGAATATTTTGTATACCTATATTCGAGAAAATGTAAACGCTATTTCTGACTATTATGTGCAAAACATCTTGAACATTTTTATTATTCTAGTTTTTCGGGTTTTCAAAGGTCATCACATCGAGGAAATAAAAAAATCTGAGGCCAATGTGGCAACAGTTTTCTTTGAGGAAAGTGCTGTTCGTTTGTTGCATAAATCAGCTTTACGTTTGGGGTTTTCTTATACGAACGAAGATGTTCAATACTTATCATTGCAACTGATCTCTAATCGATTTGAACCTTTGCCAGAGGAAGAAATAGATAGTGTGATTGTTGAACTATTACTTTCGAGAGTTTCGGCTGCACTGAATATCAACTTTGCCAGTGATCAAAAGTTGGAGGAACAGTTAAAAAATCATATTCCCCCAATGATTTATCGTTTAAGGACGAACAACAAAACGGAGAACCCATTTACCTTACAAATAAAAAACGAATTCTCTTTAACCTTCAATGTTATTTGGGTGGTACTAAGTGAATATGAACGGGAATTAGGGCTTAGTTTTAATGAGGATGAAATTGCCTTTTTGACAATGTATTTCCAAGCTGCAATCGAACGCGCACGATTAAATCGAAAAATCTTGATTGTTTGTCAAATGGGGATTGCAACTTCGGAACTGCTGATAAATCGAATCAAAAATGTTTTACCATCATTTGACTCATTTGAAGTAGCCTCTGTGTCGGAATTGGAACAGATGACTCTTGAAGACTATGACATGATTATCTCAACCATTAAGATAGATATTCCTAAAAAGGAAGTTATTTTGGTTTCACCATTTTTAACGAAAGAAGATATAGAACGAATTAAGTATTCAAACTCGCTTCCAGCGTCTGAGAATAAGGTTCTAGAATTTGTGCGAGCGCATCATCTGATGAAATTTGTTACGAAAGATCTTATTTATGTGAATACCAACTTTTCTTCTAAAGAAGAGCTGATCGATCAAGTCGGTGAAAGACTGATACAGAGGAATTACGTAAGCCCATCATTTAGACAAACAGTCCTAGAGCGTGAAGAGTTGGGCGGTACTGATTTACCTTCTGGCACCGCTGTCCCTCACGGGAATTCGACATACGTCAATAAAACGATCATTGTTGTAGTCAAAAACAAAAAGAAATTTAAATGGAATAAATATTATGTCGATTTGATTTTTTTAATTTGTATTGCGAAACAGGATACCTTTCAGACACGGAATATTTTGTCAGATATCTATAACATCATTGATAACAATGAGCACTTAAAGCAATTGCGGGATTCAACGACAAATGAAATGTTATATAGAAGAATTGGAAGTGATTAAAGTGGAAAATGTTCAGAAAAGTGATAAAGGAGTTATTACTCCGGATTTGATTTTATTAAATAGTGATTTAGCTGATCAAGATGAAGTGATCCGACATATCGTCGAGGCAGCTGAATTTGTTGGCTATGTCGAAGATGCAGATGAACTGTATCAAGCAGTAAGAAAACGTGAGTCTGAAGTTCCGACTGCGATCGGGTATGACATCGCGATTCCCCATGGGAAAACCGAAGCTGTATTGCATCCATTCATCGCCTTTTTACGAGTAAATAAAGCTTTTCAATGGACAAAAGAAAATGAAGAAATGGTTCGCCTCGTCTTTTTGATTGGTGTTCCACAAAACAGCGAAGGCAAGATGCATCTAAAATTTATCTCGCAATTAAGCAAGAAATTACTAGATGATGATTTTAGAGATAAGTTATTGAGTGAAACAGATAAAAATAAAATATATGAACAGTTGAGTTCAATTGAAATTTAAGGAGGAATTTAGAATGAAAATAGTAGCAGTTACAGCATGTCCAACAGGGATCGCTCATACGTATATGGCACAAGAAGCGATCGAAAAAGAATGCCGAAAACGCGGACATGAAGTCCAAGTCGAAACTCAAGGTAGCATGGGAATTGAAAATCAGCTAGAACAAGAAGACATTGATCAAGCAGACGTCTTAATTTTAGCAGTTGCTATCGATGTAGAGGATAGCGAACGTTTTGAAGAAAAAATAGAGATGGGGAAAACCTTAAACGTAGAGCCTGGTAATATGATCAAATACCCTGCCAAATATATTGATGAAGCAGAAAAATTATAAAGAAGGAGACTCAAAAAAATGAAAAAAGAGAATAAAATTTTTAAAGACTTACAAAAAGCCTTTAATACAGGGGTTTCTTTTATGTTGCCATCAGTTGTTGTCGGGGGGATCTTTCTGGCAGTCGCTTTAGCTACCGGGAAAGCAACTGATGCCGGAATGGAGATCGCTAATCCTTTTATGCAAAACTTAAATGATTTAGGTGCTGCAGGTTTTGCGATGATGATTCCTTTACTTTCTGGGTATATTGCAAATTCATTAGCAGGGAAACCTGGTCTAGTTCCGGGAATGATTTTAGGGTTTGTAGCAAATAATCCAATCGGTGAAGGTCAAGTCAAGACCGGTTTTCTTGGAGCCATGATTATGGGTGTTGCTGCAGGTTATTTTGTTCGCTGGTGCAAAACTTGGAAAGTTCCGTCTACCATCAAAACGATCATGCCTATCTTGATCGTACCAGTAGTTACGACTTTTGTACTTGGAATGTTCTATATTTATGTAATTTCTGTACCAATTGGTTTAGCAATGGATTGGTTGGTTAAAGTTCTTGGTCAAATGCAGGGTGGTAGTGCTCTTATTTTAGGATTGATTCTAGGTGCAATGACAGCAGTTGATATGGGGGGACCAATTAACAAGACAGCGACTGCCTTTACATTAGCATTGATGGCTGAAGGTGTGTATGGACCAAATGGTGCCCACCGTATTGCCTGTGCAATCCCACCATTGGCTATGGCAATTTCGACATTTATTGACCAGAAAAAATATACTGCTGAAGATAAAGATTTAGGAATTTCAGCATTCTTTATGTCATTAATTGGTATTACAGAAGGTGCAATTCCGTTTGCGGCAAAAGATATCAAACGAGTTCTGCCAGCAATTATTATCGGAAGTGCTGTAGGTGGTGCAATGGGGATGGCAACAGGAGTAGAAGCATTAGTGCCTCACGGAGGATTTATTATCTTACCGGTTGTGAATGGTAAATTGTGGTACGCTCTTTCCATCATTGTCGGAGCAGCTATTTCAGCGGGTATCCTTCATTTTACAAAACCAAGCTTAGTTGATGAAAAAAGAAAGAAAAAAGAAGAGAACACAGAACAAGTAGAAGTAGCAAAATAGAAATAACAAAATAAAAATAACTAGCGAGAGCGTGGGACAAAAGCAAAAAACACTTTTGTCCCACGCTCTAAACACGTCTAAACGGCGGGAAAAGCAACCCCGAGAAATAAGTCGAAATACTCAAAATTTGAAAAGTAATTTCCTTGTATTCCTCCTTATTTCTCGAAGGTTAACACTTCTGTCCCCATCTCTTTTTTTGAGAAATGGGTCTAAACATTTAAACACTGACTTTTTAATACAGCTCAATAGCTCCTTTTCATAAAAAATGCAGAAGACCTCACAAAGGCAGACAAGCGCCACTATATAGTGTGAATGAACTCTCCGCTGATTTTTCGTTCCCTTATTTAAAGATTCGATGCTCAAGCGTTCTTTTTGTCACTCATAATTTAAAGATCTTTCAGTATCCATAATAATCATAAATAATGCGTGCTGGGAATTCAACAACACCTCTTTTGGAGAAACTGCAACAAGTCGGAGGATTCATGCATTCACTTGTTGCAGAAAAATGTAATATTCAGAAAGAATAATAGATTCTATACTTTACTTGTAAAAGGTAGACAAACAATTTAACAGTAGAAATGGAGATGTAACTGAAATGGAAAAGTTACCGATCAAAACAGTCGTAGAAGGGTTATTAGATTTGCAAGCAACTGGTGAGAGCGCTACATTGCTTGGGATTGGACCAATGTCAAAAAATTGTGTCCAAGCCACCCTTGAGTTATCTAAAGAAGACGATTATCCTGTCATGTTTATTGCTAGTCGTAATCAAGTAGATGCTGATGAGCTAGGGGGCGGATATGTAAATGGCTGGAATCAATTTACTTTTGCGAAAGCTGTTGAAGAAGTAGCCGAAGACATCGGATATGACAATCTTTATTACTTATGTCGAGATCATGGCGGACCTTGGCAACGTGACAAAGAGCGTAATGATCATCTACCAACTGAAAAAGCGATGGAACTAGGTAAGAAATCTTATGTAGCAGATATAGAAGCTGGTTTTGATCTGCTAATGATTGATCCTACAAAAGATCCCTTTGAAGTCGGTAAAGTAATCCCATTAGACACGGTACTCGAACGTACAGTTGATTTGATTGACTTCTGTGAAAAGGAACGTAAAGCCCGTAAGTTACCAGAAATTGGTTATGAAGTAGGGACAGAGGAAACAAATGGTGGGTTAACATCCACTGAAACCTATGAAACATTTATTTTAAAATTGAAAGAAGAGTTAGAAAAACGGGACTTACCAATGCCAACTTTTATTGTTGGACAAACGGGAACATTGACGCGTAAGACAGAACAAGTAGGTACTTTCAATTTCAAAAATGCTTATGATTTAGCTCAAATGGCTAAAAGATACGGGGTAGGTTTGAAAGAACATAATGGAGATTATTTAGATGATGTCACTTTATTAGAACACATTCCTTCATCCATCACTGCGACTAATGTGGCGCCACAGTACGGCACCGAAGAAACACGTGCTTATTTAAATCTTGCTGCTGTCGAAGCAAAGTTAGTGGAATATGGGTTGGTTAAAGATGCTTCTAATACGCGTGATGTATTGCTTGAACATGCCATTAAGAGTGAGCGTTGGAGAAAATGGATGGTTGGCGAACAAAAAGAATTGACGGTTAGTCAAATCATGGATCAAAATGATGCACAACTCCAAGCAGAAATTTTAGATATTGCTGGTCACTATACTTTCAACGATGACGAAGTAAAAGCTGAAATCGAAAAAATGTATGCAAACCTTAAAATGCACAATATTGATGGTCAGCGTTATGTAGTCGATCATATTAAACGCCCAATTCGGGATTATGCAGAATGTTACAATTTGAAGGGTGTTACAACACGTATCAAAAATAATGCTAAATAGGTAGGCAACTAGGAGAGCAAGATGAAATTTTTTCTAGATACTGCAAATGTAGATGAGATTAAAAAAATTAATTCATTAGGTTTAGTTGATGGTGTTACCACGAACCCGACAATTATTTCTAAAGAAGGTCGAGACTTTGAAGAGGTAATTAAAGAGATATGTTCGATTGTCACTGGTCCTGTCAGCGCTGAAGTAATCGGTTTAACAGCTGAAGAAATGATCACTGAAGCAAGAGAACTTGCAAAGTGGGCGGATAATGTCGTTGTGAAGATTCCTATGACAGAAGAAGGCTTAAAAGCAGTCAATGTCTTGTCAAAAAAAGGTATTAAGACAAATGTGACACTGATTTTTACTTTTTCTCAAGGACTATTAGCGATGAAGTCTGGTGCAACCTTCATCAGTCCATTTATTGGCAGACTTGAAGATATTGGCACAGATGCATACGAGCTGATTGCAAAGCTAAGACAAGCAATCGATTTTTATGGCTTCGATACTGAGATTATTTCGGCCAGTATTAGAAATTTGCATCATGTGGAATCGGTAGCTCATTTAGGATCCCACATTGCAACTATCCCGAGTAGTCTTTTTCTTAGTCTTTGGTCACATCCTCTTACGGATAAAGGCATTGCCACCTTCTTAAAAGATTGGGAAGCATTTAAAAAATAATGAATGAACAAGAATGGCTAATCATATGATTAGCTATTCTTGTCTAAGGAAGAGGAAAAATGTTTAATAATCATGATATAGAAGCAATCAACACGATAAGAACTTTAAGCATTGATGCTATTGAAGCAGCAAATTCAGGACATCCAGGATTACCTATGGGTGCCGCCCCAATGGCCTATGTTTTATGGAGCAGATTTTTGAAAATCAATCCAGCAACAGCAAAAAAATGGACAAATCGAGATCGATTCGTGCTTTCTGCTGGCCATGGATCAGCAATGCTGTATAGCTTATTGCATTTAGCAGGATACAATGTTTCTATGGATGACTTGAAACAGTTTCGTCAGTGGGACTCCAAAACTCCTGGACACCCTGAAGTGAACCATACAGATGGGGTGGAAGCTACCACAGGACCTCTGGGGCAAGGAATTGCGATGGCTGTCGGAATGGCAATGGCTGAAAAACATTTAGCCGCTACCTACAATAAAGAAGGTTTCCCCATTGTCGATCATTATACGTATGCTTTGTGTGGCGATGGCGATTTGATGGAAGGCGTATCACAAGAAGCATGTTCTATGGCTGGTCACATGAAATTAGGGAAATTAATTGTATTGTACGATTCAAATGATATCTCACTAGATGGTCCAACAGATCATTCATTTACAGAAAATGTAGGAAAAAGATTTCAAGCCTATGGTTGGCAGCATATTTTGGTTGAAGACGGGAATGACCTTGAGATGATTTATCATGCCATTGAAAAAGGCAAATCTGAAGTAGAGTGACCAACATTAATTGAAGTTAAAACGATAATCGGATATGGTTCAGCGAAGCAAGGGACATCAAAAGTTCATGGATCTCCTCTTGGAGAAGAAGATGCTAAAAATGTTAAAAAATTCTATGGCGTCGATGAAAGAAACAGTTTTGTTGTATCAAAAGAAACGAGAGCACAATTTGATCACCATATCTTATCGAGGGGGAAAAAGGCGGAAAAAGAGTGGGATGCTCTCTTTTCAGAGTACAGAAAAAGTTATCCTGATTTAGCGAAACACTATCAGTTTGCTCATGAAAGTAGATTATCTGAAAGCTGGGATGATACGCTTCCTAAATATGAGTTAGGAACAAGTGCGGCGAGTCGGGTTACAAGTAAGGAAACGATTCAGGAATTAGCAAAAGGGATCCCGTATTTATGGGGAGGCTCAGCAGATCTATCAGCATCCAACAATACTATGATTGCCAGTGCTGATGAGTTTACACCTGAAAATCCTAGTGGAAGAAATATTTGGTTTGGTGTGAGGGAATTCGCTATGGCAGCAGCAATGAATGGGATTCAATTACATGGCGGGACAAGAGTATATGGTGGTACATTTTTCGTGTTTGTCGATTATTTGAGAGCAGCGATAAGACTGAGTGCATTGCAAAATGCTCCAGTAATCTATGTGTTAACCCATGATTCTGTAGCAGTTGGAGAAGATGGACCAACCCATGAACCTGTTGAACAATTAGCTAGCCTCAGATGTATGCCTAACGTTCATGTTATTAGACCAGCTGATGGCAATGAAACTGTAGCTGCTTGGAAAGTTGCTATGAGGTCACAGGAAACACCAACGGTATTAGTTTTAAGTAGACAAAATTTACCGGTTCTTGAAGGAACATTAAAGATGGCCGAAGAAGGGGTAGCCAGAGGCGGTTATGTTCTTTCCAAGCATGCTTCTAAAGGAGCGCCAGATGGTGTATTGATTGCTACAGGATCTGAAGTAAGCCTAGCAATTAAAGCTCAAAAAGAATTACTGAAACAAGGAAGAGATGTTTCAGTTGTTTCCCTTCCAAGTTTTGATTTATTTGAAAAGCAATCTAAAGAGTATCGGGAATCAGTATTACCAAGCTCTTTGACAAAACGAGTTTCAATAGAAATGGGTTCGAGTTTTGGTTGGGAACGCTATGTTGGTCTACATGGGAAATCAATTTCAGTTGATCGGTTTGGTGCGAGTGCACCGGGAGACACAGTAATAACCAATTACGGGTTTACTGTTGAGAATATCATTGATACCTACAATTCACTATAATTTGTTAACTAACCGGGAAAACACAATCTATGAGTGTTTTCTTCCGGTTTTTTAGTTAAGGAGGAATTTAAAATGGCGACAGTCATTTTTGATGTTGATGACACACTGTATGATCAGTTAGTTCCATTTAAACAAGCGTATGAGAAAAATTTTTCGTTTAGGAATATTCTAATTGAAGAGCTCTTTTCTTTGAGTCGGAGGTACAGTGATCAAGTTTTTGATAAGACAACCAAAGGCTTGCTATCCCTTAGCGACATGCAAATTTATCGCATTCGCAATGCCTTCAAACATTTTGGGGTAGCGATTACGGATGAGCAGGGAAGAAATTTTCAAATCGATTATCAAATGAATCAAGAAAGAATTCGATTATTACCTGAAATGAAAGATGCACTTAATAGTTGTTCAAAGAATGGTATTCAGTTAGGGATTATTACTAATGGACCTGCCGATCATCAAATGAAAAAGATAAAAGCGTTAGGACTAAACAAATGGATACCAGACACAAACATCTTTGTATCTGGAAAGCTCGGCTTTTCAAAACCGGATTTGAAAATATTTCAATATGCTGAAAAGGCCATGAGGCTAAATAGAGAGACTACTTATTATGTAGGAGACTCCTTTGTGAATGACATTATTGGTGCCAAAAAAGCTGGTTGGAAAGCTGTATGGGTCAATCGTAGAAATTCTACTAAAACTGATTGTGATATAATCCCAGATTATATCGTTAATAATCATGAAACTATGAACCGTTTTATTGATTCTCTTATATGCATAGAAAAACAATCTTTCTGAAAACACTGGGAAAAACACTAAAAAAAGAAAAAGTTGGAAAACAGACTGCATGACAAATGTAGTCTGTTTTTTTGCGTATACTTATTTGTCCTAATATGATTTTAGCAGTATAATTGACTTGGTGAATAGGTCATTTAAGTTGGGCATAATAGGAGGAGTAAAATGAAAAAATTTATTTATCGAGTTTTAGAAAATGACGAAGTGGTGGCTATTTTTAATGAGCAACAATGCAGTTCCAGTTTATCTTGCTGAAAAAATAAGTCGTCCAATTATTAGCTTCTTATTGAATCATCCAGAATTATTAGATAAATAAATTAAGGCTATCTATCGTAGTTGATGGGTGGTCTTTTTGAATAGCTAATTTATTTTTACATATCAAAAATAGATTAAGGGCGTGATATAATATACTTTGAGTTTATGCATTCAACTTTGATATGAATAGATTTGATTGAAATTTATAAGAGATTGGTAAGTGACGGTATGGTTGAAAAAAATTTTCCTCAAGCTATCTATGGAGAAATATTAGCTGAAATTGAGAGTTTGTTACATGCTCTTTCAAATAGTGGTGAAGATAGCAAATTTGATGAATATAGACAGGATGCTATTAATAAATTAGATGGAGTAAAAAATGAAGTTATAGAAAATATAAAATCATTAGAGGAAAATTCTGAATGGGATACGTTTACTGTGGCTTTTTATGGCGAAACTAATGCTGGTAAATCGACTCTAATTGAAAGTCTTCGTATCCTATTGAAAGAAAAAAAGAAGTTAGAAGAGCATCAAATATTTCGAGATAAGGAATTGGAATTGGAAGGATTAATTCAGAAAGTTGATGAATGGAGAGAGAGCATTTGCTCTTTGGAAAATGAATTGGAGAATTCGATAGCAAAATTTCAAGTAAGAATTAATCACATAAAAGAGCAATTTGAACAAGAAAGACACACAGCTAACGTCCAAGTTGCAGAGTATGAAGAGTTAATCAAGCAGTGCATTATTGAAGATGATGAGGTTTCTGAAAAATTGGTAACCTTCTCGATTCAAAGAAATATACTTAATAGAGCAATACTCGATAAAATGTTAACGAGCACGTGGAGTATGGTTAAGAGTTGGTTTCATCGCTTGGATGAACAAAAAGAAATTGAGAGTTTGGGTTATAAAATAGAAAAATCAAAAAAAGAAATAGATAGAATTCAGTTAAGTATTAACAATTATCAACAATCAATTAATGAAGTCAATTTAAAAATTGAAAGTAATAATAAAGATTACAATTTGCAATACTCCGAGCTTTTAAAACACATCACTAATTTAAAACAGCAAAAGGAGCATAAAATAAAGCTGATAGAGAATCAGATTAATTCTATGCAAAATCAACAAGATGGTCTGATTATAGAATTAGAAAAATTAAGTGATGGAGCGATTGTGGGAGACGGTCGTTCCGACTTTACCCAAGAGGTAGGGGACTATCATTTTTTAATTGGTGATAAGAAATTTGTGATTCTTGACTTACCAGGTATTGAAGGTAAAGAGGAAATTGTGCAATCATCGATCGATAGAGCAGTGGAAAAAGCTCATGTCATTTTTTATGTAAGTAAAAAGCCAACACCACCGCAAAAGGGCGATAATGAAAATCTTGGGACGATTGAAAAAATATCCAGGCAGCTATCTAAACAGAGCGAGGTTTATTTTATTTATAATAAACCTGTACGGAATCCTCGGCAATTAAAGAAACGGTTCTGTTGCAAAGTTTTAAATCTACTATCAAATAAGGTAGAATAATAGAAAAAGATAGCAGGAGGAATGACGATGAATCTTTTTAAAGGAAAGCAATTTCAGCAGGATGTGATTATTGTAGCCGTGGGCTACTATCTTCGTTATAACCTTAGCTATCGTGAAGTTCAAGAAATCTTATATGATCGTGGCATTAACGTTTCTCATACGACGATTTATCGTTGGGTGCAAGAATATGGCAAACTACTCTATCAAATTTGGAAAAAGAAAAATAAAAAATCCTTTTATTCATGGAAAATGGATGAAACGTACATCAAAATTAAAGGAAAATGGTATTATTTGTATCGAGCCATCGGTGCAGATGGTTTAACCTTGGATATTTGGTTACGTAAAAAACGGGACACACAAGCAGCCTATGCTTTTCTTAAGCGGTTAGTGAAGCAGTTTGATGAACCGAAGGTTGTAGTCACAGATAAAGCCCCCTCTATTACAAGTGCCTTTAAGAAACTAAAAGAATACGGCTTTTATCAAGGGACAGAACATCGTACCATTAAATACCTGAATAATTTGATTGAACAAGACCATCGTCCAGTAAAGAAACGCAATAAATTCTATCGAAGTTTACGCACTGCCTCTACCACGATTAAAGGCATGGAAGCCATTCGAGGATTATATAAGAAAACCCGAAAAGAAGGCACTCTCTTCGGGTTTTCGGTCTGTACTGAAATCAAGGTATTATTGGGAATCCCAGCTTAAATCATAGATACCGTAAGGGATTTTATTCTTTATTTAAAACTTTGCAACAGAACCGGGTTGTTTATAAGGTAGATGAAGATGAACACGTGGTTGAAATTTATTCAGCAAGGACGCATTACGAGTCACAGTAATTACTTGTAAATACATTATCTCGTGGTATAATGTATTTACTAAGTAATTACATACTGTTAGAAATGAGGGATTTAAATGATTACAAAAACAAGAAAACAAGGCAATTCAATCATGTTGACAGTACCTAAAGATTTTAATGTTCCTAATGGAGTCGAAGTTGAAGCAAAGTTGGTAGAGAATGGTATTCTTTATGAATTTGTTGAACCACAAAAAGAATTTTATGATTTTAGCGAAGATATTTTGTCTGATATAATTGCAGAAGGCTACGATAAAGATGAGATTCTTGTAGAATTTAAGAATAGAAAAAACAAAATGCATTCTTCCTTTAGAGATATTGCTGAAGATACACTTACTAATTCTAAAGTAATGACTAAAGAGGAGTTGGCAACAGAAATTGGCTTATGAAATCGTTCCTTCAAAACATGTCATTAAGTATTTAAAAAAGCTAAAAGAGAAGCCATTGAAAGAAAAATTTTTGAATTTAATTTATGATGAAATTGCGATTGATCCATATAAGGGTGAACAAAAAACTGGGGATTTATCAGGTATTTGGTCTAGTGGGTTCAAATATGCGGGCACAACATATAGAGTAGCTTACGAGATTATAGAAAACAAGGTTATTCCAGTATTGTTATGTGGAACGCATGAAAACTTTTATGAACAGTTGAAAAAATTAATCTAGTGATTTGTTGTCGTTCTTAAGAAGGACGGCTTCTTTTTTATCGAAAATCTGATTCGTCTACATGACTAAAGTCGCGAGTATTCTCTGCTTCTCGATAAATTAAATAACGTCATTACTTTGAGGAAAGCTATAAATCAATATATTTCAGCTTTTCCTTATTTATGTACTACCTTTTACTTATTAATTATAAGGTAGTACATATATATCTTTTTTTTGGTAGTAACTAAAAATAAATATGTTATAATAGTATCAAATGAATATTGCTAAAAGAAAAGAGGTAGGAACGTGGTAGCGAAGAAATATGTAATCGGTAATTTTAAAGGTGGCGTAGGTAAAAGTACGTGCGCGCAAATGTTAGGGTTTGAATCAGCAGTTAATGAAGGAAAAAAAACCTTGATAATTGACTTGGATATGCAAGGAAATACTTCTGATGTGATGAACTTAACGCATATGAACTTCACTAACGAAGAAGGGGGCGGAGAAGGTGAACCGATTGTTTACGAAAATACTGTGACTGACGTGTTGATAAACAATCTTCCACCTAAAGAGGCTGTCTATAAAGTAATCAATAACCTCTATATACTTCCAGCAGACATGTCCTTTGAAATGTATGATGATTGGATCAAAGACCAATATAATGATTCATTATCCCAATTCAAATATATGAAAGAAAAGCTAGAACCATTATTTGATGAGTTTGACGTCATCTATTTAGATGTCCCACCTTCTATTTCTGTATATAGTAAATCCGCGATGTACATTGCGGACTGGGCAATCGTCGTCTTACAGACCCAAGTAAAATCGATGAGAAATGCGATGCAATATCTTGAGTATATGGACTTTTTTGTGAAAGAATTTGATACAAATTTATATGTTGCTGGTGTTATTCCTTTCATGTTGGAAAGCGGTGACGCAGTAGATCAGGAAATGTATAAACAAGCTCAAGAGATTTATGGGGAACATTTGATTAAAAATGTTGTACTCAAAAATGCGCGCTTAAAACGATACGACGGATCAGGTATTACGATGGAGAAGACAAAGAAAGGTCTCTTAAAACAATGGGATCGCAAAAGCCACGAATTATTTATCAGTATTTTGAAAGAATTGGAAGAACACGAGAATTGGTATGCGGAGGTGGAGTAATTGGCTGACATCAAAGGACTTGATATTTTTGGGAACAACAAAGGACTCGCCAAAATAAAAAAAGAAGCAGAAGCAAAGAAAAAGCAGCAAGCAATTACACCATCTGAAAATAAGCAATTAGAAGTGCACCAAGTTCAAGAAATAAAAACTTCCTCCAATGTTGAAAGACAGAGTAGAGGAAGAACAAAAAAAGTTGGCGCACCAATCAGAAAGTTTGATAAGGTTTATTCCACCAAGCATCCTTTAAAACTGTCGACTTTGTTAAATGCGACTTCCAGAGTTTTAGTAGAAAAGTATGAGACTAATATGACAAGAGATGAATTGCTTAGAAAAGCTTTAGATGAGTATATTAAACAGAATCTTACGCAAGAAGATAAGCAAGATTTGTTTAATGACGTGGTGAAAGAACTAGACTTGTTCAGAGAAAAATATCCAATTGTTCCAGAATTAGATGATCGTGGAGAAATAATAAGAACTACCAGTCAGATAAAACAAGATACCGAAGACTCACTGCGCAAAGGGTGGGGAATGAATAATAAAGTTAGATAATAATCAAAGAAGAACTAAGTAACTACCTTTAAACGGTAGTTACTTAGTTCTTCTTTGATTTGCGTGAAATAGAGGGGATTTATTTTTCTGGTTACGTGATTAAAAAATCCAAAAAATGAGCATAGGAACGGTTATGATTTTAGGGTGTGTTTTAATGAGATATTGTGATTTCATTAACAAGTGTATGATAATCTGTTGTTGAGTTAGTAAATAAGTAATAGAGCTAACTCTAAAATAAAACTATTAGGAGGAGATGTAGGTGAAAAAGTTTAAAAAGAAAATATATTTAGGATTGGTTGTTGGGGTGAGTATGTTTGGGTTCATGGCTCATACTAAACAAGTAACTGCAGATACTAACCAAAAAGAAAGGATTATGAGCCAATTAGATGACTCTCAAATAGAGTATGTACCCAATGAGCTAATTGTCAGTTTAAAGGCTACACAAAGAATTTCAACAGAGAAAAATAAACCGCAAAATTTATTGGGTGTAAAAGTTATGGTGGAAAAAGATTTGACTCTTAGGACAAATGAAAGCGATTATAATAAGCGAGATCAAGTATTATTAGTGAAATTGAACGAAGAAATTAGTGTGGAAGAGGCAGTAAGAACATTTAATGCTTCTGATATGGTCAATTATGCAGAGCCAAACTATGTGGTTGAACTAGAGCCGTTGAATGATGTTGAGGAGCCAAATACAACTGATTCTTTAGGAAATCGATCAATTATTCTTAACGATCCTAATTGGAGTAAACAAGCTAATTTAAGAGAGATTAGCATGCCATCCGCTTGGGAAGAAACCAAGGGTTCTAAGGATGTGAAGGTAGCGGTCATTGATTCAGGAATTGATTATCAACATGAAGATCTTTCTGGAAATGTAGATGAAAGTTTGAGATACGATTTTTTTGACGATGATACAGATCCTATGGATACTATGGGACATGGACACATATTGCCGGGATTATTGGTGCTCAAACAAACAACGAATTAGGTATTGCTGGAATAAATTGGGGTGTTACGATGGTACCTATACGTGTATTTGGTAGTAGTGGAGGTACCAGTTTGGCAATCTTAACTGAAGCTATTAATTATGCATCCCAAAAAGGGTTTCCAATTATCAATTTTAGTATAGGTAGTGTTGTTTATAGCAGTACAGAAGAAGCAATTAAAAACTATCCTGGATTATTCGTAGCAGCAGCTGGAAATAATGGGATAGATATGACTGATAAACCTTTTTACCCAGCTTCTTTGGATATACCTAATATTATTACTGTAGGAAATTCTAGTGGTTATGAACGAAGTTCTGATTCAAATTATAGTAAAACAGGTGTTGATTTATTCGCTAGAGGGTTTCGTGTTTTTAGTACATTTCTAGGAAGTAAATACACGTATATGTCAGGTACCTCGATGGCAACACCTCATGTCACTGGTAGTGCTGCATTAGCGTTGTCACTAGATCCTGATCTATCTACTGATGAATTAAAAAAAATCATTTTAAATAGTGTTGATTCATTTTATGAACTATCTGATTTATGTCTTACAGGGGGAAGACTAAATACGAATAATGTCGTACGACAAGTAACGGGTAAACTTACTGCATCTAATATCACATTAAGATTAAATAGTGAATGGTCAGATGAAATTGCTAAAGAGATGTGTCACGTTCACTGGATTGACCAGTCAGGAAATGATTTGACGGATCAAGTGGTTGTTCTAAAAAACGAAGTGGATACATCTAACTTTGGCGATTACGAAGTAGTATTTGCATCACCTGATTTAACAGATCAAATCTCAGTTACAGTGACCGTACCTCGATTACGTAAACTTACGCTAGGAAAAGAAACAGCAACCATTGATATTGGTTCCGCATGGGATAGTGTCATAGCCATTGATACTTTTCAAGTGAAAGCTATAGATGATTTTGGGAATGATGTTACAAATCAAGTACAGGTTACTATTAATGCTGATATAGATACAATTAATTCAATTCAAGCAGTGATTAAGTTTGAAGTTCCAGAATTAGGCTTAGCCCAAATTGGTAGACTGAATATTACTGCAAAAAATAGTACAATCAATGGATTGAATGAAGTTAGCATCGAGCACGTAAAAAAGATTATGTCGTTTTCGAAGAAGAATTTGGACATTTAGAGGGTGATACGATTGTCGGCATCCACCATAAAAGTGTCGTCATCACACTCGTTGAGCGACTTTCAAAAGCCATTATCGCCTTGAAACCAGAAGGCCGTAAGGCAGTTGATATTGAAAATTCGATTAATGAATGGCTTCAATCCGTACCCAAAAATCTTTTCAAATCAATTACCTTTGATTGTGGAAAAGAATTCTCTAATTGGAAAAGTATTAGTAATACGAATGATATTGATATTTATTTCGCAGACCCAGGAACGCCTTCCCAACGGGGATTAAATGAACATTCAAACGGACTCCTCCGAAAAGATGGACTACCAAAAGAAATGGACTTCAACCAAGTCAATCAAGGATTCATCTCATCCGTTGCGTCCAAAAGAAACCATATCCCTAGAAAATCACTAAATTACCAAACACCATTAGAAGTTTTTTTGAGTTACGTAAATGGAAAGTTTTGTCTCGCTTAATTTGACAAATAATAACCATTTGGTTTTCGTTTTCCTTGCATCGGTAAATGTAAAACATTGAATTCTCCCGTCTTAAACCGGCGATAGAGGGTACTTACTGAACAAGAGAAGGTTCGCTCTGCACGGCCAATAATGACGTCTGGGGTCCAACCTTCAGTTGATCTTTTTGCAATGTATTCTTTTTCCTCAGCAGGAAAAATGATTTCGGTTCTCCCACAACGTCGCTTATTTTCTTTGTATTGTTCAAAGTATTCAAGTGCTGTTCCACCACATTTGAGAAAGTTATAGACATTGTAAATTGTTTGGCGTCCACGTTTAAGCTGCTTCGCAACGATAGCAACCGGAGTTTCTTGATGAAAATATGCTTCTATCATTACAAGCTCGTTTGGTGTAAGATGGGTATAAGTCATTTATGTTCACTCTCCTTGTATGCTTTAGCGGGTATTACAATTTGAGTGTAACATAAATGGCTTTTTTATTTGTCTCGCTTAATTATACAAACGGCGAGAATATCGACAAGACTAGGATATTTTTTTATATATGCATATCCTTGTGGTGCAGTAACTCCTAAATTTTTTAAATTAGACAGACTTATTGGTAAAAGTATTTCTTCTAGGTGGATAATTTCGTAAGCATATTTTCCCTTTTAAACTAATTGTTCAAACTTATCTTCTCCTAAAAAGTAGTGTTGATTTTTCTTAAGTTTAGTAATTGGATTTTTTACAATCAATTTATACTTTAAAGCTTTGGTGGGGATTGTTTCGTAAATCCAAAAGATATTATAAGGATCTGAGGTAAGATAGAAATTTCTAAATTCAAAGTTTTTTTGTTTGTTTATAATTTTTTCCATGTATCGTGGATAGATACTAATAAGGATATTGTTAGTCATCGAGTGTCCATAATTCTCGTGTGGATTTTTCATTAATATAAGCTAAATAACTATTTTCAGTTAACTTAGCTGCCAGTTCCTTACTAGCTTCAGTCATTTCTATTAATGCTTTCCAATTGGGGATAGGGCTATCCAAACCAGAAATTTTTGTCGGCTTATTTAAACGATTCCATTTTCTAATTGTTGTTCCTACTCTTATAGCTGAACTCGAACTGCTTTCTGTATTGTATTTATTTTTCACTTGTAAAAGAATTGGTGAGGTTCCTAAATAACAGAAATCAACAGCTCGATATACAGAGCCGGCGCACCAAATCCAACCTTCAGGTTCTAACACTTCGGCTAAATATTCCTCTAAAATACTTCCGTTCATGTTCTCAGCGCTCATATATAAAAAATGTCCACGCAAGTAGTCATTCAATACTTTTTGATCATCAATATTAGCATTTGCTGCTACTCTAGTAGTTAAAGCAGCATCTTTTTCGCCAAATGTTTTAAGAGGTTTTTTTAATGCTGGGTTATTCCTATCCCTGATGTATTTATTACACCATTTTGTTAAGTAAATTTTTGCCATAATTAATGGATTATCACTATCAGGTACTGATATACCAGTGAACAAACTTGGTCCATTGTTGAATGCAAAATAAAAAAGTTCTTTTAAATTTTTATGATACTTACTATCTTCAACGTCATCGATAACTTCATCAAAAATAATGGATGCCGGTTCTGTGGTTAAACCTTCATTTAAGATTGATTCAAAAGTTCTATTTTTGTTAGGCATATACGTCACGTAGCTTGTTATCAAGAATAAGATTCTTTCTTTTTTTTTTTGCTTTTTCTAAAAGGGAGTATGCTAAAATAAGAGGGTATATAGCAACTTTAAATAAGAGATAGGAGTGTATCTTTTTGGGTGCAGAATTAAATCAGAAGTTATTTAGTGCGGCAGATAATCTCCGTAGCAAAATGGATGCGTCAGAATATAAAAATTATTTATTGGGGCTGATTTTCTATAAATATTTATCCGACCGTTTGCTGGAACAAGTGGTTCTTTTAGCAGATGAATCCTTAGATGAATATGACACAGTAAGCAAACAAACAATGTTGTATCGTGAATTACTTTCAGATGAAGAATCAAAAGAAGATCTGATTGCCACAATCGTTGATATTTTGGGATATGCAATTGCACCAGAGTATCTTTTCAACGTCTTAGCGGATCAAGCAAAACAAGCAACGTTCCAATTGAACGATCTAAACAAAGCCTTTGTGCAATTGGCATCTACCTACAATCAATTTAATGGGTTATTTGATGATGTGGATCTCCAATCAAAAAAACTAGGAACAGATGAGCAACAACGAAATGTGACGATTACCGAAGTTATCAAGAAATTGAATGACGTGGAAGTTTTAGGTCACGATGGGGATGTGATCGGGGATGCGTATGAATTTCTGATCAGTCGATTTGCTTCAGAAGCAGGGAAGAAAGCCGGAGAATTTTATACACCTCACATGGTTTCTGATATGATGGCACAAATCGTGACACTAGATCAAAAAGAACGCCCTTTCTTTAGTGTCTTTGACCCAACCATGGGTTCAGGTTCCTTGATGTTAAATGTACGTAACTACTTAACTCATCCAGATAACGTTAAATATCATGGGCAAGAACTAAATACAACGACATACAATCTAGCAAAAATGAACTTGATTTTACATGGGGTAGATGCCGAAGAAATGAATCTCCGCAATGGGGATACGTTGAATAAGGACTGGCCAACAGATGAACCTTACACATTTGATGCAGTAGTGATGAATCCACCTTATTCGGCTAATTGGTCAGCAGATACGACCTTCTTAGATGATTCTCGGTTTAATCGCTACGGGAAATTAGCGCCAAAATCCAAAGCAGATTTTGCGTTTCTTCTTCACGGTTTCTATCATTTGAAGGAAACAGGGACTATGGCTATCGTCTTGCCACACGGAGTTTTATTCCGTGGCGCTGCAGAAGGGGTCATTCGTCAAAAATTATTAGAAGACGGCAGTATTTATGCTGTGATTGGTATGCCTGCGAACTTGTTCTTTGGTACATCGATTCCAACGACGGTGATTGTATTGAAGAAGAATCGTCAAACTCGAGATGTGTTATTCATTGATGCCAGTCGGGAATTTGTTAAAGGAAAAAATCAGAATAAATTATCGGAAGAAAACATTCAAAAAATCCTCGAAACCTACGCTGAAAGAAAAGATGTGGAGAAATACGCTCATTTGGCAACCTTTGATGAAATCAAAGAAAATGACTATAACTTAAATATCCCACGCTATGTAGATACTTTCGAAGAAGAAGAACCAATTGATATGGTTCATGTCGGAAATGACATCAAGAAGATACGACAAGAACAGCAAGTGCTAGAAAAAGAACTATTGGAAACTATCTCTTCCCTGCAAACAACACCTGAAAACGAAGCGTGGTTACAAGGTGCGCTGGAGGTGTTCAAACATGAGCAATGATACACAACCAGAAATTCGTTTCCCAGGATTTACGGAAGATTGGGAACAGCGAGAGTTAAGTGATATATCGACAAAAGTACAAACCAAAAATAAAGATAGAGAATTTACAGAAACCCTAACCAACTCGGCAGAATTTGGAATTATATCCCAAAATGATTTTTTTGATAAAGAAATATCAAATAAGAATAATATTGATGGATATTATGTGGTTAAACCAAATGACTTTGTTTATAACCCACGAATCTCCAATTTTGCTCCTGTTGGTCCAATTAAAAGAAATAAATTAGGTAGAACTGGTGTAATGTCGCCACTTTATTATGTTTTTTCAACAAACAATATAGACAATCAGTATTTAGAAACCTATTTTTCTACTTCATACTGGCACAAATTTATGAAATTAAATGGTGATTCAGGTGCTCGTGCGGATAGGTTTGCTATAAGGGATTCTGTATTTGTTAAAATGCCAATTCCTTATCCTTCACGTGAAGAACAAGAAAAAATAGGACAATTTTTTGAGGTTCTATCAAATGCTATCGCACTTCAACAACGTAAGCTAGATTTATTAAAGGAAACGAAAAAAGGATTCTTACAAAAAATGTTCCCTAAAAACGGAGCAAAAGTGCCAGAAATTCGGTTCCCTGGTTTTACGGAGGATTGGGAACAGCGGAAGCTGGGGGAAGTAGTTGAAAGAGTCACTCGTAAAAATAAAAAATTAGAATCAATTCGACCGTTAACGATTTCAGCTCAAGAAGGATTGATAGACCAAAATGAATTCTTTAATAAAACAGTTGCTAGTCGTGATGTGAGTGGATATTATCTCGTAAAAAAAGGTGAGTTTGCGTATAATAAATCCTACTCAAATGGTTATCCATGGGGAGCTGTCAAACGATTAAATCAATATGATATGGGTGTTTTATCTACTTTATACATTGTATTTAAGCCTAAGAAAATTGATTCTGATTTTTTAGAAAAATATTATGATACTACTTATTGGTATAAGGAAGTTTCAAAGCATGCTGCTGAAGGAGCAAGAAACCATGGACTACTGAATATTGCAGCCTCGGATTTCTTTGAAACTGAGATTGTTATGCCTTTAAAAATTGAAGAACAACAAAAAATCGGCGCATTCTTCAAACAACTCGACGACACGATCGCTCTTCACCAACGCGAATTAGATGTACTAAAAGAAACGAAAAAAGGCTTCTTGCAAAAGATGTTTGTTTAGGGAGGGAAGAAGAATGAAAATTAGTCACCGTGAGGAAGCGGAAGTCGAAGAACAGTTGATCCGTGTACTTGGAGAAGGGCATAATCAGTGGACGTATCGTCCGGATCTAAAATCAGAAGAAGATCTTTGGGTTAATTTACGTCAAAAAATCATCTCAAACAATCAAGCGGAACTGAATGATTCTCCTTTGACCGATAAAGAGTTTGAAACGATCAAAACCGAATTATTGCTACGGACGAAAACCCCCTTTGATGCTGCGAAATGGTTAAAAGGTGAAAATGGAATGGCTCGGATCACAATTGAACGAGAAGATCCACAATTGGGTTCTGTCTCACTTATCCTTTATTCCAATCAAGACATTGGTGGAGGAATCTCTACTTATGAAGTGGTCCATCAAATTGCAAAACGTGGAAGTAACATAGAAGCACGGGATCGACGTTTTGACGTCACCTTATTGATCAATGGCTTACCGATTGTCCAAATCGAATTGAAACAAGTAACTGCAAAAGATGGTGTTTATCAGGCATTTAACCAAATCAAAAAATATGCAGAAGAAGGCATATTTCGGAACAATATCTTTTCGACCTTACAGTTGTTTGTGGTTTCCAATGAACAAACGACTCGGTATTTTGCAAATGCCTTACCGAAGGATTTGCATCCTAAGTTTTTATTTAGTTGGCGAACGAAAGATAATAAAAAGGTAGAAAACTTATATGAGTTTTGCAAACAAGTGCTAAATATCCCGGATGCCCATCGCTTGATTGCGGATTATACGATTGTCAGTGAAGATCAAGACAATAAAACCCTCATGGTGTTACATCCTTATCAAGTGCATGCGATTCAAGCCTTGTTTATTGCCGCAAATAAACATCAATCAGGGTATGTGTGGCATGCGACTGGTTCAGGAAAGACGTTGACTAGTTTTGTATCTACTAAGCTTTTAGCACGAAAATCGGGGATCGATCGAACGATCATGTTAGTGGACCGCAAAGATTTAGATAATCAGACCACTACAGAGTTTACGAAATTTGCTTCGGAATTTAATACTGGGATTTCTTCCGGGAACGCCAAAGCGAATAGCTTGATCGTGGGAACAGGAAGTGCCAAAGAATTAAGTGAAACCCTGTTGGCAGATGCCAATGCAAATGTTGTGATCATTACAACCCGTCAAAAGCTAGATGCGGCGTTGAAATATGCAAAGAAACAAGAAGAGAAAAAAGGAACCAATCGCTTCCAAAAATTAATGGGGCAACATATCGTGTTTGTAGTAGATGAGTGTCATCGAGCGTTAAGTGCTGAAAATATGGAAGAAATCAAAAAAATGTTTCCGAAGTCCACTTGGTTTGGCTTTACAGGTACACCGATTTTCCCTGAGAATCGGAAACAAGCCAAAGGGCAATTGGCACGTACGACCCATGATCAGTATGGAGAGGTTTTGCATACCTATACCATCAAGAATGCGCTAGAAGATGGCTCTGTTTTGGGATTTCAAGTAGAGCATGAAAACACCGTGGAGCCGACTTCACTAGAGAATAAAATCTATCGGAAATTAAAAGAAGTAGAAACATACGCAGATTATTCATCGGAACAAATCAATCGTATGATCGATCAAATGGAGTCAATCAAAAAAGAAAGTTATTTGGACCCTGCTGTTTTTGAAGCAGATGAACATATCCAAAAAGTCATCCATAAAATGTTTCGTCCAGATAATGCCTATACAAAATTTGATTTTCGAAATGGCCGTCCAACGAAATCTGCAATCTTAACCACGAGTTCCATTGACATGGCTAAAAAGTATTATCGAGCCATCAAAGAGATGACGAAAGAGCCTGATTGGTTAACAAGAGAGTTTTCAGATCAACCCATTCGTGAAGGACGAACGATGGAGGATCCTGATTTTCCACGAATCGCTATTACCTATTCATTAGAAGAAAATAGCCGAGATTCAAGCGCCCAACAAGGAGAAATGCAAAACATTATTGATGAATACAATCAGTATTATGATACTGCCTGGTCACTAGCAGACATTGAGCGTTATAACGGAGACATCAATAATCGTTTGGCACGAAAAAGAGCGGAATTCAAACAATTTGGGAAACAAATCGATTTAGTGATTGTAGTGGATCGTCTATTGACAGGTTTTGACGCACCTACGATTCAAACCCTATTTGTGGATCGTAATCTAGAGTATGCAGGATTGATTCAAGCTTTTTCACGTACGAACCGTACGTATCCTGAAAAGAAAAAAGGATTGATTGTGACGTTTCGTAAGCCAGCGACAATGGAGAAGAATGTCGAGGATGCGACAAAACTGTATTCAGAAGCAAAAGAAGAATCGGGTTTGATTTATCCAAGTTATCAGGAATCCAAAAAAAGATTCAAGCAGGCATATGGTAAGTTAAAAGAGGTTTCATCCATGGAATCCATTGATGAACATACGCCACTTGAAATCCGTATCGAGTACGTCAAAGCATTTCAAGAATTGAATCGTGCGTATGAATCGTTAGTGACTTATGACGATTACAATGATGACATGGTGAAATCTCCAACTTTGAACAATCAAATTCAACTTTTGGAAGAACAAATTGGCGTGTACGAGACCGTAAAGGGTTCATTAATAGAGGAAGAACTAGAAAAAGAGGGAGAAGATTTTTCAACGATCGAATTTTATAGTGAAAATACCACTAAGTTGTATGATATTGATTCTACTTATATTGATCAATTACTAGGAACTTATGCTGCGAATAGTTCAGATGCACGAGAAGAAATTGAAAAAGCTTTGGCTAAATTGAATAAAACAGAAGGAGTCAAAGAAGTTTACCGACAAATTTTAAATGCATTTGATGTGGGGACTTTAGATAGTAATGAAGATATCTTTGTCATTAAACGTCGCTATTTTACACAAGCAAGTGATGATTTGATTCATGCCTTTTCCAATGAGTGGTTTGTCTCTGAGAAAGAATTACATGCTTCTAATCTGCAATATCTACCAGGTGAAGATCCAATTCCTAATATGAAAGCAATTATCAACAGTAAGGATTACGAAGGATATAAAGCCAAACATCCAGAAGCCAAGCCATTTAAATACCCACAAGAAATGAAGCGAGCCTGGCGTAAAATGTTAGATGATGAGTTGATTCCACTTGAGAATGAATTGAGGTAAACGAGAAAATTGAAGAAATTGTATGATAAACATGTTAATAAATGATGCTCGAAATAAAATTTGGTTTTATTTTTACATTGATACGGTAAATAAAATTTGAAAGTAGAAGAAAATATGAACAACAATGAAACAAAAAAAACATATGAACTAAGAATAACTGCTGATGAGATTAAATCAACAGACCCAACATTTACTATGAAGAATCTAAGCTTAGGGGATAATTATCAACCAAAAGATGCTTACTTCCGTACGGCAGAAGGCGAAATAACTAGAAGAAACTACGGTAAAAATGAACGGAAAATTTCAAATCAAACATTACCGCGATTAGCTATTCAAATGTTTGAACAATCGATTGTTTCTCTACCAGAAAGCGAAAGAGCAACATTTCCTGTGTGTCGATATCACTCAGGAGATGAGATAATACGAGGGATTTTTCCAGATGTTGACAGTTTCAAAAAAAAAAGGAAGTCCATTGAATTTTTGATTTATAAATATAATGAAGACAAGCAGATAGTCATCTATTGTTGGAGTATTTTTTCAACTTTATTATTTGTACAAGAATGTTTGAAACGTTTTGGAACATCTGGGGATGAATTTATTCTTGTTTATAAAGGGAAAGAGAAAAAGGAAATACGAGTAGGAGAGACTCAGACTATGACCAATCATTTGCTGAAATCATATGTTTCACATTTACTCAAATCTAAAAACCTTATTCTACGTGGCGCTCCTGGAACAGGGAAAACATTCCTTGCAAATGAAATGGCAGCTGATGTCGTTTCAAATGGCAGAACTACACAAATCAATGAATTGAGCGAAGATGAAAAGAGCCGAATTGGATTTGTCCAGTTTCATCCTAGCTATGATTATACTGATTTTGTCGAAGGTTTACGTCCAACTACATCCGATGATGGCGTTGTTAGTTTCACCTTGAAAGATGGAAGCTTTAAGAGCTTTGTTGAAAAAGCAAAGAAAACAAAGAAAGTAAATGGACAAGATAATTTTGAAGAAGCTTGGGCTAAATTTTTCGATGCGGTAACGGAAGCTAGTATAGAGGGAGAAGGCTACAATAAACTTAAAACATTGACAGGTAAACCAGTACGCAATCTTCTAGCCTATGAAAGAAATGAAATTCAAGGTGTTTATCCTGCTAAAACCAATACTTATCTAAACCATGACCAAATTTATAATGTCTATCGTGGATTGCCAGGTACGCCAAAAGGTGGATTTGATGCTTATCGAAAAGCGATTGTAAAACATTTAAAAGAAGAATTTGGCTTAAAAAACTACACGGCGTCAACGGTAGATTCTACGAATAACCAAAACTATGTGTTTATCATTGATGAAATTAATCGGGGCGAAATTTCCAAAATTTTTGGCGAATTATTTTTCTCAATTGATCCAGGATATCGTGGGCATAAAGAAGGTGTTTACACTCAGTATGCAAACCTCCATGAAAATCCAGAAGAAAAATTCTATATTCCTAATAATGTTTATATTATTGGGACGATGAACGACATTGACCGTTCTGTTGACACTTTTGATTTTGCTATGCGCCGGCGATTTACTTTCTTAGAAATAAAGGCAGAAGATTCAGCACAAAATATGCTGACTCAAGAGAAAACAAAAGAACTTATGACGCGTTTAAATGAGGCGATCGTTGCCAAAGAAAAAGGTGGATTGTCAACTGATTACCAAATTGGTGCTAGTTACTTTTTAAGTATCGATAATGGTGAGGAGACAATGGAACAATTATGGGATACTAAGTTATATCCATTATTGAAAGACTATTTTCGTGGTGAACATAAGGCGAAAGAAAAATTAGAAATACTAGAAAAGGTATACTCTAATGACGGTGATTTAGATGAAGCTGAAACCTCTACACGATAATCAAGAAATCAATGACTCAGTTGTGCAACATCCAATCATTACGAACTTAGTTAATCGTGACTTAAGTAGTTTAGAGAAAGAAAATTTTATTATCTTTCCGCAACAGTTAAATCAATCCAAGGATCTAAGTGAAGATAACTTGATATTTCAATCAAGAAATGGAAAAATTTGGACTTGTAATGTCGTAGGTATCCTTAGCGATTCAACAGATGAATTAAGAATTCATTCTAGATTCGCTAATCAAATGAAGCATGAAGATTTCTTTTTACGTTATATGCTTCAGCGTGTTTTGAATTACAACGTGATTAATGATCATTTTAGTGCATCTAAAAAGATGACATACTACGATTTGTTGGTATTTCTCTTTCCTTATTATCTGAATGAAGCAATGCGTAAAGGGATATACAAAGAATATGTCAAACGAGAATACAATAATGCCAATATCAAGGGAGCTGTTGATGTTGCAAAACACATCCGTTCGAATGTTCCTTTCGTTGGAAAAGTTGCTTATCGAACACGAGAGTTTAGCTATAATAATCACCTAACCCAGCTTATTCGTCATACTATTGAAAAAATCCAAAATGAGTACGATTTCTTACTTAGTGGAGATGAGGATACGAAAGAAAACGTGGTTCTAATCAAACAAACAACACCTGGTTATGCTAGATTAAATCAATTTAATATCCTTCAAGAGAATATCCTTCATCCAGTCAAACATAGTTATTACGAGGAGTATTCGGCTCTTCAACAAATCTGTATCCAAATTTTATCGGAAGAAAAATCAGGATTTGGAAGTGATAAAAATCAAATACATGGAATCATTATCGATGTGTCTTGGCTATGGGAAGAATACATTGGGAAAGTCACTGGTTGGAAACATTATGGCAGAGATAAAGGGTTAGCAACAATGCATTTATTTCAAGAGCCCAACCGGTCCCCACGATATCCAGATTTTACATTTAATAATATACCAATTGATACAAAATACAAAAAACATCTTGATACTAGAAATGACTATAATCAGTTAGTCACATATATTCATATAATGAATTTAGACCAAGCAGATACAATGAAAGGCGGCTTTCTGCAACCTACTTCCGATCCCCTTCCTGCAAATCATGGGTATAAAAAAATAGGCATATTAAGCGGGCTAGGAGGAGAAATATTCACATATCATTTTTTCATTCCGCAAGCTGCGTCAAGTTATTTGGAATTTGTAGAACAGATGAGAGAGGTAGAAGCAGCACTACAAACTACTTTTCAATAAGTAGGAATTATAGAAATTTTACTCAAAAAATCTTCATTAAAAAATCTGACTAAATAAGTTGAGAAAACAGAATATACTTCAATATCCAGTGATTTATAAATATCATTCACTCATGATACCCAGCTCCGTATCATAAATGAGGATTTTTTTGACAGTACAATGTTGTTGTAATGAGAGATGAGTAATAATGAAATAACACAAAATTAAAAATGCCCTTTGTACCCGTAGCGTTGCAGTAACAGAAAAAATCATTCAAAAAAATGGATTTATTGAAAGTCTACAAGAACAAGACTACTGATGAATTCCGCCTAGAATCTAACCTATTCTTTATTTCAAATCAATAAATCATCATTTCGTTAATTTTTTCCCCACGAACGTGGGACAAAAGTAAGAAACACTTTTGACTCATTCTTTAAAAAAGAATAAACGGTGGGAGCAGAAGCAACTCCTTCTTATTTCTCGGATTTAAACGCTTCTGTCCGATCCTCTTTAATAGTTTGAATTTTTAGAAAGTTTATCTTTTATTTCTATTTTAGAGATGTTAAAATGATGGTTAAACTATATAGGGGTGATTATTTGTTAGATAAGTTTTTGGATATGTCTTTAGTTCAACGAATTAGTTGCGGTATCATAGTTGGTATTATAGTTGGTATTTTTTTACCCTCATGGACGTTTATCACCATATTGGGGACTGTATTTGTCAGTTGCTTAAAAGCCATTGCTCCTCTCTTGGTATTTTTTCTGACGGCAGCTTCGATTGCAAAACATAAAGTTGGGAATGAAACCTATGTCAAACCTATTTTATTTTTATACTTAGGTGGAACGTTCCTCTCTGCGTTAGTTGCAGTAGTCGTTAGTTCGATTTTTACGATCCCAATCACTTTGCAAGAACAGGTCTCTGAAAAGGCGCCACAAAATATCGGCAGTGTCTTATCTACGATGTTGACTAACGTGACACAAAACCCGATCCAAGCAATCATTGAATCAAATTATTTAGGCGTTTTGTTCTGGGCCGTCTTGTTAGGGCTGGCTTTGCGTAGTCGTACGGAAACAACTAAAGAAGTCGTGGATCAAGTTTCTGTAGCCTTGTCACACGTAGTGCAGCTGATCATTGCGTTTGCACCGATCGGTATCCTAGGATTAGTTTATCAATCGATCTCAACGACAGGGTTGTCTGGCTTAGCAGAATATCTTCAACTAGTTCTGGTATTAGTAGGAACCATGTTATTTGTCGCTTTAGTTGTTTATCCGCTTCTGACTTTTTTATTTATCAAAGAAAATCCCTATCCATTGATTTTCTTTTGCTTAAAAGAAAGTGCGGTTCCCGCCTTCTTTACACGTAGTTCAGCAGCCAACATTCCTATCAATATGATGTTAGCCGAACGATTGAAATTAACGAAGGAATCCTATGCGATCTCGATTCCGTTGGGAGCGACCATCAATATGGGGGGCGCTGCTGTAACGATTACCGTGATGACATTGACGACGGTACAAACATTAGGGATCGAAGCGTCCTTTGCTTCAAAATTGATCCTTAGTCTGTTGGCAGCCATTGCTGCTTGTGGAGCTTCAGGCGTTGCGGGAGGTTCGTTGCTATTGATTCCTTTGGCTTGCAGCTTGTTTGGTATTTCGAATGAGATTGCGATGCAAGTTGTAGGGATAGGATTTATTATCGGTGTGATCCAAGATTCGGTAGAAACAGCTTTGAACTCTTCTAGTGATCTGTTATTCACAGCGATTGGGGAATTAAGCGCGCGGAAACGTAACGGAGAAGCAATCTCCTTAAAAGATTCCTTAAGTGAATCAAACTGATTGCGAATGGGTGATCATTTTTCGATGATTGGTTTTCTGAAGTGATGATTGACCGAAAATAAAAAGCTTTTATCCTAACTTCAAGTATAGGGTAAAGGTTTTTTTATTTTGAATTTATGTAGAATCAAAATGAGCGTGGGATAAAAGTAAGAAACACTTTTGTCTCATTCTTTAAAAATGAATAAACGGCGGGGGTAGAAGCAACTCCTTCTTAAATAAGCCGAAATTCACAAAAATTTGAAAAATAATTTTCGTGAATTTCGGCTTATTTCTCAGAGTGAAGCACTTCTGCCCCAGCCTTATTTTGGTTCGTTTTTTCTTTTATAGGGAAGAAAAAACGAACTGTTTTTTTTTGAGAGAAGGCTATTTTTTTATGGGTCAAACGCTCTTGGCACAGAAAATAAGAATAAATTCCCATTAGAGCACGCTTTTTGTTTTTTCACTATAAAAAAGTGAACCCAGTTTATATTGTCAAGTAAGGCGGAGGAACTTATAGTATAGTGGATTTGAGTCAATATCTTGGACACATTTTAGTAGAGACGGTTAAGCCATTTTTTCTTTTGCTAATTCTTCAAATTCCTGTGGGGTTAGATAGTGAATCGAGCTATGGATTCGATTTCGGTTATAAAATCCTTCAATGTAGCTAAATAGCGCTCGATTTGCTTCTTCAAAATCTGAGTAGCTAGTCGTGTAGACTTCTTCTTTTTTCAATGAGGCATGGAAAGATTCGATTCCAGCATTATCATAAGGTGTTCCTTTTCTACTATAAGAATGCCTTGTTTTGTTGGTTTTAAGCCATTGTTCCACTTCTCTTGCTGTGTATTGGCTGCCCAAGTCAGTGTGTAGAATCATTCCTTCTGGAATGTGATAATGTATTTTTGCTTTATTCAATGTTTGGATGACACAATCCACAGTCATTCGTTTTGAAAATGTATAACTAATAATTTTTTTCGTGTGTAAATCCATGATTGAAGATAAGTAACACCAACCATTTTTCTTAGTAGGAATGTACGTAATGTCAGCTGCCCATTTCTCACAGATCGTTTCAGTAGAAAAGTCCTGATTTAAGAGATTCTCTTTTGAAATGATCGGTTTATTAGATCTTTGAGGTCTATATTTTTTAACTACAATCGACCTTAAATTTAATTGTTTCATTAGCTTTTGGACATGTTTAAGAGATACTGAAATCCCTTCTTTTAATAAAACTTGATGGATCTTTGTGGCACCATAGCGTTGTTTATTCGTAAAAAAAATTGTTGAAATCTTCTTTTTCAACTTATTATTTCTGATTTCTGTAGCTGTCAACGGTTTATTCTTATAAAAATAATAGACACTTCTAGGGATTTCTAATAACCGACACAACAAAGAAACAGTGTAATCCTTACACCATTTTTCAATAAATTGAACAAGCGAATTTAGGTTTTCCGAGAGAATATGGCTGCGGCTTTTTTTAAGATTTCAAGTTCCTCATTTAAACGAGCATTTTCTTTTCTCAGTTCAGCTACTTCTTTTCCAGTCAGTCCTGTGGACTGATCAGGTAAATATAAATTCTTCCATTTGTAAATCGTTGCTTCAGATAAGCCATATTCTTTCGCTAACCCTCGAACAGAACGTCCAGTTTGATTCAGTTCAACAATCATTTGTTTAAAATTTTCTTCATATCGGGTCATAAAAATTCATCCTCTCGTAGATAAGTTTAATTTATTCTTGTCTCTACGAAAAGCTGTCTAAGATTTGATACTAACACCATAGACGTGCACAAGTAATAAATGAAATAGAGGCGAAATAAGTGTTAAGTAAAGTAATCAAAGATGAATATATTCAACTAGATGTTCAGGCAAATAACTTTGAAGAAGCAATAAGAAAAGCTTTGCAACCTTTCTTAGAAGCAGATGTAGTAACTGAAAAATATGTCGAAACAATTTTGAAGATTTACGAAGAGACCGGTCCATATATCGTTATTACTGAAAATATTGCTTTACCTCATGCAACGGTGGAAAGTGGAGCAAAAGATGTAGCTATTGGATTTATGCGATTGAAGACCCCAGTTACTTCAGGTCATCGCACCAATGATCCAGTTAAATATCTTTTTCCATTAAGCGCCAAGAATAACCAAGCGCATATTGAATTGCTATCAGAATTGGCAAATTTATTAGGAAATCCAGATTTTCTAAAATTTATCAAAGTCGTTTCATCTAGAGAAGAATTTAAAAACTATATTGAAAAAGCAGAAGGAGAGAATAAACATGAATAGTCATAAAGCTTTAGTAGCTTGCCGTGCAGGAGTAGGATCAAGTTTGATGCTAAAGATCAAAGTCAATGAAGTTGTTAAAGAAAATAACTTTCCGTTAGAAGTAGAACATTCATCTTTAGATGGTGTGCCAGGTTTTCAAGGAGATATGATCATTACTTTGCCTGATGTAGCGAATGAATTAATAGAAAAAAATTTACCACAGAAGATTGTTGGCATTGCGAATATTGTGGATAAGAATGAAATTAAGATAAAACTTGAAGAAGCATTTATTGAGTTAGAAAAACAGTAGTTAGAAAGGAAGGCTGAAAATGGATTTTATTATTAGCTTCTTAAGTACGCCCGCAGTACTATTAGGGCTTGTGGCTATGATAGGCTTATTAGCACAAAAAAAGTCTGGAACAGAAGTCTTGACTGGAACCTCTAAGACAATTATTGGATTTTTGATCTTTAATGCAGGTGGCACGATCATGACAGGGCTTTGCAGAACTTCAATACGTTGTTCCAAACCGGATTTCATATCAAGGGAGTTGTTGCTTTTCCTGAAGCAGCGACAGCATTAGCGCAGACAGAATTTGTGTTTGTTACGAGTAGTACGCTGATTTTGGGATTTATCATGAACTTAGCAATTGCTAGGATTACTCCTTTCAAAAATATCTTTTTTACGACTGGTCATAGTTTGTTCTTTGCGTGTGTGTTATCTTTGATTTTGAAAGCGCATAACTTCTCGGATGTAGCCGCAATTATCGTTGGTGGATTATTACTTGGCTTCTTCTCCGCAGCATTGCCTCAATTATGTCAGCCCTTCATGCGTAAGATTACAGGAAGTGATGCAACTGCTATTGGCCATTTTAATATGGTTGGCTATGCACTGTCTGGTTATATTGGCAAGCTATTTAGTAAATATAAAGACCGCACAACCGAAGACATCATTGGCTGAGTGGCAAATTGGTCGATCCTTCCCGCGGCAGCTTGAGCCGCTACGACATCTGTTCCCAAACTATTTAGAGCAGACTGCAATACCACCGCTCCAATAGCGATGATGGATGATTGGAAAGCCATAGGCAAGCCCGCATTTAAATGAGTGAAAATAGTGTCTTTATCTATTTTGAAATCACTTTTAGAGACTTGCAGCAACGGGATTTTCCGTTTGATATAGATGACACACATCAAACTTGCGGAAATTTGCGCGATAACTGTCGCATACCCAGCCCCAGCGATCCCCATGTGGAAATTGATAATAAACACCAAATCCAAAATCACATTGATGATCACAGCGAAAATCAAAAAGAACAAAGGTGTTCGGCTATCTCCTAGCGCTCGAATCATATTTGAAAGAAGATTGAACGCCATTGAGGCAAACATACCGCCTAAGATCACGGAGATAAATTCCTGTGCTTGTTGGATAATCTCCGGCGGTGTCTGCATCAGCAATAATAACGGACGTAAAAATACTAAACTCAAAACAGTCAAAATAGCAGTTACTGTGAAACTAATTATAATAGCAACAGCAAAACTTTTCTTTACACCGCGAAAATCCTGAGCGCCGAAACGTTGCGCCGTGATGATAGATAATCCAGCGGTCAAACCTTGAGCAAAACCAATGATCAAAAATGTGATACTTCCTGTCGCGCCGACTGCTGCCAATGCCTCTTTACCGATCGTTTGCCCAACAATGATCATATCTACCATATTATAGAACTGTTGGAAAATATTCCCCACGAGTAATGGAATGGTAAATAAAAAAATCAACTTTGCTGGGGTGCCTGTAGTTAGGTCTCTCATGATAACTCCTCAATTTTTTTCAGAATATTTGCAAATTACATATTACCATAGTTTAATAGAACCACAAATAGCTGATTTATACAAAAAATACAGCAAAAAAAGAGCAATTTGTTAATGCTTACAAAAAAGATGCTTGATAGCATAAACTCAGTTCTTTAGATTTTTTAAAATCAATTGGTACAGCTTTAAGAAAATTTTATGAAAAAGATGAAAAAGATGTCAACTGCAAATGACATTTCTCAAAGAAACTGGGATAATAAAGGAAGAGAGGTAGAAGACATATGGATGTAGTACTGATGCGGCACGGGGAAAGTGAAGCAAATTTTGAAAATTATTGGACGGGATGGCTGGATGTTTCTCTGACAGAAAAAGGACAGGAACAGGCTCGTAAGGCAGGGGAAAAAATCAAAAACGCGCAGATCGAGTTTGACGCTGCATTTACGTCAGTATTGAAGCGGGCATCATTGACTTGCCAGATCATCTTAGAAGAAAGCGATCAGTTATGGATACCGACATTTAAAACCTGGCGTCTGAACGAGCGGCATTATGGCGCTTTAGTAGGGAAAAATAAGGATGAAATGGCACGAGAATTCGGGGCAGATCAAGTCAAACGCTGGCGTCGAGATTATTATGAAATGCCTCCATTAGTAGAAGAAAACCATTTTGATCGCCGTTACGCACAATTGGCAGATCAAGACATTCCTCATGGAGAAAATCTGCAAATGACGGTCCAGCGGGTCGCGCCATTATGGCAAGATGAGATCGCGCCGCTGTTGGGTTCGGGTAAGAATGTTTTGATTACCGGACATGGCAACAGTCTGCGGGCACTGGTGAAATATTTGGAGGATGTACCGGAAGACCAAATGGATACCATTGATATTCCCAATGCGCAGCCGATCCACTACCGCTTTGATAAGAACTTGCAGATCGTCAATAAATCGATCCTCTAAAGACGAATATTGGCTGAAGGAAATAGCCCTTTGTTTCAGAATTTTTCATAAAACTATCATAAATTATGGTATACTATTGAAAAAATTGGAGGAATAAGAATAATGAAAGCTATTTTAACGGTGGTCGGGAAGGACAAGGTTGGGATCATTGCCGGTGTCAGCCAGAAGTTGGCAGAATTGAATATCAATATTCTAGATGTATCTCAAACGATCATGGAAGATTATTTTACCATGATGATGATGTTGCAAATGCAACCAGAGGCTGATTTAGAAGCGATCAAGCAAGCATTGAGTCAAGTTGAAAACACGTTGGGCGTCAAAATCAGCATTCAAAATGAAGAGATCTTCAATGCGATGCATAAACTATAATTCGGAGGGAAATGATGGAAACAAAACAAATTCTTGAAACGATCCGGATGGTAGAAGAAGAAAATCTTGATATCCGGACGATCACAATGGGTATTTCATTGTTGGACTGTATCGATGCCAGCACAGAAAAGACTTGTCAAAATATCTATAATAAAATCACCAGCAAAGCGAAAAATCTTGTAAAAGTCGGTGACGAGATCGCCAGTGAATTTGGGATCCCCATCATCAACAAGCGGATCTCGGTAACGCCGATCGCAATCGTTGCTTCCGCAAGCGGCGGGCAAGACTGTGTTGCTTTTGCGCGAGTTTTGGACAAAGCCGCAAAAGCGGTGGGGATCAATTTTATCGGCGGGTATAGCGCATTAGTTGAAAAAGGCTATCAAGGAGCGGACCTGTCCTTGATCCAATCGATTCCGGAAGCCTTGGCAGAAACAGAATTTGTCTGTTCTTCTGTCAATATTGGTTCGACACGGGCAGGGATCAATATGGACGCTGTCAAATTGATGGGTGAAACCATCAAACAAACCGCCGAAGCTTCAGATATGGGCTGTGCGAAGTTGGTAGTCTTTGCGAATGCGGTGGAAGACAATCCTTTCATGGCGGGAGCATTCCACGGGGTCGGTGAAGCAGATTGCGAGATCAATGTCGGTGTCAGCGGACCGGGCGTAGTAAAACGCGCTCTGGAAAAGGTCAAAGGCGAATCTTTCGATGTGGTTGCTGAAACAGTTAAGAAGACGGCATTTAAAATCACGCGGATGGGACAATTAGTCGGTCAAATCGCTTCTGAGCGATTGCACGTACCCTTTGGTATTGTGGATCTGTCATTAGCTCCTACTCCGGCAGTTGGTGATAGTGTCGCGTTGATCTTGGAAGAAATGGGCTTGGAATCTGTCGGCACACACGGTACAACTGCCGCACTGGCTTTATTGAACGATGCTGTGAAAAAAGGCGGCGTGATGGCCTGCAACCATGTGGGAGGCTTATCAGGCGCATTCATTCCGGTTTCTGAAGATGCAGGTATGATCAAAGCCGTAGAAGAAGGCTATCTGAATCTGGAGAAATTAGAAGCGATGACCGCCATTTGTTCAGTGGGTCTGGACATGATCGCGATCCCAGGAGATACACCAGCGGAGACGATTGCGGCGATGATCGCTGATGAAGCTGCGATCGGTGTCATCAATCATAAAACAACGGCGGTGCGGATCATCCCCGCTAAAGATAAAAAAGTCGGCGATTCTGTCGAATTCGGCGGTTTGCTGGGGACTGCTCCAGTCATGCGGACGAATTCGGCGAAATCGACGGACTTTATCCAACGAGGCGGGCGGATCCCGGCACCAATCCATTCATTTAAAAATTAGGAAGATAGTGAGAAAATAATGTTTGATTCATATATATGGGATTTTGACGGGACGTTGTTCGATACGTATCCGATCATGCTTGACAGCATGATGAAAGCTTTAGAAGATCGGCAAGTAGTTGCTGATCCAAAAGCTGTTTATCGATTATTGAAAGAAAAATCTTCAAAAGCATTGACTGAAAAATATCATTTGGACTTTCGAGAATTCTCAGATGATTTCCATCAATACGAAACGCTTGATACACGCCAACCTGTCACATTTGATCATGTGTATGACACATTGACGCAATTGAAACAACAAGGATCTAAACATTATATCTTGACTCATCGTACGATCGCTTCGACTCGCGAATTGTTAGTAAAAGAAGGAATGTTAGAATTTTTTGAAGAAAACGCTAGGCGCCTGGCACTCATCTTCCTCCCTCTCCCTACAGCCCTCAGTTGAACCTAATGGAAGGCGTTTGGAAGTGGCTCAAGGAATCGGTCATCAACAATGTTTTTTTTGACCACGTCCAGAAAATCAAACAGTCGGTCCGCGGTTTCTTAGCCGATGTAAACGAGCGTCCCCTTGAGGTGATTGACCGACTGTGCGTGCGGATGTAAAGTATTTAATTCAACCTATATAAGTAATAATTTGTCTTTTGATGATATCTTATCGTAATGAGATATCTGAGGACCGCTCAATCATCAAAAGTCGTCCCTCTAAATGGTTCTGTTGCAAAGTTTTAAATCTACTATCAAATAAGGTAGAATAATAGAAAAAGATAGCAGGAGGAATGACGATGAATCATTTTAAAGGAAAGCAATTTCAGCAGGATGTGATTATTGTAGCCGTGGGCTACTATCTTCGTTATAACCTTAGCTATCGTGAAGTTCAAGAAATCTTATATGATCGTGGCATTAACGTTTCTCATACGACGATTTATCGTTGGGTGCAAGAATATGGCAAACTACTCTATCAAATTTGGAAAAAGAAAAATAAAAAATCCTTTTATTCATGGAAAATGGATGAAACGTACATCAAAATTAAAGGAAAATGGCATTATTTGTATCGAGCCATCGATGCAGATGGTTTAACCTTGGATATTTGGTTACGTAAAAAACGGGACACACAAGCAGCCTATGCTTTTCTTAAGCGGTTAGTGAAGCAGTTTGATGAACCGAAGGTTGTAGTCACAGATAAAGCCCCCTCTATTACAAGTGCCTTTAAGAAACTAAAAGAATACGGCTTTTATCAAGGGACAGAACATCGTACCATTAAATACCTGAATAATTTGATTGAACAAGACCATCGTCCAGTAAAGAGACGCAATAAATTCTATCGAAGTTTACGCAATGCCTCTACCACGATTAAAGGCATGGAAGCCATCCGAGGATTATATAAGAAAACCCGAAAAGAAGGCACTCTCTTCGGGTTTTCGGTCTGTACTGAAATCAAGGTATTATTGGGAATCCCAGCTTAAATCATAGATACCGTAAGGAATTTTATTCTTTATTTAAAACTTTGCAACAGAACCATATCAGTAATGAAGATGGCGGCGAGATTGCGTTTGAAGGATTAGAAGATGGCGACTACCTGTTGATGGAAACGAAAGCATTACCAGGGTATCAGCTGCCGTCGGGGTATTGGATCATTTCTGTCAATAATTCAGAGGAACTGCCGGTGGATAAAATCGCTATCCAAGGGTATGGCACCCACGCCCCACCGGCCTTTTACAGAGATAGCAGAAGTGCCCTGCATCTACCGAACTTTAACCAGTATACGCTGCCGGCTGCCGGTGGCAAAGGCATGATCGCCAGTATCATCTTAGGGATCATGGTGATGGGTTGCGGCGTACTCTACTACCTGCATCCGAAGACGAGAAGAAAAAGCTCACAAAGTAACTAGTAGAAAGAGACCGCCACGGTCAACTGTCGATGAAGACAGGAGTCGTGGCGGTCTTTTATAGCGTTCAAAAGGAGTTGCTTAGGTCAACTACCCACCCAAAATCTCATACAACACATACAGCTCCCAATCAGAAATCGTGATCCGGTAAAACTGCTCCAGATTATACAAAATCGTTTTGATATTCGCTTCGAAAGGTTTGTCGTTGAGCTTAAGGCTGCTGAGTTCTTCCGGTAGCGGGTAATCGGCACCGCCGAGAATAGTACGTTCCACCATCAAGGCCAGGTGCATCGTCAAGTTGAATTTCATCTTGGCATTCAGCTGCAGACCGAAGCGGCGTTCACACTTGTCGGTGGTGTCTTCCACCTGACGAATGATCACGTCAGGGTTGAGAAATTCCAGTTTCTCCGAAAGGCCTTCTTTGGAGAAGAAGTGGATGAATTCATTCAGCATCGGTTTGACGTTGTTGGGATGGATCAAGTGATGGAAGGACTGCTCCAATTGTTGTTCAGCATTGTCATCCAGCACGTCCAACAGATTCAATGTTGGTACAGCGACGTCGGTATCCAAGTAGGAAGTGGTCAGGATCAAGGAAGTCTCCTTCAAGTATTCCGTTTCGTCGGCGGCGCGGTCGATGGCGGCGCTGAGTTCGTTGTAATTCAGAATGATCAGCTTGATATCCGGCTTCACGTATTGTTGGCAGATGCCCCGCAGTTTCTTGGAAACGTCCCGGCCGGAAATGCTGGAGATGATGATGTTTTTCTCCACGGAGAAGCCTTCAAAATATTGGACGTTGGTGACGAAGTTTTCTTCCGCTGCCTTGGCGATGGTGTGGAAACGGCTGCCGTTCAACAGCTGTTGGCCGATCTCCAAAGCGAAGGAGGTGGTGAGGTTGTTGATTACCAAAAGTTCTCCCAGAATCTGGGGCTTCAAGCTCTTGTAAAGCTGGGTCAGAGAGCCCATATCCACCAGCATGATCACGCCGTCACCGGTCTCCCGTTCCGAGAGCCAGTTCTTCACCTGAGCCACGATATCATGGACCGAGGAGGTGAGGGGCATATTGATGGCGTCGAAAAGGTACTCGCCGCACATTTTGTTGGCGACCCCTTGGATACTGGAGGCGGTGCGCTCCCCGTGAGCCACCAAGAGGGCGTGATAGCGGATCTCTTCATTGACAGAACCTATGAGTAGGATCGCCAACAAGCATTTGGCTGCCGGAATCAGCTCCAAAGGCAGTTCTTTGGTCAATAATTGAGCCAAGTGATAGGTTCGGGGCTGTTCCTTCAATAAGCGATACTGAAGGTTTTCCCAGAGGGTCATCGGCAGTTGATTCTTGGTAAAGTCCAAGAAACAGCTGACGGTGGCGGTGGCTTCCTCCGTCAAGGGCAGATCCCCTAGTACGCGTCGATTTTGCTCTTGGATGCTAGCGGTCACTCGTTCCCCCAAGGCCGTGGTGCAGACACTGCCTGCTTCATGGCGTAAGTGATGATGAAGGCTCGCCAGCTCCTCTTGAATCTGGAGCAGCGTTTGGTCGCTAGCTAACAGTTGTTGAAGCTGGACTTGTTGGGTTTGCAGGTCATCAGGAGCAAAGGCCTCGTTGATCTGGTCGAAATGCAGCTCCAAGGAGGGGCGTTCGTTGCCTAAAATGAGCGCAATGGTCTCCGCTGTCGGATTCTTTTGTAAAGCGCCGGCACAATACATGCGGATCTCGTTAGCCAGACTGCCGACATTGCCGGGATAGGCCCGCTCGCTAAGGTAGTCCAATAATTCCTGACTGATGGCCAAGTCCCGCTTGATCCGTTTGGCTTCTTGCAGGAAAAGATACTTGATCAGCTCAAAGCGCTCATAGATCGGTCGTTCATGGAAAGAAGGCAGATCTATGATCACAGAGATTCGGCGATAAAAGGTGGGCAGCAGAACTTCCTCCGGTGTTTCGGTGGTGGCGAATAAAAGGCGGACTTGGGAATGTTGGAGTTTCTCGTCTTCACCGATAGGACGGAAATTGCCGCTATCCATAAATTGGAAAAGTTTTTCTTGGTTTTCCTTTGATAGGCGGTGGACTTCATCTAAGAAGAGGACGCCTTGATCCGCTTGCGCCAGCAGACCTTTCCGCTCGCCTTCAGCGCCGGTAAAGGCCCCTTTGGTGTGACCAAAAAGAATCGACGACAGCAGCTCCGGGTTGTTGGCATAATCGGCACAGTTGAAGACGAAAAATTTCTCTGCTCCTTTGGCGTTGTTTTGTTTCAAGTAGTCATAGATCAGCTTGGCTAAGAAGCTCTTGCCCACGCCGCTGGGGCCATGGATCAGTAAAGGCAGACCTAACGGCGGATACATCACAGCGGCGATACATTTTTTGATGGCTTCCCGGGCGCTGCCTTGACTGCCGATAAAGGCTTTGAAGACGTCATCAGTAGTCTCGGAGGCAGCGCTGGCGGGCAACCAATAGACGGGCTTCGTGCCGGTCTGTTTGACAGTGCCCTCTTGTAAGAGCTCGTTTAAGTAGAGACTGGTGGCGGAGCGGCTTAAGTCGATCTGTTGGGCGACTTCAGCGGTGGTCAGTCCGGTTTCGTTATTGGATAAAACAGCTAATAATTGCTGGCGAGTTTCTATTTTCATATTGCTCACTCCCTTATGGTTTTCTCCCTACTCTAAACATACCGTAAAAGCGGGTATTCGTCATGTTTCAAGGTGATTCCGGTCAATATTGGAAAAAATGAAAGAAATGACGAAGTATCCCTGCCACCTTTGAGCGACAGGGATACTTCTTTTTCTATTCCCATTCTTACAAACCTTTAGCAGATCCCTAGTAAACCTAAGATGATCCCTAGGAACATGATAGCGAACATCACGATGTTGACGTTGACTTTCTTACGTAGCAGGTAGAAGGCCAGCAAAGTCACACACAGTGGCACGATACCGATGAAAAGTTGGTCCAAATAGTCTTGGATCTTCATCGCTTCTTCGGCACCTTTAGCAGAAACTTCCAGGATCGTTTTGAATTTCACGTTGGAAGCCGTCATGGAGCCCATCATCATCAAACCTAACATACTGGAAGCTTTGGTGAGGATCTTCATTCCGCCAGATTCGTACATTTTTTTGATGAAGCTGGCACCAACGGAGTAGCCGCTGTACAAAGCATAGTAATGGATCAAGAAGGCTGGGATGTTATACAAAGCTAAGAACACGATGGCTCCTAAGGGAGAACCAGTGGAAGCGATGGAGATCCCGATCCCAGCTGCGATGACCCGCAGGATCCCCCAGAAGAAGGAATCACCGATCCCAGAGATAGGGCCCATCAAGGAAGCCTTAACGGCGGTGATGGAGCTGTCATCGAAGGTTGGGTCTTCACTGTTTTGTTTTTCCATGGAGGCTACCAGCCCCATGATGAAGTTGTTGATATGCATGGTGGCATTGAACCAAGTGGTATGGCGGACCAAGGCATCGGCCCGTTCTTCTTTGGTTTTGTAGAAACGATTGATCACTGGTAACAAGGTGTACATGACACCGACTGCGTGGTATTGAGTGGCCCCAGTCCGGCTGGCATTCATGGTCCAAGACCGCCAGAAGACGGACCGCATCATTTTTTTATCTTCAGGGCTCATATCTTTAGTCATCTTACTCATGCGAAGAAATCCTCCTCTTCATCTTCTTTCGTCATAGGGGCACCATTATTGCCGGAATGAGCAACTGCACCGCTTTCGATATCCCGGATCTGCAAGTCCCGTTGGGCACTTACGACACAGATCACGACACCTAAGACAGCGACAGCCACAGCTGGCAAGCCTAGGTAAGCTGTCAAAACAAAACCTAAGATATAGAAGACAGCTAGTTTGTTATCCCAAAGTAACTTCATCAACATTGCGAACCCGACAGCAGGTAGTAGGCCCCCAGCAGCACTTAATCCGTTCATCAGATTTTGGGGAATATTCTCAACGAAGGTGTTGACTGGGCCACTACCGGCCAGGATGCCGATGAAGGAGATGGAAGCGATGATCACGTAATAGATCACCCAAGTCCCATAATGGAGGGCAACCACCATTTTTTCATTGCCTTCACGGGCAGCTTTATCCAAAGAAGGTGCGAAGATATTCATAAAGACGTTTTTCAAGAACATAACAACAACGGCAGCTAACATACCGATCGGCACGGCCAAGGTCATGGCAGCTTTGGTTTCAACATTGGAAATAATTGCAAAGGTCGTTGCCATCGTCGTAGCAGTTACTGGTTCGGCAGCGATAACACCGCCGATATTGACGTTTCCTAAGAAGATCGCTTCTAGGGAGGCCCCCATCAGGATCCCGGTTTTCATATCGCCCATCAAGATCCCGGTCACTAGACCGACGACTAGCGGGCGTTCCATCATACTTTGGCCTGTTAGGTAATTACCTGCGAAACAGATAAAGACGGCTAACGCGGCCATGGTTGCGTGCATCAACATAATTTTTTCCCTCCCTTATCCTAGACTTTCGCTACTGCGTCTTTGAGACTCAGCTGCGGATTTGATGGCAATACTTGGTTGTAGCTGTTGACCCGAGTCAGTTGGGCTAATTCTTTCGCCGCCGCTAATTCCTCAGGGTTTAATTGCACACTTGGAAAGATCATCGTTTTTGATTTCGGATCGGATTTGTCGAAGCGGCCAGCGTTGGCAACATTGACGGTTTCTAGGTCTTCCACGTTTTGGGCGATCTTATTGGCATCGCTGACGGAGTTCACGATCACGAACATCCGTTTATCTTTGCCCCGAGGATCGTTGAAGACGTTGATGGCGTCATCGACTTTTCGGATCAATAATTTCATGCCGTTGGGCACGGCCATCTTCAAGGTCATTTGCATGACTTCGTTGTTGGCTGCTTCGTCATTAGCAACTACTAACAGGGGTGCGTTCAATTCTTTGGTCCATACTACGGCTACTTGTCCGTGGATCAAGCGGTCGTCTACACGAATTTGGGTGATCATTTTTCATTCCTCCAGTTTTGGGTGTGGGTTGGTTTAATCGAAGATCGAATCATCGTCTTCGTCGGCGATCTGAGTCGGTACCACTTGTACCTGACTTTCACTGACGGCTTGTTGGATCTGTTCCAGGCTGAGGGCTTCGTCACCGCCTAAGAATAGGACGGATAAGATCACTGCCAGGTTGGCATTGGTGATGATGACGATGTTGTCTTTTTTGGCATTCATTAGTTCAGTGAAGGCCTTTTGGTTGACGCTGCCGCCGAAGAGATCGGTGAAGATAAAGCCTTGTTCCTCCGGTTGGACGGAAGCGATGAATTCATCGATGGCGGGGGTGTAATCTTCGTCGATGATGTAGGCGTTGATGACTTGGAAGTCATTGCCTTTGTCCGCCAGAATGTTCAAGGAGCTTTGGAAGCCTTTGGCTAATTCGCCGTGAGTGGCGATCAAATATTTCCGCATGGGTTTCACCTCGCTTTTGTCTGTGGTTTCGATTTGTTTTTACACTTTACTATACGCAAGAGGTGTGCCAAGTTTTTCGTTATGGGAGAATGTTGATGTGGCGGTGTTTATGCTGGATGTTGATGTGTTTAAACAGATAGGAGATTGCTTAAACAGATGGTGGGAGTGAGCAAAAAAGGTGGGAATAAGAGTGGTTTTCCGGTACTGAGGGGGAATTTTCCTGTTTTGAATAATGAGGGGTGCTAGAATTAAAGTAAAGGGTTCTGTTGCAAAGTTTTAAATCTACTATCAAATAAGGTAGAATAATAGAAAAAGATAGCAGGAGGAATGACGATGAATCATTTTAAAGGAAAGCAATTTCAGCAGGATGTGATTATTGTAGCCGTGGGCTACTATCTTCGTTATAACCTTAGCTATCGTGAAGTTCAAGAAATCTTATATGATCGTGGCATTAACGTTTCTCATACGACGATTTATCGTTGGGTGCAAGAATATGGCAAACTACTCTATCAAATTTGGAAAAAGAAAAATAAAAAATCCTTTTATTCATGGAAAATGGATGAAACGTACATCAAAATTAAAGGAAAATGGCATTATTTGTATCGAGCCATCGATGCAGATGGTTTAACCTTGGATATTTGGTTACGTAAAAAACGGGACACACAAGCAGCCTATGCTTTTCTTAAGCGGTTAGTGAAGCAGTTTGATGAACCGAAGGTTGTAGTCACAGATAAAGCCCCCTCTATTACAAGTGCCTTTAAGAAACTAAAAGAATACGGCTTTTATCAAGGGACAGAACATCGTACCATTAAATACCTGAATAATTTGATTGAACAAGACTATCGTCCAGTAAAGAGACGCAATAAATTCTATCGAAGTTTACGCACTGCCTCTACCACGATTAAAGGCATGGAAGCCATTCGAGGATTATATAAGAAAACCCGAAAAGAAGGCACTCTCTTCGGGTTTTCGGTCTGTACTGAAATCAAGGTATTATTGGGAATCCCAGCTTAAATCATAGATACCGTAAGGGATTTTATTCTTTATTTAAAACTTTGCAACAGAACCCTTCTTCATTACAGAAAGCAGCATTTTGGATAAGGAGCTGCAGGTTTCTTATCAAATGATTGATTTCTTGCTAAATAGTGATTTAGAAGGAAATGTCGGGAAAATCAAGAATATCATCAAATACGCCTGTGGAAATGCCTATGTGCATCAGAAGAATAGTCAGACGATCTTTGTTCGGTTAAAGGATCTGCCACTAGAGTACAATCTGAAATTCAAAGAACAGTTTAGTAAACCAAAGAAGAAAATGTCAGATCGCACATACCTACCCAACACGACTCAGCAAATTCACTTGGAAAGCAAAGAGACACAACTGCTTCGTAATTTTTTTGATGAAGTCGTATCAGAATTTAAAAAGGTCCAGAAAAAAGAGAGTCAGCCGCAAGAATTCATTGAGGATACTGTTAGTCGTGTGACACAAATGATGGACGAATTTATTTTTCAAGGAACGTATGAAAAGGAAGAGTCTTTATATTCCGTGCTGACTTATCATATTCGACAAACACTGGATATGATGTATAAGAACTATGGATTTGAACAGGATGGCAATCGGGTTGTTTCTTTAGCAAGCTATCTTTATCTAAAGGATAATACAGATATTTTAGATAGTGATTATGGCTGGCAGGAACAAAAAAATGAGTTGATGGAATTCTTGGATTCATTTTTAGAAACGCCATTTTGGTATGCTAAAAAGCTATTGAGCTATTTATCCCAGCAGTTGGATCAGCGATTATTGGATGAAGATATTGTTTTTGTGACTTTTTATTTTTATAGTTTACAGATCAGCGACCTGCCGAATGACGTAAAATGTATCGTACTAGCCCATGGCTATTCAACAGCCATCAGTTTGGCGAATGTCGTGAATCGGATGCTAGGGAAAAATGTGTTTCAGGCCTATGATATGCCCATCAATATCACCTTAGACAAGGTTGAAACAAAGATTATTCGTTATATCAATGATTATAGTACAGATTCAGGATTGATCCTACTAGTAGATATGGGTTCCTTCAAGCAATTGGGGGAACGTCTTTCAAATCATATTAAGAGTCCTTTGGTTATTATTGATAATGTCAGTACACCGCTTGTATTGGAAGTCGGAGAACATATTGTCAACGGCAACAGTGTCACCGAAGTTTATGAGGCCATCACTGTCGAAAACCGTATACAAAAGCAACTGATCATCCCAGAGGTAAATAAGAAAAAAGCGATCATTACCTGCTGTTATACAGGAATAGGAAGCGCCACTCAAATCCAAGAAATCCTACAGAAGTGCTTGGGTGATTCTGCAAAGGAATTGACCATCCTGCCTTATGACTATAAAAAATTAGCTGAGAATAAAATGTATGAGACTCCATTTCAGCTGTATGATGTCTTGATGATCGTTGGGACAGAAAACCCGAAAATCAATCAAGTCCCATACATTGGTTTGGATCAATTAATCAACGGAGAAGCCGTTTCAGAATTTGCGGAGCTATTGCATGAACAAGTCGACATTGATAGTGAAGCCTTCAAGAGTCAATTGATTTTTAATTTCTCGATTAACAAGATCGTAGAAAATTTAACGATCCTTGATGCAATGAAGGTTTTGAGATTGGTACAAAAGGCCGTCAAAGAACTCGAAAAACTAATGGGGATCGAATTTTCAAACAATCAATTGTTCTTGCTTTACATGCACTGCTGCTCAATGATCGAACGTATTTTACGCAAAGAAAGTGTAGATGAACAAGCAGATATCAAAGAATATATTCAAAAAGAGGGACATAATATGGAGTTGATCCATCAAGCATTTCAAGAGGTTGAGAAGGAATATACGATTGAGCTTCCTTTGTTAGAGCTTCGCTTACTAAATGATATTGTGAAGGACTAGGTGAGAGAATGAGAAAAGCAGTAATATTTGATATGGACGGTGTGCTAATTGATAGTGAACCCTTCTATTTTAAACGTCGAATGGATTTTTTTAAGTTTAAAGGCATACAACCAGGCTCTGATAAATTTGAAGATTATGTAGGAAACTCGGAAAAACAAACATGGGAAATGCTGATCCCTGAAGATGAGATCACACGCGATCGCCTCCATCGAGAGTACCTTCATTACAAGCAGCGACACGGAATTGATTTTTCAAAGGCTATTCGAGAAAGCGTGCCATCAGTATTAGAACAATTGAGAGTAGAAAATATCGCAATTGGATTGGCCTCGTCATCCCCACGCAAAGAAATTGATCAAATGTTATCCGACTGCAAATTGGAACGCTATTTTTCATATACTATTAGTGGGGAAGAGTTAAAGGAAAGCAAACCTAATCCGGAAATCTATTTGATCAGTCGCGACGCCTTAGCCTGTGATGATTGCCTAGCTGTGGAAGATTCAACATTAGGGATTGCTTCGGCTAAAGCTGCGGGCATTTATACGGTTGCTTTGAAACAAGGGTTCTTTATGGATCAGAGTAAAGCGGATATTATTATCAATGAGCTGACAGAGCTTGTGACGTTGCCACAGGTAACACGATAGAGGTGAAACTCCTCAATTTAAAAGTTGAGGAGTTTTCGCTTTTTTTTGTTGCAAAGCAAGATTGTTTATATTAGAATAACGTAAATCAATAATGAAGCATTGAAGAGAAGAGTAATTGACTAATAGACGATTAAAGAGACCCTCGGCAGGTGAAAAGAGGGATCGTGGAAAATCAATGAAGATGAGCTCTGAGCCTTTAGTTTGTTCACGCAAGCTGGACGGGAAGCGACCGTTACATCGCCGGGTATGTTTGTACCGTTGAGGTATTATTTGTGAGAATAATACGAATAAGGGTGGTAACGCGAAAATATTCGTCCCTTTATTTATCAGGATGCTGATAGGTAAAGGGATGAATATTTTTTTTATTTGTCAAAAAAATTGGGAGAGTGTTTGTATGAAAAAAATTGGTTTGGTTTTATTGGTGTTAGGTTGTGTGACTTTATTAGCTGCCTGCGGCTCGGGTTCAGCTGAGAAGACGGATAAGGTAAAGATTGGTGCTTCACCGACGCCCCATGCAGAAATCTTAGAGCATATTAAGCCGGAGTTGAAGAAGAAGGGGATCGAATTAGAGATCGTCAAGTTCGATGACTATGTTTTGCCAAATAAGGCATTGGAAAATGGAGACATCGATGCGAATTATTTTTCAACGGTTCCATACTTCAATTTGCAAAAGAAAGAAAATGGGTATCAATTTTCAAATGTGGGGGCGATCCATCTTGAACCAATGGGCATTTATTCACACAAAATAAAGAAAATTGCTGCTATTCCCGATGGGGCAAAAGTGATTGTTTCAAATGTGCCCTCTGAATGGGGCCGAGTCTTAAATATCTTTGTAAAAAATAAGTTGATCAAAATTAAACCTGGGATACAAATTGATCAGGCAACTTTTGAGGATATTACTGAAAATCCTAAAAATCTGGTCTTTGATCATAGTGTGGATCCGACATTACTGACTTCAGCCTATGAAAATAATGAAGGGGATTTAGTCGCGATTAATTCTAATTTTGCTTACGAAAAAGGGTTGAATCCAGTGAAGGATTCCTTGATGATCGAACAAAACGATTCGCCATATGTGAATATTGTCGCGACGAAAACGACGAATAAGGACAATAAAGACATTAAAACAATTGTTGAAACATTGCATGAAGCCAAGGTTCAACAATGGGTTGAAAAGAAATGGGGCGGATCCATCGTCCCTGTGGATGAATAAATGTAAAGGATAGGTGAGAAAGATGGAGCGAGCAATTTTTGCAGGAGGTTGTTTTTGGTGTATGGTCAAACCCTTTGATTCATTGCCGGGAATTGAATCAGTGATTTCTGGGTATACTGGCGGTGAGAAAGAAAATCCAACGTATTTAGAAGTAAAGAGCGGCGATACAGGCCATACTGAGGCGGTAGAAATTATTTACGACCCAGAATTCATTTCATATCAAGAATTAGTAGAAATTTATTGGCAGCAAACAGATCCGACAGATGCTTTTGGTCAGTTTGAAGATCGTGGCAGCAGTTATCGTCCGGTCATATTTTATTTTAATGAAGAACAAAAAAGAATTGCTGAGAAAAGTCGAGACAGCTTGCAGGCAAGTGGAAGGTTTGATCAGCCGATCGTAACAACCATCGAGGCTGCAAAAACTTTTTATCCTGCTGAAGCTGAACACCAAGATTACTACCAAAGAAATCCGGAGAACTATCAAAGAAACGCCGAGCGAAGAAATAAATTTATTCATGAAGTTTGGTAACTCCAAGAACGGTCAATCCACCCTTATTAAAACACGCAGAATTAGTATCAAAACTGAGAGGTTTTACTATGTCCAGTACAGTAAAATGATAATAAAGGGGTTGGATAATTATGACTACTGAAAGAATCGAAGCAATCTTTCATGCTGATATAGAAAAAGTTTGGCAGGTGGTCACTTCAATGACAAACACAAAGTGGCGAAGTGATCTGAATAAAGTTGAAGTCCTCGAAGATCAGAAGGTTTTCGTTGAGTACACTACTCAAGATTTCCCCACGACCTTCACAATCACAGAGTTTGAACCCATGAAGTTTTACGCATTCGAGATGGAGAATGTAAATATGAAAGGAAAATGGACAGGTGAATTTTTCTCCTTAAGCGATCACAAAACAAAAATCCATTTTACTGAAGCGATTCAGGCTAAAAAAATTTACCTGAGACCGTTTGTTAAAAGCTATCTAAAAAAGCAACAGAAAACGTATGTAAACGATTTGACTAAATATCTACATGAAAGTTTTTAAGGCTGGAAACGCTGAGTATCTCTTTAAGTATTGTTCAACACCTCACTGAAAGTCGCGCTTTTTAATAGTAAATACCCATCTGACGCTTTTTCAGCTTGCGTCGAATGGGTATTTTATCAATGATTTATTTTGAAATACTCTGCTTCAGAAGATCGGTATTTAAGTTGTTCCATGTCAGTGATTTGAAATTTCCGTTTTTCCCGTTTTAAAATACCATCATCACATAACTTATTCAGTAAGCGCAGCAAATGCCGATAGCTAATCCCAATCGTAGCGGCCACATCTGTCAGATTATCGAAAAAATAATTCTTATAGGAACCTTGCAGGATATAGGTACATAATCGCTGTTCACCGGAATATAAGGCGTTCGACGTATAATTATGCGAGCTGTTAATCAAGTTTTCTGACAGCCCTTTGGCTAACGTGGTCATAAATGTCAAATTTTTAAAAATCGAATCCTGATCATCTTGAAATGGAACGATAATGACTTCGAAAGGGGAAAGGGTAATGACCGAAGCAGTGGCATAAGTCGTGTTGGACATTAATTCAACATCACTTTTTTTGTTGTTTTGAGGTAAGACTAATTCACTTAAAAATATATTAATATTTCTGGAGGTGCTTGAATGGGATCTATTGGAATCGAAGTCAGAGAGAAAGATTTGGAGACAGTCAGCACGAAAATAAAACTATTGAACAGTCAAATTTGGTATTAGAAGAAGGATTTGCGGTCAAGTATTGTTATCTTTTTGAGCGAGGTGAAAAGGTGCCGGTCCAAGTGGATAGAGTGGGGATCAATACTATTTATCCCAAAATTCGTTTTGTCTTTGACAAGAAAAACAACGTAATAGCAGAAAGAGCCTGTGCAGGAGCAAGACTCAGGACTACAAGAGAGAATAATTGGTTGTCTATAAATAAAAAGGGGAATACAAATAGAGCTTTATATATTTACCAACTTATTGAGAAGATTGAGGATCGTGAACACGCGAAGAAGATGCTTGATCATTACTATGCTGGTAAAAGTTCTAAAAGAGGCAACTAGGAGAAGTTGTAACTGTCTAAACGTCTATTGTTTGCTAATTAAATTAGCAATTTTTTCTAACACATTCTTTCCTGGCGTACTGATAACGAGTACAAAAGGAGCTAAAACTAAATACATGAATTTTTGGGATGTAGAACCCCCTCCAAGTTAATCAGCAAGGCTAATAAGGGGCTTGGAGTAACCGATAGAATTATCGGTGTGCCTGAAAACATTGAAGGATTTGCAAAGATATACCCAAGGTATTGAGCGAATATCCGGCCTTCATAGGAGTTAGATTATCTCCGGTTGCAAAAATCTGCGAATTATTCGTTCTACGTTTTTACTTAGTAAACAATAGACGTTTAGTTAATAAAAAAACGAAGAAGGGAGTATTTTCATGCAGCAAGAAATTTCAATGAAATCAATCACACTTCCCATAGGTAAAACTGTTGATCCGATTTGGGATAATGAAAAATCAAATATCATGTTAGGGATTAAAGTTGCTCCTAATATGGTCTTATCATTATTTGACAACAAAGTAGTTGATAAACAGTCAATTTACCAATTAGAGGAAATTGTTTTAGTTACCAAGTACAAAAAAAAAGACAGAGGTACCTATTGGAAAAGTCTGTTTAGCCCCTGATGGTAGTTATCGTTGCTATGTAAAAGACGGTGTAAGGATAAATCGTGGGAAAATTGTTTTGCCACGGGTAAAGAAAAGGAAGCATTTTTAATTGTCTTTTTCATAACAACTATTTTTTTTAAGGAGTGGAAGATATGGGGAGTACAAAAGTGATTATAGCGTTAGGCCTCTATTTTTTTCTATTGTGGATCTCACTAGTGTTTGTCTTCGATGATTGGAAAGAAGCTTCAGCAATTAGAAAAGCAAATTATACAGTATTGATACTTGTGCTTGCTATCAGATTAGGGGCATTGGTGGTATTAGATTGCATTAATACTACGACATTCGCCAATACAAATGACCAAACAGAGACAATAGCACAGATGCAGAGTGAAAAGATAGATGATTCTAGATCTATGATTGATATTTTTTCAATGAATAGTGATCAAACACAGAGAACAATTGATAGAGGGGACACCGTACCAGAAAGCAGGGGACACCATGCCGACTAAACACAAACGAAGAAAGATTGTGTTTAAGAAAAAAACTAACGACAAATTAGATTGGTTGGTGGAAGAAGCAAACAAAAAATCTAATAAAAAAGGGTTCTGTTGCAAAGTTTTAAATCTACTATCAAATAAGGTAGAATAATAGAAAAAGATAGCAGGAGGAATGACGATGAATCATTTTAAAGGAAAGCAATTTCAGCAGGATGTGATTATTGTAGCCGTGGGCTACTATCTTCGTTATAACCTTAGCTATCGTGAAGTTCAAGAAATCTTATATGATCGTGGCATTAACATTTCTCATACAACGATTTATCGTTGGGTGCAAGAATATGGCAAACTACTCTATCAAATTTGGAAAAAGAAAAATAAAAAATCCTTTTATTCATGGAAAATGGATGAAACGTACATCAAAATTAAAGGAAAATGGCATTATATGTATCGAGCCATCGATGCAGATGGTTTAACCTTGGATATTTGGTTACGTAAAAAACGGGACACACAAGCAGCGTATGCTTTTCTTAAGCGGTTAGTGAAGCAGTTTGATGAACCGAAGGTTGTAGTCACAGATAAAGCCCCCTCTATTACAAGTGCCTTTAAGAAACTAAAAGAATACGGCGGCTTTTATCAAGGGACAGAACATCGTACCATTAAATACCTGAATAATTTGATTGAACAAGACCATCGTCCAGTAAAGAGACGCAATAAATTCTATCGAAGTTTACGCACTGCCTCTACCACGATTAAAGGCATGGAAGCCATTCGAGGATTATATAAGAAAACCCGAAAAGAAGGCACTCTCTTCGGGTTTTCGGTCTGTACTGAAATCAAGGTATTATTGGGAATCCCAGCTTAAATCATAGATACCGTAAGGGATTTTATTCTTTATTTAAAACTTTGCAACAGAACCATCTTAAATAATACGCAAGGCTTCCTATTTGAATTATAGGTTTAATTTAATAAGAGATATTGTGATTTAGATACTCATCTAACTATTTAATTTATTTTTCGAACTATTAATAGCAGGTAATAAAATTCGTTTAAACACAGGAACTAATACAAGATAAAAGATTAAATTACTCGTTCCATGGAGGATATCAAAAAATAATCCTTGAAAATAATAGGCCCAAAAAGAAGGTAGTTGATATATAAAGACTTCAACTCTCGATACGATCAATCCGTAAAGAAGGCCACATAAAAATGCAATGATTGCTTGGATAGAGATGTGATGCTTAATCAGGGCACAGTTAGATAAAAAATGAAAAACCGTAACGATACTACTGAAGGCGATCAGTTGGCTGATTGTCCAACTACCCATTCCTAAATAAAGGTTCGTGCCTAATAAGCTTACTAAAGTAACGATTAAAGCATCTGTATAACTTCCATAAAAAGCGAGTAAAAGTAGAATGGCTGTCATTGGTTGTACATTCGGTATCCAATTAAAAAGGATTCTACCAACAATACAGGCGGCACTAAATAAAGCGAGGGTGGTAATCCTTCTGATTGGAAAGCGTGAATTAGAGGTTGGTAACACTAGGAAAACTCCCTTGTTTTAATTGATAATAGTTCTCATTGTATCAGAATAAAAATTAATTACAAGATTGAATTACACTTTATATAGTGCTATAATCATTGGCGGGCACAATATGTTGTGTTTGTTGATGATAAAGGTGGTAGTATTTAATGGATTATCCTAAAAAATATATAGAAAAATTAAATCAAGATATCTCTTCTTATAAAGAAGTCGCTAAGATAACTGCAGAAATGACTCAAACATTTGATGGGATTTCAAGATTAATCATGCTTGATCGCTATGCATTTAAAGATATGAGCGGAAAAACTTTGACAGTCGGGGATTTGGTTATTTTAACAACCCATGCTGATCCACAATATCCAGCAAGAGGGATCGGAAAAATTGAAGAAATCAATAAGGAACAGTTGATAATTCGAATTGAGGAAGAATTTCAAAGCTCGTTAACTGATCCAGAAGAAATTGCTTCAGGACGAGTGATTCGAAATATAAATGAGGTTGAGAAACCGCTTGAACTTTATTTTGAACAAATTGCAGCTCGTGTTGCTAGAGGAATCTCTGATATTGAAGGAGAAAAAAAAGCTCAGTTTTTTACCGAGTTTTATCAGCATTTGACAGAGCAAAATCTCATTCCTGCTGGTCGTGTACTTTATGGTGCAGGAACGAATTCAGAAGTAACATACTTTAATTGCTACGTTATGCCATTCATCCATGACTCTCGTGGGGGCCTAGCAAAACATCGTCAAGAAGTGATGGAGATTATGAGTCGCGGTGGCGGTGTAGGAACGAACGGTTCAACGCTACGGCCAAAATCGGCGATCGTCCATGGGGTGAATGGGAAATCATCAGGTTCAGTTTCGTGGCTCAATGACTTAGCTAATTTGACGAATTTAGTTGAACAAGGCGGGAGTCGTCGGGGAGCACAAATGATCATGTTGAATGATTGGCATCCAGATATTTTTGAATTCATTATCTCTAAGATTCAGAATCCGGCCATTTTACAAAATTTGATCCACACTAGCCAAAGTCCGACAGTGCGCCAATTAGCTAGTGAAAAACTGACTTTTGAACCACTGACAGCAAATGAAAAAGAATGGTTAGAATTTTTGGTTGATCATCCGACAAATGATATGGAGGATAAATTTTTAAAAACGGCTCAACAGAAATTAAAAGCGGGTGGTACGTACAGTGTGAAAGACCCTGATTTCTTGACCGGAGCCAATATCTCCGTCTGTTTAACAAAAGAATTTATGGAAGCTGTCGAAACCGACCAAACTTATGAGTTACGCTTTCCAGCAATCGAAGACTATGACGCTAGTGAAATGGCTGATTATGATCAACATTGGATGGAAATTGGAGATGTCAGAGAATGGGCTGAAACAGGGCGTAAAGTAAAAATACATCAAACGATCAAGGCTCGCGAATTGTGGGATTTGATTACTTATTGTGCAACGTATTCAGCAGAACCGGGAATATTTTTTATCGATAATGCTAATGAGATGACCAATGCTCAAGCCTACGGACAAAAGGTAGTTGCAACCAATCCATGTGGGGAACAGCCATTGACGCCTTATGCGGTATGCAATCTAGCAGCAATTAATTTAGCCAATATGGTTGATAAAAAAACGAAAGTTGTCGACTTTGAAAAATTAACTGATGTCGTAAGAGCTAGTGTTCGTTTTCAGGACAATGTAATTGATGCGACGCCTTACTTTTTTAAAAAAAATGAGCAGCAAGCTAAAGGTGAACGACGCGTTGGACTTGGGGTCATGGGATTGGCAGATTTATTGATTTATTGTGAAAAAGTCTATGGATCTGAAGATGGAAACCGTTTAGTAGATCAAGTATTTGAAAAAATTGCTGTTACGGCTTATCAAACGTCCGTCGAACTAGCAAAAGAAAAAGGCAGCTTCCCATTTTTAGTAGGCAAAACAGTCGAGGAAACAACCGCGCTTCGTCAACGTTTTATTGAATCGGGTTATATGAAGAAGATGCCGGAATCAATCCGACAAGCGATTCTAAAATACGGTATTCGTAATTCTCATTTACTAACAGTCGCACCAACAGGGTCAACGGGTACTATGGCTGGTGTTTCAACCGGACTAGAACCATATTTCTCTTTTTCTTATTTTAGAAGTGGTCGCTTAGGAAAATTCATTGAAGTTAACGCTGAAATAGTCAGTGAATATTTAGAAAAAAATCCAGAGAAAACTGCGGATAATCTACCACCATTCTTTGTCACTGCCATGGAGCTTTCACCAAAAGATCACGTGAGTGTTCAATGTACGATCCAACGTTGGGTAGATAGCTCTATCTCAAAAACAGTCAATGCACCTAAGGGTTATCAAGTGAAACAAGTAGCTGCGATCTATGAAGATCTGTATCAAGGCGGTGCTAAAGGTGGAACTGTCTATGTGGATGGTAGCAGGGATTCGCAAGTGTTGACACTTGAAGCAGATGACAATGTATTTGAAGAACCTGTAGTAGGGGTGGCAGATAATCAAATTACTCTTGACTCATTAGAATCATCAGAAGCAGAAGAAATATGTCCGATTTGCCATGAGGGTAGAATTGAAGAAATTGGTGGTTGCAGTACCTGCACTAACTGTAAAGTACAACTAAAATGTGGCTTGTAAAAGGAGCTATTCGATGAAAATTTATACTAAAAGCGGCGATAAAGGAAATACTAGTATTATTGGTGGAGAAAGAATAAAAAAATCTGACGCTCGCGTTTGTGCTTACGGTAGCGTTGATGAAGTAAATTCTTGGGTCGGTAAAATTATTTCAGAGTTGGATGATAAAAAGTTTGAGCTGTTGAAAAAAGAACTAGTTGTATTACAAATTTTACTTTTTGATATTGGAACAGACTTGGCTACACCCATCGGGATTAAAGAAATGATTGTAGGGAAAGAAGAAGTAACTAAGATTGAAACGCTGATTGATTTTTATCAAGCAAAAGTTCCAGTCATTGAAAAATTTATCTTACCTGGAGGACATCCGGTGGCATGCGATATGCAAATTACACGAACAGTTATTCGTCGGGCAGAACGTGAAATCACACGATTGATTGTTTCAGATGAACCTATCAATTTACATGCATACAAAATTATGAATCGCTTATCAGATTTATTTTTTGTACTTGCACGTTATGTAAATCATGTTTATGCTACCAAAGAGCCATTTTATGAACGAGCAGGGAAGGTATTCCATTAAGAGAGGGTTTTAAACTTGAAAAAATTAGCAACATTATTAACCGTTTTTATCGGACTATTCATTATGACAGGGTGCCAATCAAATCAAAATGATCAAGCCTCTTCAAAAGCATCCACTCAAGCAACAAGCGAGGTTGCTAAATCAAGCGCGCTGATAAAATTGACTGATAGTGATAAAGAGATCACTTCAAAAACAGTCACTTACAAATCAGGAGAATCATTATTGGTAATTTTAAAGGCTAACTTTGAAGTAAAAGAAAGGGATGGCTTTATTACTTCAATTGATGGTCATGCGCAAGATGAGAGTCAAAATAAATACTGGACATTCACTATCAATGGAAAAATGGGTGAAAAAGGCGCAGGTGAAACTACATTAGATAATGATGATCAGGTAGTTTTCAATTTGGGTGTATTTAAATAAAAATTATCGTTCTTTACAGCAATTGGGCGATAATTAAGTATGAGAAAATTATTAGTTTTTAAAGGGGTTCTGTTGCGAAGTTTGAAAATCAAACGCGCCCTCTCTGAACTCCAAATATCTTAGGCTGTTATTCCCATTAATACCTTGATTTCAGTAGACACCGAAAAGCCGAAGAGCGTTCCATTTCTTCGGTTCTTTTTATATATTCCTCGAATGGTCTCCATGCCCTTAATCGTGGAAGAGGCTGTACGTAGACTTTGATAAAATTTATTTCGTCGTTTAATAGGTCGATGGTCTTGTTCTATTAAATTGTTAAGATACTTCACAGTTCGGTGCTCTGTCTTAGTATATAAACCCACACTCTGTAACTTTCTAAAGGCGGAGCCAAGAGAAGGTGCTTTATCGGTCACAATTGCTTTCGGCTCACCAAACTGTTTATGGAGTCGTTTTAAGAAAGCATAGGCTGCTTGCGTATCCCGTTTCTTTCGTAACCAGATATCTAAGGTTAAGCCGTCCGCATCAATTGCACGATAAAGATAATGCCAACGTCCCTTAATTTTGATATACGTTTCGTCCATTTTCCATGAATAGAAGGATTGTCTATTTTTCTTCTTCCAAAGATAATAGAGGACTTTGCTGTACTCTTGTACCCAACGATAAATCGTAGTATGACAAACATTTATTCCACGATCATATAACAATTCCTGAACTTCACGATAGCTTAGATTGTAACGCAGGTAGTAACCAACAGCGACAATAATGACGTCTTTTTTGAATTGTTTGCCTTTAAAATGATTCATTACTCTGTCCTCTCTGTCTTTTTTCTCAATTTTACACTAAAATAGATTTTTTGGAAAACTTTGCAACAGAACCAAAGAAGGTATCAAGAGTCACAGTGAATTTATTCCGAAAAGTGAAAAGAGCAAATTTAATTTTACAATTCGCGTATTCAAAAAAAATAGCACAATGGCAAAGATCATAAGAGAGATCATAAACCCCAATGAATGACTAAAAAGAAAAGCAGAATCACATGCCATATCATCCCATATTTCTTCAAGAAAATAAATAAGCGGGAAAAAGGGAAGGAATAGTAGAACATCGATCCAGCACCATTTTTTTCTTCTTTTGAAATAACATAAAACAATAAACATGAACGTGCAGGGAAGTAAAAACAAAGCTTTACTCATAACTAACAAAATACCAGCTCCTTTTATTTTTTTCTCCCCCACATTCAAAGAGTAACAATGGTATGTACTTAATAATAGAAAAATGGATCAACTTGTATGAATATCAGCTGAAAAGATCTGCACCAAATGAAAAACTTCCAGCCAAAACGGACTGGAAGTTTATTTTTTTCTGAAATATTCTAACACAAATATGAAAAAGATGGCCGAAGCTAATAAGCTGATTTCGTAGCAAAACAATGAGATACCAGAGTCGTAATAATAAAATCCTCTAATCTTATGGATAAAATAGATCATCGGACAAGCAGATAAGAGTAAGTATTTATTAGGCCTTTTGAATAAGTAAAAGAAAGCACTGGTCATTATGATAAATGGTATCCAAAACAAAAGTTTACTTAAGACAATCAAATGATCAACTCCCATATTTTTTACCAAGAGAGATCATAACATCTTTATCGTAAAAACAAAATATTTTTTTGCTCATTTTGAAAATTTAAACATACTCGTTCTTATCCAAATATATAAAAATCGCCCCTCATCCATCGAGAGGCGATAAGGGCTCTATACTTTTTGATGTTGGTGGATGACACCAGCATCTTTTTTATTTTCCAAAACATATAGAAAAGACACCTTGAAATCCTTTAGAATTAATTTGGCGAACCAACCCAAAAGGAGGAATCAAGATGTCTTACACTCACCTTATCAAAGAAACATTAGATATTCTAGACTTATCAGTTACTTTTAACGAAAATTGTCTCACAAAAGAAAAATACAAAGGGCAAATCTGTCATATTTATCGTGGAAACTTGATTTATACAGCCCAAGAATGCATCCACTGTAAACACCAGATTGCTTCAGATATTGTGCGTTGGGGTACAACAACCGTCCGGTTGTTAATGAACGATGTTTCTGAATACCGTACCTACCTCGAATTGAAAAAGCAACGCTTCAAATGCAAAGCTTGTCAGCGGACCTTTGTCGCAGATACTTCTGTTGCGAAAAAACATTGTTTCATCAGTGAGAAAGTCCGCTGGTCTGTCGTGACTCGTCTGAAAAAAAATACCTCAATGACAGAGATCGCCGCTCAGAAAAATCTATCGGTCTCTTCTGTTTACCGTATTATGAAGCGATTTTATCGTCCGTTGAATCCTTTTCGGACACCGTTACCTAAGGTACTTTGTTTTGATGAATTCAAATCAGTTCGGGGTGTTTCAGGTGCTATGAGTTTCATCATGATGGATGGACAAACACAGCGCTTATTGGACATTGTCGAGAACCGACAACTGCCTTTTTTAAAACGTTATTTTAGTCATTTTTCACGAGAAATTCGTGAAGCGGTCGAATGGATCGTGATTGATATGTACGCTCCCTATGTATCGCTCGTTAAAAAGCTGTTTCCAAAAGCACAGCTGATTATTGACCGGTTTCACATCGTCCAACATATTGGTCGTACCTTTCGCAATCATCGAATCAAAGAAACGAACCAACTATTAAAAAGCAAAGAACAAAAACACTATCAATTAGGTAAGCAATTAAAAAGATACTGGAAACTTCTTCAAAAAGATGAACGCAAGCTTGATTATACTCGACGCCTTTGGCGACCTGGCTTCAAAGCTCATTTAACAGAGACCGATATTGTGGATCGCTTACTGAAAGGGAGCCCTGCTTTGCGTGTAGGCTATCAGTTATATCAAGACTTTCTTTACGCTGTAAAGGAACGAGACTACGTATCGTTTGAAGAACTACTTACCAATAATATCATGCTTCCCGAAGGCTATCAGACGACCTTGAGAACGTTCCAGAAATTTCTGTCACAAATCAAAAATGCTTTACAACAAAGTTATTCAAATGGCCCACTTGAATGTCTGAACAACCATATCAAAGTGTTAAAACGAAATGCATATGGCTTTCGTAGCTTTTATAATTTCAAATTGCGCATCATGATTCGTCATGGCAACGCATTGATTTTCAACTAAAAAAGATCAAGAGGAACTGATCCACTTGATCTCCAATTATTCTAAGATTTCTCTTTACCAACATCATTTGACAAAGAGCCGCGATAAGTTCTAATTTAACTCAATTTTTTTTGTTTCTTTTGGCTGATGAGCTGTTTTAGGCAATACTAATTTCAGCACACCGTTTTTAAAGGTTCCAGTGATTTTTTCTTCATCAACATTAGGAAGATAGAATGAACGTTTGTAAGAGACCGAATGTCTTTCTTTCCGTACATAGTTGCCATCTTCTTTATCTTCTGTATGGGACTCATGATTGGCGGAGATCGTCAAAGTATTATCTGAATATTCAACTGTCGTGTCTTCTTTGTCATAGCCAGGCATATCAGCAGTTAGTTTGTATTCTTTTTCATTTTCGACTAAATCCACTTTTGGATAACTTGAAACACCTAAAAAATCATTGAATGCTGGACTAAACACGTCATTGAAATCAGGGAACATGTCGCGAATGCTAGGTACATTTGCCATTTTTAATCATCCTTTCAATAAGTATTTTTTATTAATAAAGTTAAAATAAAGTTAATGCAATAGCATCTAAAGTTTTCATTAGAATTCTCCTTTCTTAAATGATAAAAAAATTATATATCAAAAAGAGAAACATTGCTTATGTAACGCTCAGGAATTTTAGCAATCTATGCAAAAAGATGAAAATTTTTTTGCTCTTCCATTAGTACACATTTTTTAGCTGAAGCTGTAAATTTCATGTCTTAATTTTTTTAGTGAGCTTTTATACTGGATTTGTAAGAAAAAAGAAGGAGAGGATCACATATGTCGGATTGGTTGGATATTGCAGGTGGATTTGAGTCAATATCTTGGACACATTTTAGTAGAGACGGTTAAGCCATTTTTTCTTTTGCTAATTCTTCAAATTCCTGTGGGGTTAGATAGTGAATCGAGCTATGGATTCGATTTCGGTTATAAAATCCTTCAATGTAGCTAAGTAGCGCTCGATTTGCTTCTTCAAAATCTGAGTAGCTAGTCGTGTAGACTTCTTCTTTTTTCAATGAGGCATGGAAAGATTCGATTCCAGCATTATCATAAGGTGTTCCTTTTCTACTATAAGAATGCCTTATTTTGTTGGTTTTAAGCCATTGTTCCACTTCTCTTGCTGTGTATTGGCTGCCCAAGTCAGTGTGTAGAATCATTCCTTCTGGAATGTGATAATGTATTTTTGCTTTATTCAATGTTTGAATGACACAATCCACAGTCATTCGTTTTGAAAATGTATAACTAATAATTTTTTTCGTGTGTAAATCCATGATTGAAGATAAGTAACACCAACCATTTTTCTTAGTAGGAATGTACGTAATGTCAGCTGCCCATTTCTCACAGATCGTTTCAGTAGAAAAGTCCTGATTTAAGAGATTCTCTTTTGAAATGATCGGTTTATTAGACCTTTGAGGTCTATATTTTTTAACTACAATCGACCTTAAATTTAATTGTTTCATTAGCTTTTGGACATGTTTAAGAGATACTGAAATCCCTTCTTTTAATAAAACTTGATGGATCTTTGTGGCACCATAGCGTTGTTTATTCGTAAAAAAAATTGTTGAAATCTTCTTTTTCAACTTATTATTTCTGATTTCTGTAGCTGTCAACGGTTTATTCTTATAAAAATAATAGACACTTCTAGGGATTTCTAATAACCGACACAACAAAGAAACAGTGTAATCCTTACACCATTTTTCAATAAATTGAACAAGCGAATTTAGGTTTTCCGAGAGAATATGGCTGCGGCTTTTTTTAAGATTTCAAGTTCCTCATTTAAACGAGCATTTTCTTTTCTCAGTTCAGCTACTTCTTTTCCAGTCAGTCCTGTGGACTGATCAGGTAAATATAAATTCTTCCATTTGTAAATCGTTGCTTCAGATAAGCCATATTCTTTCGCTAACCCTTGAACAGAACGTCCAGTTTGATTCAGTTCAACAATCATTTGTTTAAAATTTTCTTCATATCGGGTCATAAAAATTCATCCTCTCGTAGATAAGTTTAATTTATTCTTGTCTCTACGAAAAGCTGTCTAAGATTTGATACTAACACCAGAATTTGATAAAGTATTGAAAGATACTTGTTTGTGGAGTTTTATTAATGAGCTTCCTCTGGGTCTTGATACGTATCTAGAAGAAAATAGAACGAATTTATCAGGTGGTCAAAAGCAAAGAATAGCTCTAGCAAGAGTTTTATTATCAGAAAGTAAAGTTTTATTGTTAGATGAAGCTACGAGTGCTCTAGATTCTAAAACTGAAATGCGAATTTTTGATAAGTTATTAACATACTCTAATAAGACATTAATAATGATATCCCATAACCTTAACTTAATAAACAAGTGCGATTTGATAATTGATTTAGATAAAAAGTGACTTCGAGAAATTATAATAAAATTATTTAAAAGTAAATTAAAATTAAGGAGGATTAATAAATGAGTAATTTAAAATGGTTTTCTGGCGGAGATGATCGAAGCAAAAGAGCAGAAATAATTATTACTGAATTATTAGATGATTTAGAGACAGATTTAGGAAATGATTCCCTTCGAATGATATTGCACACCTACCTTGGAAATCTGAAAAATGAAGGAACTTCAGTACCTTTAATTTTAAGTCGTATGAATTTAGAAATATCAAATGCAATAAAAAAAGACGGTGTATCTTTAAATGCAAAGCAATCAAAAAAATTAAAAGAATTGATGTCTATATCTAATATAAGATATGGTTATTAGTAATTTCGGTTGCGTCAAGAATTATGTGTAAATGAAATGCCTCCGTACATATAATATGATGCTATTTTTGTATTTACTTTTACTGTTTTTCTTAGGATTAGGGGGAGTAGGTACTGCTATTTTGGATGACTATAAGTGGTCGTTGTTTAGTGGAATTTGTAGGAGAATGAAAAAAAGTGCAACTGTTGAGTCTTATGAATGCTGGAAGAAGGAAATGAATGTGTAGAGGTATACAAAAGAGCCTAGCAATAGATACTAGGCTTTTTCCTATGGCTTTAAAATGTATACAGGTGGAATATGAATGTTGTTTGGACGATCACCGTTTCTGTCAGATAAACGTTGGAAAGCGCCGTGTAGACCTTCTACCAAATGACTGGATGGCAATAAATTGTGCCAATTTGTTACGATTTGATTTAATTTATTTAATCGATTCTGTTTTTCATTAAGTTGATCATCCATGTAAATATTTAGTACGTTTGTTAGGTATTGTGCCCACATTTTTAATTCGATAGAGTCCACATGGTCTGCTACGAAAGCTAGTTTTTCCAATATGAGTTTTGGATAGCGTAAAATATTTTGTGTAAATAGAAATTTAGGGTAGAGAAAAAGAAAGTCCATTCTGTAAAATTAAAGTTACCACACAGAAATTTTATAGGAGGACTTTCTCATGACTAATTTTACTATAGAAATTATGCAAACACTCCTCAATAAAGGGGATCTAGATGAACTATTTCGAGATTATTTAGAACGAGCGATTAATTCACTACTACAAGCAGAGCTAACTGCTTTTTTAGATTACGAAAAATATGATCGAAATGGATTCAATTCAGGAAATTCCCGTAATGGGAATTATTCACGTACATTTAAAACAGAATATGGAGAGTTGAATTTAACCATTCCTAGAGATCGGAATGGCGAATTTTCTCAACAAACACTCCCAGCATATAAGAGAACCAATGATTCGTTAGAAACGACCATTATCAAATTATTTCAAAAAGGCATTACTATGGCTGGAATCTCCGAATTAATTGAAAAAATGTATGGTCACCACTATACACCACAAACGATCTCCAACATGAGTAAACTCGTGTCTGAAGATGTTTTAGCGTTTAAGGAAAGAACGTTAGAATCAAGTTATTCCGTTATATTTATGGATGCGACGCATATCCCAGTGAAGCGACAGACTGTTTCGAAGGAAGCAGTGTACATTACGATTGGTATTCGATTAGATGGAACCAAAGAGGTTCTTGGGTTTACTATTGCCCCAACTGAGTCTGCTTATATTTGGAAAGAAGTTCTTCAAGATCTTAAAAACCGTGGGTTAAAAGAAGTTTTATTAGTCGTGACAGACGGATTAAGCGGTATTGAAGAAAGTATACATAGTGTGTATCCGAATGCCCAATTCCAACAATGTTGTGTGCATGTATCTAGAAATATCGCTCATAAAGTTCGTGTTCGAGATCGAAAAGAAATTTGTGAGGACTTCAAATTGGTTTACCAAGCGAATTCAAAAGAAGAGGCATTGGATCACATCGACTTTATGACTAGGAAATGGAAAAAGCAGTATCCAAGAGTCGTCAATTTACTCTTGAATCCTGCCCTATTAACCTTTTATAATTTCCCTCACACCATCAGGCGAACAATTTATTCGACGAACTTGATTGAAGGCTTTAATAAGCAGCTAAAACGATATACTCGAAGAAAAGAACAATTCCCTAATGAAGAATCTCTAGAGAGATTCTTAGTTTCGCAATTTAATCAATATAACCACAAGTTTTTAGGTAGGATTCACAAAGGATTTAAAGAAATTTAGGATACATTAGAGTCAATGATTTAACTATAATTAACGGAATGGATTTTCCATTTACACATAATTCTTGACGCTACCTCATAATAATTAAGAGCTTTAAAATTAGTATTTATTAGATACTTAAAAGCTATTTTAGTATTGATAAATTGTTACCAGCAACAAAAAAGAAGTTACTTAGTGCTAACTTTTGAGCAACTGCTAGAGGAGGTAGGATATGGCTAATTATCCTGTAATTTTTATTGTATTTTCTAGAAATGTAATTATTCTCTTAAACATTCCAGCATATCCAAGTATATAGAAAATTTACGTTTTCTGTATAGTTGGATTTGAATTATAGCTATTTGTAATTTACTTCAATTATTTCGCTATAGCAGCTAATAACACTATAAAGACACATACAGCAACTCCTTAAATGGGTTTCGTATGTGTCTTTATAGTGTTGATCACTTCATATTTTAGTTGGTCAAAATCCTTATCATATGTAGCAATATATACCACTAAATTTACAGCATCTTTTTGATCAATAGCTAAAAGCTGTCCATTGATTTTCAAAAAGACAAAAGTAGCTAAGAAAGCAGTACGTTTATTTGCATTATGAAAAGGATGTTTCTTTATCAATTGTATAAGTAGGATAGCTGCTTTTTCATAAATCGAAGGATAAACCTCTTCACCAAAAGCTGAGGCTCGAAGTTGTCCTACACACATTTCTAAAGCATTCGCGTCCTTTACACCAATGGGTTCATTAGGAGAGTATTTTTTTATTTGGATCACATTCATTTTTATAACATCTTTGGCTTCTAGGTAATGAACACTCATTTATCGACAAGCTCTCTAAAAGTAGTATCATATTCAGTTAATGCTTGAGATATTGCTACATCGATCTCATCAGATAAGGTTTGTTTTTTTGTAATTGCTGCTCGAAGTTTTTCTTCATCTAAAAAAACCGTATCTCCAGGATTTAACCCATTTTCTTTAAGAAACTCCTTTGAAATAGTTAATACTACTGAATTCCCTACTTCTCTGAATTTTCTTTCTTTGATTGCCATAGTCTTCTCCCCTTTTTTGTTTGTATATACAGTATATACGCTTATTGATTTTAAATCAATCGTAGTCCCTCTCATGTCTAACTCTATAGAAAGATTGTTCTTTCTATAGAATTAAGAAAAACCAAAAAAATTTTTAGAATACAAACTGCTATCCCCTCGCCTATTTATATATACCATTTATTTTATATGATTATATAGAACCTTATATAATTTGTGTTTTCCAAAAAAAATATAGCATACCAATTGACAAACGTCCCTATAATTGGTATAGTCCAATTGTAGGGGTACTCCTCTCTCCTACTTATTGAAAGGATGAATGACATGAAAAATACAGAAATATATCAAAAAATAGATACAATCATACTTCATATGCCCGATTATATAAAAGATTTTGTTCAAGATCGTGAAGATAAAGATCAATCACCTCGAACCACTTTAGAATATCTAAAAAATTATAAGCTCTTTTATGAATGGCTTCTGAGTGAGTCTATCGTTCCTGATACTTCAATCACCTCGATAAGACATTTAACTGCCTATGACCTAAACTTGTACAAATCTCATTTGAAACGTCGCGCAAAAGAAAATGTAAAAAAAGATACAACAAAAGCTAAGCTCGAAGATAATAATAACTTAGGCCTATCCACTTCTACTATCAATAGAAATATAACAGCATTGAAAGTTCTATTTAAATATCTTTCGAAAAGTTCCAATAATCCTCTAGGAAAACCATACTTAGACGATAATCCTATGGACCAGGTAGCAACTATCACAGATAAAACAACTTTAGCAGCTCGTGCAAATGCCATTGAGAAAAAATTATTTCTAGACGAAGATACACAAAATTATCTAGATTATATTGCCAATGAATATAAAAATACTTTGAGCAAACGAGCTCTGATCTATTACCATCGAGATGTAGAAAGAGACCTGGCGATCAATGCACTGATTTTAGGATCTGGATTGAGACTCTCCGAGGTTGTAAATATTAACTTAGATGATCTATCTTTGGATAAGAATAATGTGGTAGTAACTAGAAAAGGAAATAAGAGAGATGCGGTCAATATAGCAGCGTTCGCAATGGAATATTTAGCTAATTATCTAGCTATTCGGAAAGAAAGATATAAAGTGACAGAAAACGAAAAAGCATTATTTCTAGCAATTTACCAAGGAGAAGCCAAACGTATATCCGGTATTGCAATCGAACGGATGGTAGCAAAATATTCGAAAGGATTCAGAGTCCAAGTCAGTCCGCATAAACTGCGTCATACATTGGCTACTAGACTCTACCAACAGACAAATTCTTTGGTATTGACTGCCCAACAATTGGGACATTCAAGTACCAATACAACGACTTTATATACCCATATAGACAATGCGGCTACAATTGATGCATTGAATTCATTATAAAAAAAAGTCCAACTACAAATAGATTTCGTAGTTGGTTTTTTTTATCTCTAATCATGCAAAGATTAAATACCTAATTTAAATCCTTTTAAGGAAGCACCGATTTCATCTTCTGTAATTCCAATATATCTTTTAGTAATCGATTGAGAACTATGATTAAAAATAAACATTAAGGTAGCAATGTCTCTAGTTTTTTTGTAGTAGTGATACCCAAAAGTTTTTCTTAATGTATGTGTTCCTATATCATCTCTTCCTAATTTTTCCGCTATATCCGCATATATCTGATAGACACGATCCCTTGTTATATGTCGACCTTGTTGCCGACTTGGAAACAACCAATCATTTTCTTCTTTGCCTTCAGTATATAATAAAATCTCTTCTCTCAAATTATCTATGAAAATCGGTTTTCGCTTACCTGTTTTACGTTCAACAATAATAGGCTTACTTTTACCTCGTATATCTCCAACTTTTAATCCTATAATGTCTGACATACGTAACCCATTATTGATTCCAAACAAAAATAAAAAACTATCTCTTTCCGGATTACTTGTTCTTCTTAGCCAAAACTGAAAATCTTGTATCTCTTCATTTGTCCTTAACGGTTGTACATTATAGCTCACTATTGTTTCCCTTCTTAAAAATATTCTGAGTTCATGATTATATATATATTTTACCATAATCATAAACTTATATACATACTCTGTTCAAAGTCAAGAAAATCAAGGGATTTAGTTTATGATTTTATATCATTTCAGTAACTCAGAATATTCCGACTTTTTTGTACAAAAAAATTAACCTTACTTATATGAAGATTCTAAGCTCTTATTTAAATTTTAGACGGGCAGTTATCCGTAGAAGTTCTTAGAATAGCTAATTTACATAATTAAATTATATGAAATTTAAGTTTGAACAATATACTAAGAACTCCCCTTACTATAAAGTGAAATAAATTAGCATATGAATAACCGTGCTACCAAGCTTTTCATTAATAAAATATTTTTATTAATATTTTATAACTTTACGCAAGATCATAATTTTGTCTGTGTAGATATTTCGTTATATTACTAAAGATAATAAGATTTAATGACCTCATTAATATTGTTTGCTAGGTCCAAACTCTTATTAAACTTTCTTTGCTATAAAACCCAAACATAGTAATAAAAGAATAACTTATTACCTTTAAATTATACTACCAACAAATGGTAGTATATTATTAATTTATATAATATGAAACCTAAAATATAGTAGTATGTTAATTTATACTAAATTAAATAAAGTACTACCTTTAATAGGTAGTACTTTATTATCAAGCCATTATTCCTTCTTCTACTAGTTCTTTTTGTCACATAATTTTGCAATCAATAAATGTTGCGCAATAAGTATAAGAATTCCATTTTCTAAATTTGAAAGGTGATCCATAATTTCATGTTCAAGTAGTTTATTAATTGTCCACTTGTCGCTTCATCTAAAAATTTTATAGGTTTTAGGAATGCTATTCGCTTATTTTAGGAAGATTTTAACTGTTTGCTATAGATATATATCATACTAGTATCGTAATAAAAGTACTCTAAAAGAAGAATTTTCAAATACGCAAAATTAAGTACGAAAGAGTTGAAACAAATTTGGAGAAAATGAGCATAGAATGTCTGATGAGTTAAATAGACCTAAAAATTATCTAAAAGTGGAGCAAAATTAGGAATTAAAATATACGCGAATTGTAAAATTAAGTTAGAAAAATAAAAAGGCATTTATGGTACACTCAAATTGTATTTCCGACGAAAGAAAACAAAGGAGTGTAACCATAAATGACCTACAAACATCTTACCATAGACGAACTGACAATGATAGAATCATATTATCTTCAACATAATAAGCCGGTTGAAATCGCTAACCGAATGGGACGTGCTATACAAACTATTTATAATGTAGTCAATAAGTTCAAGCAAGGCAAGACTGCTCTTGATTATTGGCACCAGTATAAAGAAAATAAGAAAAAATGTGGGAGAAAAGTCATTCAATTACCTGCTCATGAAGTAGATTACATTAAAGAGAAAGTCACTCTTGGTTGGACGCCTGATGGAATGGCAACAGTTTTTTTGACAAATTTTATAAGGTGCAGAACTTCTTTCCGTATGCTATTCCGATTGTCCTTGACAATGAGCCTCCTCGGATGTGACGATCTTCGGCAGGAGCTAACAGTTAAAGTTAGACTGCCTCGCTAGCGTTAGCACATCCGAGCTCATTATCAAGGATTCGCTGCGCCAATCTCTGGTTACGATAACCAACCGGTGTCTCGTAGCCAAGTGTACCGTACAACCGAAGGTGGTTCCACCAATTGACATAGTCAAATAACTCCAAATCCAATTGTTGTAAGGTTTCAAATGTGTATTGATAGACAAATTCTACTTTCAACGACTTATAAGTTGATTCAGCTACGGCATTATCAAAAGGACAGCCTTTATGACTCAATGATCGATTGATGTCAAAAGTTGTTAATAATTCATCAATAGCTTGGTTATCAAACTCTTTTCCACGATCAGTATGAAAAATCTCAACCTCTGTCAGAGGTTGTTTGATACGGCTAAATGCTTTTTTTACTAGAACGGCATCTTTATGTTCTCCACAAGAATAGCCGAGAATTTCTCGATTGAACAGATCCAAAATGAAACAGACATAATTCCATTTTTTCCCGACTCGTACATAAGTCAAGTCTGTTACGATCGCTTCTAATGGGCTGTCTCTTAAGAATTTACGATTCAATACGTTTGTCGTTTTGGCTTCATTGCAAGTAGAATGATGTACTTTAAAATAAGCAACAGTATAGCTCGATTTTAATCCTCTATTTTTCATGATTCTACTAATTTTTCGTCGGCTGATCTGAATGCCTCGTTTTGATAAGGCTTTTTTTATTTTTCTTGAGCCGTAGGCCTTTCGGCTGCGGATAAATTCTTCAGCGACTACTTCTTCAAGTTCTGATTCGTCTTTCTTTGGTTTTGATTGATAATAATAGGACTGACGTGATAGACCTAATATTCTGCACATCGCTGATATAGGGTAAAGATGCTTATTCGCATCGATTACTTGTCTCTTCGTCCGAATATCAGCGCTGCTTGCTTTAAAATATCATTTTCCATTTCTAATTGCTGGTTTCTTTTACGTAGTTCTAACAATTCTTTTTGTTCAGGCGTAAGATTATCTTTTTCTTTGAATGAACCACTCGTTTTAGATTGCTTTACCCATTTGTCAAATGCTGAAGCCGTTAGTTCATATTCTCGAATGATTTCTACACGTGGCTTTCCAGCTAAGTAAAGATTGACGATTTGTTGCTTGAATTCTTGTGAAAAAGTTCTTCGTGTTCTCTTAGACATAAAAATTCCTCCTGGTATGTTTTCTTCTAGTCTACACACCTTAATTTTTCTGTCTAGTTAATTGTAGCCTATCCACTGACGTCATTATCGGGCGAAAAGAAAGGCCTGTTTCATGCGGTATGAGAACACTTTATCGTTTATTTTCTAAAGGAATATTTGATATTGACACACTACCGATGAAAGGTAAAAGAAAACCCAATGGCCATCAGGAAAAACGGGGAAAACAACAGTATCAGCGCTCAATCCATGATCGACCTGATAATTATCCTGATTTCAATTCTGAGTTTGGTCACCTTGAAGGTGATACGATCGTTGGCATTCATCATAAAAGTGCCGTCATTACTTTAGTTGAAAGATTATCTAAAGTCATTATCACGATTAAACCCAACGGCCGTAAGGCATTAGATATTGAAACTGCCCTTAATCAATGGTTTTCTCGCTTCCCTAAAAACTTCTTTAAATCTATTACGTTTGACTGTGGAAAAGAATTTTCTAACTGGAAAGCCATTAGTAACCAACATGATATTGATACCCGTGGTGCTAGTTAATTTTTTCCTAGAGGAAAATGTCTAAACATGTTGGTAAATCAACAAAAAAACGCATATAGTAGTCTCAAAACTCCCAAGAAATGAGGACTACATATGCGTTCATCAAAATATACTGAACATTATACAGATACTTTTATAACATTCAAGGAAATTATGAGAACTGTTTCTAACATATACCACAATTGTGTACCAGATAAGATTAAAAACCGAAGAAATACTGATCAACTGAAGCAACGCGATACAGTGATTATTGCTTGTGTTATATGGGGCATAATTAATGGCTATACTAGCCAAAGAGCCACGTATAGAGCGGTTTGTTCCGTCTTATTTCCTAATGGTGACTTTGCTAGTAGGAGTCGATTCACTCGCTTAAGTTCAAACTTAGCTTACACTATCAAGATTATTCGATACTTTTTCATCAAGAAGCTCACCAAAGGTGAACTAGTCGGAATTATAGATAGTTTTCCTAGTCCATTATGTAAACCAGTTAGAAATAGACAAGCAAAACTATTGAATCAAATAGCCAAAGTTGGCTATAACTCAACAAAAAAATCTTATTTTTATGGTCTTAAAATTCATATGATCGTTACTAAGACTGGCTTTCCGATTACTTACTCAATCACGAATCCAGGTGTCCATGACGTGAAAGTGTTAGAGACTTTATCGGAAGAAGCGAATCTTCCCAATATCCTAGGGGACAAAGGATATATTAGCCATAAAATCCATGAAAAGCTTGCCCTTAAGGGCATTACTATATCCGTTCCGCCACGTAAAAACATGGATAAATCAGAAAAACTAGACCACAGCTTACTTGGAAAACAAAGAAAAACAGTTGAGACTGTTTTTTCTTCCTTAGAAAAATTAGGTTGTCAAAATTTCAACTCACGTTCTGTTAAAGGGCTAGAGAGTAGATTTGAAAGCATATTACTGGCTTACAGTGTTCTATTAAGTCGAGCACAACGACGTTTTGAAGGAACTTTGAGATATTCTTTAGGATATTAAAATTAACTAGCACCACGGGTGATATTGATATATATTTTGCGGACCCTGGAACACCTTCTCAACGCCCATTAAACGAGAATTCTAACGGGATTCTGCGTCGTAATGGACTGCCGAAATCAATGGATTTTAGAGAAGTGAATCAGACATTTATTTCCAGTGTCAGCAATCAACGTAATCATATTCCAAGAAAATCATTGAATTACAGAACACCAATCGAAATATTTTTGAGCTATGTACAAGAAGCATTTTATTCTAGCTTAATTTGACAAATCATATGATATAATTACGTATTACAAGAATGAACAGAAAAAATTATTTAAGTATAAAGGAACAAAAAGATGGGACAATAGGCATTGGTACGATTTAGACCAAGAAAAGAAAACAAGCATACTGAAGTTGATGAAAAGACTTAATATCGACAAATCTCTATATTTTTCTATATATGGAATTGGATCAATGGATGTTCATGGAACTGGCACTATTAATCATATTGCATCAAATATTGGAATAGAATCAGCGTTACAAATACATGTATTGGAAAAACTATCATTTGTGATAACTTTAGATACTTTGAAAGTAATAAAAGAATTCTATAGATGTAACATCGAGAGAGTGTAAAATATTTTGTGTAAATAGAAAAAAGGAAGTCCCTTCTGTAGAATAGAGTTACCACAACACATTCACAGAAAAGAGGACTTCCATATGAACGATTTTACTACAGAAATTCTAAAGACTCTAGCGAACAAAGGCGATTTGAATGAATTATTCCGTGTCCATTTGGAAAAAGCTGTCAATACGCTTCTCAAAACGGAGTTAACGGCTTTCCTCGATTACGAAAAGTACGATCGTATTGGTTTTAACACGGGTAATTCTCGTAACGGCTCCTATGACCGTACGGTCAAGACCGAGTACGGGGAACTTCATCTCCAGATTCCGCGCGACCGCAACGGCGAGTTCAAGCAACAGACTGTTCCTGCTTATAGACGGACGAATGATACCTTAGAGGAGACCATCATTCACCTCTTCCGAAAAGGTATTACCATGTCGGAAATCGCAGACTTGATTGAGAAAATGTATGGGCATCACTACACGCCCCAAACCATGTCCAACATGACTAAAGTGCTGACTGAAGAAGTAAATGCATTTAAAGTTAGAACTCTAAATGATAAGTATGTCGCTATTTTCATGGATGCTACTTATATTCCTTTAAAACGGCAAACCGTCTCCAAAGAAGCAATCTATATTGCCATTGGTATACGAGAAGACGGCACTAAAGAAGTACTAAGTTATGCGATTGCTCCGACTGAATCGACCTACGTTTGGAATGAGTTGTTACAGGACATTTACTCCAGAGGGGTTCATGATGTCTTACTGTTTATTACCGATGGCTTAAAAGGCATGAAAGATACGATTCACCAGATTTATCCTAAAGCTAAATACTAACATTGCTGTGTTCACGTTTCCCGTAATATTGCTCATAAAGTACGTGTCAAAGATCGAAAAGAAATCTGTGATGATTTTAAGGCTGTTTATCAAGCTAGCTCAAAGGAAGAGGCAAATACCTTTTTAGGGAGTATGATTGAGAAGTGGCAGAAAACTTATCCTAAAGTGACGCAGTCACTGATAAAAAATCAAGATTTATTGACTTTTTATGAGTTTCCGCCTGGTATCCGCCGAAGCATTTACTCAACTAATTTAATCGAATCTTTCAATAAACAAATCAAGAAATACAGCCGCAGAAAAGATCAGTTTCAAAATGAAGAATCACTAGAGCGTTTCCTAGTATCCATCTTTGATACATACAATCAAAAATTCTTAAATAGAAGCCATAAAGGCTTCCAACAAGTGACGGATACATTAGCTTCAATGTTTACTGAGTAACCCATTATTTTGCAGAAGGACGAGTTATTTACACAAAATTATTGACGCTCCCAACATCGACGATTTGGATGATAATATTATATTAATGGAGGAAGCTTTTAAAAAGATAATTGAGTAATTATATTTACATTTTACAAATTTTATATAGGAGGAAAATAATTATGGATTCGGGATTTTTATGGAATATAACAAGTACAGTGTTGGCATTATTTATACCAATTGCTACATTTTTATTTGAAAATGAGAATGCTGTTGATTGGGATAAAATGGTAGTATTTGATCAAGTTATAAAAATAAAAAAACTGTCTTTTGGACTAATATTGTTAACATTGCCTTTACTTTTCTATCAAACAAATTCAGCAAGTAATGAGTTTTATAGAAAACTTAACTGTATAGTACTTCTTTTATATGTAATCGGCATAAGCTTATCTATTCTATCGTTAGTTAGGTGCTATTTTTGGATTATTAACAAGCGTACTTATTCAAAAAACAATTCTAGTGAAACCGTTAAATATAGAACAGAATGTAGGAAAAGATATATTAGTAACTTATCCAAGAATGAAGCTGTTCAGAAAGAAATATGGTCTCTCATATGGAATTCAGTGGATCAACATGGAGAGATAGAAGAAATCGATCTGATGGATATGTATATAGATCAATGTGAAGAAAATAAAGACTATGAAAAAAAATTAGAATTTATGTCTATCTTTTTCACTAGTATAGACATGAATAAATTTGATGAAATAAATACGTACAATACTATCGATTATGATGTTTATGAGCGTTTATCCAAATTTATTTATTCCGAAATAAAATGTGTGTATCTTGAAGGAAAGAATATAGATATAAAAAAAGTAAATGATTTTTTCGATATCTATACAAAAAACTCTATTTTTAATTGGAATTCTAGTAACAGATATAATCAATTCCTATCACAATTTTTAGAAGAATTATCTGGAGAAGAATATAGATTATTCCTAAATAATAATATTTTAAAATTAATATCTTATGCCAAGAAAGCTAATAGCCTATCTTTAGTAGATAACTTAGATAATCTTTTACCCGATAAACTTATTTATGATGAGAATGAAGATAATTCACAAAAACAAATAATTATATTTGAATTGTATTTAAAGTGGCTTAGCAGCCTGTCAGTGTCACCAGAAAGCAATGATGATGATAAATATTTTGCGAACAAACTGTTTCAATTTATATTTCCAGACTATTCTTCAATGCCATTTTTTACATTAATAAATTTTATGCTGTATGTTAAAAAACACTTAGGATATGATGATTTAGTAGAAATGATAAAGGCATATGATAAAGAACCTTATCCATTCAAAGGAATCAATACTGGTTCAGATATGGCTATGATTTCAGGCGAAACTGTAGAAGAAATTCTAGCTAATTACAAAGAACAAAATATAAAAACTCTGGAATTAATTAAAAAGAATATAAAATACTATGATCCTTTACTAGCGAATAAAGAAAATATTGATGAGTTATTAAATGCAATTGCTGATTCTGATGTTAGATCTCCTAGAATTGATGAGTTAAAAGAAGAAATTTTAATGTATAAAGAACTTTTTTAATTCATTTGATTACTGTTATACTCAATATCATTCTTAATTCTGTAAATAGTTTGTCTAGTAATATTGTAGTTTTTAGCAATTTTTGAAATAGCTATGCCCTCATTTAAATCCTTAACGATGTTTTCATAAACTAAACATCGTTGAGGATTTTTTGTATCTGCACTATAGAGTTTTGGACGACCTTTATAGACGCCATTTGCTTTTGCAATTTTAATGCCTTGCGCCTGGCGTCGTTTAGATTCGGTACGCTCTTGCTCTGCAATCATGGCCAAAATTTGGATGATTAAATCTTTAATGAATTTATCCAAAAGAGGATTGCCAATTGCTTCAGCCATGATCGGTAGACTGGTGATGATCAGCTGCACGTTTTTCTTCTTTAGGTAATTGACTGAAGCAATGATTTCGTCGTAATTTCTTCCAAGTCGGTCGATTGCTTCGACAATAAAAATATCTTGGTCTCGGACAAACTCTAAAGCTTCCTGGAAAATCGGTCGATGAGTAATCGTTGCTCCAGATTGTTTCTCGATGAAAATTTTTTCTGCGCCGAACTTTTTCATTTCTTCAATTTTGGATTTGAGTCAATATCTTGGACACATTTTAGTAGAGACGGTTAAGCCATTTTTTCTTTTGCTAATTCTTCAAATTCCTGTGGGGTTAGATAGTGAATCGAGCTATGGATTCGATTTCGGTTATAAAATCCTTCAATGTAGCTAAATAGCGCTCGATTTGCTTCTTCAAAATCTGAGTAGCTAGTCGTGTAGACTTCTTCTTTTTTCAATGAGGCATGGAAAGATTCGATTCCAGCATTATCATAAGGTGTTCCTTTTCTACTATAAGAATGCCTTATTTTGTTGGTTTTAAGCCATTGTTCCACTTCTCTTGCTGTGTATTGGCTGCCCAAGTCAGTGTGTAGAATCATTCCTTCTGGAATGTGATAATGTATTTTTGCTTTATTCAATGTTTGAATGACACAATCCACAGTCATTCGTTTTGAAAATGTATAACTAATAATTTTTTTCGTGTGTAAATCCATGATTGAAGATAAGTAACACCAACCATTTTTCTTAGTAGGAATGTACGTAATGTCAGCTGCCCATTTCTCACAGATCGTTTCAGTAGAAAAGTCCTGATTTAAGAGATTCTCTTTTGAAATGATCGGTTTATTAGACCTTTGAGGTCTATATTTTTTAACTACAATCGACCTTAAATTTAATTGTTTCATTAGCTTTTGGACATGTTTAAGAGATACTGAAATCCCTTCTTTTAATAAAACTTGATGGATCTTTGTGGCACCATAGCGTTGTTTATTCGTAAAAAAAATTGTTGAAATCTTCTTTTTCAACTTATTATTTCTGATTTCTGTAGCTGTCAACGGTTTATTCTTATAAAAATAATAGACACTTCTAGGGATTTCTAATAACCGACACAACAAAGAAACAGTGTAATCCTTACACCATTTTTCAATAAATTGAACAAGCGAATTTAGGTTTTCCGAGAGAATATGGCTGCGGCTTTTTTTAAGATTTCAAGTTCCTCATTTAAACGAGCATTTTCTTTTCTCAGTTCAGCTACTTCTTTTCCAGTCAGTCCTGTGGACTGATCAGGTAAATATAAATTCTTCCATTTGTAAATCGTTGCTTCAGATAAGCCATATTCTTTCGCTAACCCTCGAACAGAACGTCCAGTTTGATTCAGTTCAACAATCATTTGTTTAAAATTTTCTTCATATCGGGTCATAAAAATTCATCCTCTCGTAGATAAGTTTAATTTATTCTTGTCTCTACGAAAAGCTGTCTAAGATTTGATACTAACACCAATAATACCCAATCAAACAACCCAAAAAATTCAAGATAATATCACTAATGGCAAATGTGCCCAAATAAAAGATAAATTGAATGGTTTCAATTCCTAAAAGTGTGACCAAACTGACAATGACAAACTGTTTGAAATCAGTATTGATACAGTAAAGGCCACCTAAAGGAATGAAGTAGATAATATTTAGCACTGCCTCTTGAATCGTTCTGGTATCCGCTTTTATAAAGTCAAAAGGATTCAGTGATATCGCCTGAAAATCCGTTGTTTTAGTAAAAAGCACCATGAATAACAGTAATAAATACACACTGAAAGCAAGATAGAGATAAATAACTGAAAAATGTTTGAGGTGATACTGGATGCCAAACAACCAGATAATCAGCGTTAATAAGAGTATTAAAGTTAATGCGGTATAGTCAAAGTGGTTAATCAACCTAGCCAGGCTTTGATAGCGAGTGAGAACGGGCATAATCAGCCAAGTAATCGTCGCATAACTCAGGATAAATGTGACCAATAAACTGCTGAGGTAGATCATATATTTTCGCAACTGTTTCTAACTCCTTTTCTTGATGAGATTAACCCTATTTGTTCTGTTGCGAAGTTTGAAAATCAAACGCGCTCTCTCTGAACTCCAAATATCTTAGGCTGTTATTCCCATTAATACCTTGATTTCAGTAGACACCGAAAAGCCGAAGAGCGTTCCATTTCTTCGGTTCTTTTTATATATTCCTCGAATGGTCTCCATGCCCTTAATCGTGGAAGAGGCTGTACGGAGACTTTGATAAAATTTATTCCGTCGTTTAATAGGTCGATGGTCTTGTTCTATTAAATTGTTAAGATACTTCACAGTTCGGTGCTCTGTCTTAGGATATAAACCCACACTCTGTAACTTTCTAAAGGCGGAGCCAAGAGAAGGTGCTTTATCGGTCACAATTGCTTTCGGCTCACCAAACTGTTTATGGAGTCGTTTTAAGAAAGCATAGGCTGCTTGCGTATCCCGTTTCTTTCGTAACCAGATATCTAAGGTTAAGCCATCCGCATCAATTGCACGATAAAGATAATGCCAACGTCCCTTAATTTTGATATAGGTTTCGTCCATTTTCCATGAATAGAAGGATTGTCTATTTTTCTTCTTCCAAAGATAATAGAGGACTTTGATGTACTCTTGCACCCAACGATAAATCGTAGTATGACAAACATTTATTCCACGATCATATAACAATTCCTGAACTTCACGATAGCTTAGATTGTAACGCAGCTAGTAACCAACAGCGACAATAATGACGTCTTTTTGGAATTGTTTGCCTTTAAAATCATTCATTACTCTGTCCTCTCTGTCTTTTTTCTCAATTTTACACTAAAATAGATTTTTTGGAAAACTTTGCAACAGAACCTTTTTGTCAATTCGATTTATTTAATGAAAAAAAAACAGCTTTCTTACGCAAGCTGTTTTTTTAAAATAGTGTTATGGGTAAGATTTATCGCGTTCCCCATTTTGTCGATTTCAATGTGAATAGTGCATAGAATCTAACAGGTAATAAAATTAGTACGTGCATAAAGCCATAGATAACAAAGAGTAAAAATCCAACATCTTTAGTTCTATAAATACCATACAGTGAACGGAAAATAGCAATCAGAATCAAAATAATCAAATACTGATATAAATGTCCGAAATTCTGATACAAAATTGTTTGGACAGCCATAGCGATTAAAGACACAACCAACATAAACGGTAAGATAAATTGCATGACCAAATCATACATCATATAAGCAGGATGCTTATGTGCAAACTTAATCGTCCAGAGCATCTCACGATAGAAACTTTTATTCCATCTTACTTGCTGTTTGATATACCCACCAATTGTTTCAGGAACAAAAGTATAAACTTGACTATCACTTTGGAAAGCAACTTCATGGCCTGCTTCAAGAACCAAATTTGTCAAATGACGGTCATCTCCATAGGTACAATTTTCGCCTAAGAAATATTGTGTAATGTACTTCTCTTTAACTTCCTCAATTATTTCTTTACGATAGGCTGAAAATGGTCCAGAGCAACACATGACAACGTGAAAGCGGCTTTGAGCTGCTCGCTCTTGGTGAAAAGCAGACCAATAGCGATACGTAATAAGACGTGTTAAGATGTTTGTATTCTTGTTTTCGACTCGAACATCACCTGTGACAGCACCAACTTTCTTATCAGCAAAACGCTGAATTAATTTTTCAACAGCATTCTCATCATGTAGTAAGGTATCTGAATCCACTGTGACAATAATATCACCTTTAGCAATATCAAATCCAAGTTTTTGACAGTGACGCTTGCCTTTGTTTTCATCAGGCAATAAAATTTTAACATTTGGATTCGATTGATAAGTGTTATAGACTTTTTCAATCAATTCTTCACGATTTTTTGAGCCGTCATCAACAACAATAATCTCGAGGTCAGGTATTTTTTGTGCCACAATAGAATCAATACAATTCTTCAAAATTTGTGGTACTTCGTTATAGGCAGGCACTATGACCGAAACACTAGCCTTATAGTTACTATGGAAATCCTTAAATGATTTCTTGTTCTGTCGTCTATGGTCACTATGACATAGAATAATTTGAAATACAATGTGCGAAATAGCAAGCACACCATAAACCAATAAAAATATACTTAAAAAGTTTAACATTTTCTCTCCATTAATCCATTTGATAGATTTTATATTTTAATCTCTCACAAATACATCGTGAGTGTGCACTTTATGTGCAACGTCGCGTAGGTTTTCATCCCATCGATTGGCAACTATAATCTCAGCCGCCTGTTTAAAGTCTTCTAAACTATGCACAAGTTGAATTCCCTTAAAATTTGGCGCACTTAAAGTTGGTTCGTAAATAACAATTTCAACACCCTTAGATTGTAGTCTTGTCATAACATCTTGAATCGCACTATATCTAAAGTTATCGCTACCATGCTTCATCGTTAAACGATAAATACCGACTGTTTTAGGGTTTTTCGCCATAATTTTATCAGCAACAAAATCTTTTCGAACATCATTTGATGCAACAATCGCTGAAATTAATCTCTCAGGGACTTGACGATAATTTTGTTTTAACTGCTTGGTATCTTTAGGCAAACAATAGCCACCATAACCAAAACTTGGGTTGTTATAGTGAGAACCGATGCGCGCATCTAATCCCATTCCTTCAATGATTTGTCGAGATTCAAGTCCATTTATCTGCGCAAAAGTGTCTAATTCATTAAAATAAGCGACACGAAGGGCTAAGTAAGTATTGGCAAATAACTTGATTGCTTCCGCCTCTGTTTCACCAGTGTATAGCACAGGCACTTCCTTATCCCAGACATTTCTCAAAAATAAAGCACCTATTTCTTTTGCTGCATCAGTTGTATCACCAATGATGATCCTAGACGGATAAAGATTGTCATACAGTGCTGTTCCTTCCCTCAAAAACTCAGGACAAAAAATAATAGTTTGAACACTTGGAAATTGTTTTTTTAGGGTTGCAACATAGCCGATTGGAATCGTAGATTTGATAATGAACTTCGCATCAGCTTTGATTTGAATTGCTTTTTCAATCACGTCTTCAATAGACGATGTATTAAAATAATCTGTTGATTCATCATAGTCTGTTGGCGTTGCAATCACCAAATACTCTCCATGTAAAACCGCCTGCTCAAAATCACTAGTATAGCTCACATTCGAACGTTTCTCTTTAATAAATTTCTCGATGTAATCATCGATTAAAGGTGAGCCACCTTGTTCCAATAATGTTATCTTGTGACTATCAATATCATAGCCCACCACCTCTTCATGCTGACCTAATAACAATGAATTCGCTAGACCAACATAACCTAACCCAAATACCGATATCCTCTTTTTCCCATTGATTCCCAATCTTGTTTTTTTCCTTTCGATAATTAATAAAAATAAGCAGTGCAGCTCATTATATGATAATATCTTTCGACTTTCAAGCTATTTAGCTACATTGAAGGATTTTATAACCGAAATCGAATCCATAGCTCGATTCACTATCTAACCCCACAGGAATTTGAAGAATTAGCAAAAGAAAAAATGGCTTAACCGTCTCTACTAAAATGTGTCCAAGATATTGACTCAAATCCAAGAAATAGCATAACCATCTATATTAAAATTTGTCCAAGATATTGACCCAAATACATATTATCTGCAATATTTACTTAATAACTGTAATTGAGATTGGAGAATTTTTAACCATATAAGTAGCATGCGAACCAAAATATCCTTTAATTCCATGCATTGATCGCGATCCAATGATTAAGATATCTGCAGATGTTGCTGGCAAAATCGTCTTAGTAATTTCCTCGGCCGGATCACCTTCTCCACTGTACAGCTGAATGTTTTTTACACCGCTATTTTCTGCATATTGTTTGTACTTTTCCAAATTAAGTAACAATTGACTTCGTTTCTGGCTCAAGTACTCAGGGTCTAACGCTTCATAAACATTCAACTCTTCAATTTCTAAAATTGAGGCAATCAGTAATGCGGCTCCAGTTTTACTCGCTTGCTTTACAGCATATTGAAAGGCTTTTTGAGCTCCTTCTGATTCATCTACCCCAACTAAAATATTTTTAAATTCATCAAATCCTTCCATAGTGCATCTTACCTTTCATTAATTAATTGATTATATTTTTTATTTCCTTTATACAGTTCAATAATTGTCCACGCTAACAGTAGTAATACTGCGACGATAATGACATAGGCAATAGAATCAGCTAGTACAAGTTGGCTTGATGTCACCTTTTCACCAAAAAAACCTTCAATTTGGCCGGGCAATCCAATCAAATTTAAATATGTCAATCCAATTACTGAACCCCATCCTAGTATCCGAATAACTATCGAATTTTTAAACCGGCTTCCCATTTCCACCTCACTATTGGTCATCATTAATAATGGTACCATCGAAAATGGTAACGCAAAAGCTAAGAAGACTTGTGAATTATTCATTAGTGTATTTAACGCTGTGTGCTCCCGAATCGTTCCTTGCCTGCTTGTAATAATTACACAGATTAACACTGGGATAACTGAAATCAAACGCGTAATTAAACGTCTTAGCCAAATTGGCATTCTCATGTGAATGAATCCCTCCATAATTACTTGTCCAGTTAAAGTTCCGGTAATCGTTGAATTTTGTCCAGAAGCTAGTAACGCGACTGCGAATAATGTAGAAAGAAGACCTGATTTTGCAACGGTGATTAAAATTCCGTTACTCAATGTATCCGGATTTGATAAAGCCTCATACAACCCAAAGAATGATGGATCTTTCACTGCCCCTGTTTTAAAAACAGCAACTCCCATTATGAGCAATAAGGAGTTAACAAAAAAAGCGAGAGTCAATTGAATGTTAGAATCCCATGTTGAAAATCGTACAGCATTGCGATTTCATCTTCATCCGTACGATTTATCTTTCGAGTCTGAGACACAGCCGAATGTAGATATAAATTATGAGGCATAACGGTTGCACCAATAATTCCTAATGCACCAGTTAAAGGCGTTTGACCACCAATTGAATGTGTAGAGGAGAACGTTTCACCAGTCGGAACCAATCCTTTAAGTACATCCCCCCAATTAGGATCAGACAACGCTACTTGATAAACAAACACAAAAAGAATTACAAAAATCAAACAGACAACTATTGCTTCAATTTTTCTAAAACCAACTTTCGTTAACAACAATAATAATAAAACATCAAATACCGTAATAAAGACTGCGACGACAAGCGGAATATTAAAAAGTAAATAAAGAGCAATTGATGCGCCAATTACTTCCGCAATATCTGTTGCCATAATCGCTAATTCCGTTAAAATCCATAAAATGATTCCTAGTTTTTTACTCGTTCTCGCTCGAATTGCTTGAGCTAAATCCATTTGACTAACAATTCCCAATTTAGCAGCCATATATTGTAATAGCATTGCAATTAAACTAGACATTAAAATGACCGACATTAATAAATACTGGAAGTTTTGCCCACCCGTAATCGAAGTAGACCAGTTGCCTGGATCCATATATCCCACAGCAACTAATGCTCCCGGTCCAGAATAGGCGAACAGGGTTTTCCAAAAGCCTTTTCCTTTGGGTACCTCGACTGTTCCGTTAATTTCCTCTAAAGAGGGACCATTCGCATGCTGAATTAATCGATGTTTGTGCTCTTTATTGGACTGACTTGTTGTATCTTTCAAAATATTTCCACCTTCCTTTAAAAATATCATAAGTATACACCTCTTTTTTATTAAATTAAAGTAAAATATTAGACAAACCTAAAAAAAAATAAACATTCGCCTAATTTAATATTATTTGCCTTCATTTCATTTGTATCGGAATGAATCAATTGTACACGTTAAAAATATATCTATATACCCGTGGTGCTAGTTAATTTTAATATCCTAAAGAATATTTCAAAGTTCCTTCAAAACGTCGTTGTGCTCGACTTAATAGAACACTGTAAGCCAGTAATATGCTTTCAAATCTACTCTCTAGCCCTTTAACAGAACGTGAGTTGAAATTTTGACAACCTAATTTTTCTAAGGAAGAACAAACAGTCTCAACTGTTTTTCTTTGTTTTCCAAGTAAGCTGTGGTCTAGTTTTTCTGATTTATCCATGTTTTTACGTGGCGGAACGGATATAGTAATGCCCTTAAGGGCAAGCTTTTCATGGATTTTATGGCTAATATATCCTTTGTCCCCTAGGATATTGGGAAGATTCGCTTCTTCCGATAAAGTCTCTAACACTTTCACGTCATGGACACCTGGATTCGTGATTGAGTAAGTAATCGGAAAGCCAGTCTTAGTAACGATCATATGAATTTTAAGACCATAAAAATAAGATTTTTTTGTTGAGTTATAGCCAACTTTGGCTATTTGATTCAATAGTTTTGCTTGTCTATTTCTAACTGGTTTACATAATGGACTAGGAAAACTATCTATAATTCCGACTAGTTCACCTTTGGTGAGCTTCTTGATGAAAAAGTATCGAATAATCTTGATAGTGTAAGCTAAGTTTGAACTTAAGCGAGTGAATCGACTCCTACTAGGAAAGTCACCATTAGGAAATAAGACGGAACAAACCGCTCTATACGTGGCTCTTTGGCTAGTATAGCCATTAATTATGCCCCATATAACACAAGCAATAATCACTGTATCGCGTTGCTTCAGTTTATCAGTATTTCTTCGGTTTTTAATCTTATCTGGTACACAATTGTGGTATATGTTAGAAACAGTTCTCATAATTTCCTTGAATGTTATAAAAGTATCTGTATAATGTTCAGTATATTTTGATGAACGCATATGTAGTCCTCATTTCTTGGGAGTTTTGAGACTAATATATGCGTTTTTTTGTTGATTTACCAACATGTTTAGACATTTTCCTCTAGGAAAAAATTAACTAGCACCACGGGTTTTTTCTTGTATTTTAGTGTTTCGGATTAGAATAAAAATGGGATTAGTTTTAATAATGATTTTTTATTGCAATTATGCTTTCAAAAAAACTTTTTATGATATAATTATCAAATTTTTCTGAAAATTATTTATAATTATTTTAGAAAAAAGGAGGTATTGATTTATTAGAAAAAAATTATTTAGTTTAACTCTTATTGGAAAGTTTGGATTAGTTGTGACGAATTTTGGTACAAAAGTTGATGCAGCTACGCGTTCATATGATAATGGTATTTATTGTAATAATAGTAAGTGCTGGGTTAATTGGGGAGAAGCTAAAGAAAATATTGCAGGAATTGTTATTAGTGGCTGGGCTTCTGGCTTGGCAGGTATGGGACATTAATATCCTATTATGAAAAATAATAAATCCTTCAACAAAATTCTAGAATTAACTGAAACTGCATTAGCCACCCCAGAAATTAAAAAAGATAAAAATCTATGTGAAATTTTAGAAAACGCCGATTGTAAAATTAAGCTAGACAACTAAAAAAGTCATTTGTGCTACACTCAAAATAGTTCCGACCAAAGAATTATAAGGAGTGAGTACAAATGACCTATACCCATCTTACAACGGATGAACTTGTAATAATAGAGTCTTATTTCAAAATGAATCAATCTGTTGCTAAAACTGCCCATTGCTTGAATCGTTCAAGACAAACGATCCATAAAGTATATCTGTTCTTCAAGCAAGGAAAATCAGCCTTAGAATATTATCAACAGTATAAGAAAAACAAATCAAACTGTGGTAGACGTCCGCTTGTTTTACCCGAGGAACAATCAGAATATATTCAAAGAAAGGTTGTTCAAGGATGGACACCCGATGTGATTGTTGGTCGTGCAGCGTTTCCTATTAGTTGTTCTGCTCGTACCATTTATCGTATGTTCAAAAAGGGGCTATTTGATTCTTCTGACTTACCGATGAAAGGCAAGCGTAAACCGAATGGACATCAAGAAAGACGTGGAAAACAAACTTTCCGCCGCTCTATTCATGAACGTGAAAAGGATTATAGCCAATTCTCAAATGAGTTTGGTCACCTTGAAGGTGACACTATCGTAGGTCTGAAACATAAAAGTGCTGTAATTACCTTAGTTGAACGATTATCAAAAGTTATCATCACATTGAAACCGTGTGGTAGACAAGCGATTGATATTGAAAAAAAATTAAATCAATGGTTTGAATCTGTACCGAAAAACCTATTCAAATCCATCACTTTTGATTGTGGAAAGGAATTTTCAAATTGGAAACAGATCAGTAATGTCAATGATATTGCCATTTATTTCGCTGATCCAGGAACGCCGTCTCAAAGAGGCCTAAACGAGAATTCTAACGGATTGTTACGTAGAGATGGTTTATTGAAATCTATGGATTTCAATTCAGTAGATGAATTTTTTATTCAATCTGTCGCATCTAAACGAAATAATATTCCTAGAAAATCACTGGATTATCGAACACCTTTGGAAGTATTTTTGAGTTACGTAAGTATTGATGATCTGTCTAACTTAATTTGACAATTAAGAAAAAATAAAAGATAGTGCTGCTAAAGGTGAATTTTATTATGATTATAAGAAAGAATTTCAACCTGCAATTAGTGGGTTCACTATTAGAAACGGCTTTTCCACACCAAAAGTTTTATTGGAGTTACTTGCTGAAGTAAAAACTCCCAAAGCATGGTCGGGACTTTGAGTTGTAATAAGTACCATTATATTTTTTTGAAAGAGTATCTAATTGAGTTTAGGTACTCTTACTATATAGGTTCAATTATTTAATTTTGTAATATCTTTGTTTTTTGCTAAGTTTATTATTTCTTTATCAGTTATTCATTTATGTCCATATAGAATAACATTTTAGGACCAACAGGGTATACCCTAGTGGCCGTTTTTGATCCATTATCAATGGCTTTTTAAATTAGGGCCTAGTATTTTTGGAATGGAAATACTTTCCAACACCAAAAATTCTAGACCCGATTATTTTTGTTAAACGAGATTTCTATGTATAATGGAATTATAAATTTACTGTTGGAGGTTTTTATGACTGATTTATTTGCAGATGGGACTATCTCTATCCATGGAGCTCAAGAAAATAACTTAAAGGATGTCAGTTTAGATATTCCTAAGCATAAAACGACTGTATTTGCTGGTCTTTCTGGGTCTGGTAAATCCTCTTTAGTTTTTGATACATTAGCCGCTGTTTCCCGACGTGAATTGAATGAAACTTTTCCTAGTTTCACCCAACAATATTTGCCTAAATACGGTCAACCTGAAGTGAACCGAATCGACAACTTACCAGTGGCAATTGTGGTTGAACAGAAGCCTATTGGTCGTAATTCTCGATCTACTCTGGCAACCTACACCGGCATCTATTCCGTCTTACGTTTGATGTTTTCTCGAATTGGACAGCCTTGGGTTGGGTATTCTGAATGGTTTTCCTTTAACCTACCTCAGGGAATGTGTCCAAAATGTCAGGGATTAGGCTTTGTTGACGACATAGATGAACGTCAATTAATTGATCCTAATAAATCACTCAATGAAGGTGCAATGACTTTTGCCGGTTTTCAACCGAGAACTTGGCGTTGGAAGGAATATGGCAACAGTGGATTATTTGATTTAGACAAAAAAATTAAAGACTACACCGATGAAGAATATGATTTATTCATGCACGCTCCGCAACAAAAATTAAAAAATCCACCGGCAAATTGGGGCCGTACGGCATTATATGAAGGACTAGTTCCACGTATGCTTCGCTCTGTTATTCATAGTGCCTCAGGTCGTCATCATGAAGCTGCCTTATCAAAGATTGTCACTCGAAAACCTTGCCCAGTATGTCATGGAACACGTCTGAACAAAAAGGCTCTAACTGGTAAAATTGCTGGCAAAAATATTGCAGAAGTCAGCGATATGGATTTAGTAAGTGTCCTAAAATTTTTGGATAATATCTCGGACCCCAAGGCTAAAACAATGGTGCGTGAACTACATAGTAAAGTTCAAGCTTTGGTCGACATCGGTTTAGGTTATCTTTCCCTTGGCCGTGGAACTGATACTCTATCTGGTGGAGAAGCTCAACGAATTAAAATTGCCAAATATTTGACGAGTTCCCTATCCGATTTAGTTTACGTACTCGATGAACCAAGTGTAGGACTCCATCCTCACGATATTAAATTAATTACCCAATCCTTAAAAAAGCTCAAGGAACATGGCAATACCATTATCCTAGTTGATCACAACCCTGCCATTATTTCGACAGCAGATTATGTCGTGGAAATGGGACCACAAGCCGGCAAAAATGGTGGTCAAGTAACTTTCACTGGTACCTACGACGAACTATTACGGTCAGATACGATTACGGGTAAAATGTTACGAGAAAAAATCACTTTCCCAAAGCCTCGTGAACCTCAATCTTGGCTAAATGTTAATCATGTAACTTCTCATAATTTAAAAGACGTATCTACCAGAATCCCTCAAGGTGTAATGACCGTGATATCTGGACCAGCAGGTTCTGGAAAAAGTACTTTAGTCCAAGCTTTCAAACAACAAGTTTCTGATCAAGACTATATTGATTTGAGTCAGGATTCTGTAGGTTTGAATATTCGTTCTACACCTGCAACTTACTTGAACATTTTAAATCCTCTACGAAAGCTTTTCAGTAAAGCCAACAATGGCGTTTCAACACAACTATTTAGTTATAACGGTAAAGGTGCTTGTCCCCGTTGCAAAGGTAAAGGTGTGATGATCACCGAGATGGCATTCATGGATCCAATCGTTCAAGAATGTGAGTTGTGTCATGGGAAACGTTATAGCCAAGAAGCACTACAATACACTTATCATGGCAAAGATATTTCTGAGGTTCTAAGTCTTTCTATCAACGACACTTTAGAATTTTTCAAAGATGTGCCAGATATCTACAAAAAGGTTAGTCTACTCCACCAAGTTGGACTTGGTTATTTGAATCTTAGCCAGTCGATGACCACTTTATCTGGTGGTGAAGTGCAACGTGTTAAGTTAGCAATGGAATTGAATCATACCGGCCGAATCTATTTCTTAGATGAACCAACAACCGGATTGCACTTACAGGATACTCAACAATTGATCGATTTATTTGAAGGATTGGTTGATAAGGGCAATACATTAATTCTGATTGAACATAATCTGAAATTAATTTCACGAGCCGATTGGTTAGTCGATATGGGACCCGATGCTGGTAAATTCGGCGGTCAAGTTTGTTTTGAAGGTCATCCAAAAGATAGCCTAAACGATAAAAACTCTCGGACTGGTGCTGCATTAGCAGCTATAATTTCTTAAAAGATTCAAAAAGATCACCTCATTTAAAGTGCAACACAAAAGTTAGACAAAATTGAATATTTTTAAACTGCTAAGGCATGTTCCCTGTATTCGCAGGGAGTCATGCCTTTTGTTTTCTGTGATATTCGTCGATTGTTAAACCAATCGACGTAATTATTTGTGATTTCCTTGAATTATCCAATATCTTTACACTGTGGAAATCCATTAAGACATTCTGTTTTAAGAAGATGAAAGAAGCTTTCAATTGGCGCATTATCAAGACAGTTTCCCTTACGAGACATGCTTTGTATAAATTTTTTTTCAGAGAGTTCATCGGTATAGTAATTCAATTGATAATGCCAACCTTGATCTGAATGAATTATTGGTTTTATTCCTTCCGGAATATTTTCTGTGAGTTCATCGAGTGTATCCATAATTAGTTTACTGTTAGGACTATTACTTACTTGAAATGCTAAAACTTCCTTACTTGCTTCGTCAGTAATAGCTGAAACGTAAGCCTACTTAGTATCGGCCAAGCGTACTTGTGTAACATCGGTATGTAATACTTTGAAAGGTACGGTTTCATTAAAATGCTGATGTAGAACGTTACGGGCCACTTTTCCAACTGTACCTTTATAAGATGAATATCTACCATTTCTGTGGCGGTTATAAAGGCTTACTTGAACATTTAATTCATCCATCAAACGACGCACTACGGCGTCTGATAGATGGATATCTAATTTAATGAGCTCTTCTTGAACGCGACGATAACCGTAGGTTAGACGTCCGCGATATCTTCCGCTTTCGGCAATTTTTAGTATCTCTACTTTTACATCTTCATACTTATCTACATAATTTTTGATACGTTTACGTTCATCATGATAAGTCGCTTTATTAAGTCCAATGGTCTTAAGAATATCGCCGACTTTATACCGGTTAGATTTCGGAAGAGACTCTTGTTCGACCCTGATCTGATCAACTATTTGTGTTTTCTTTCGTCCTTTGAGGTTCCGAACAGGGTCATTGATTTTTTTAAGATTTCGTTCTCCAATTTTGCATCATATAATTCTTGATTCTTTTTCGTCAATTCTTCACGAAGTTGATCGATTTCGTTCTTGTTTACTAACTTACGTAATTTCTTCTTATTATGTTTCACTTTGGTTTTTCTGCCTTTCGGATGAGGCTTCAAGGCTTCTATACCATACTGATTGAAGGCTGTCCTCCAAAGACTGATTTGACAAGAATTAACATCAAATTTTGCGGATACTTCGGCTAAAGTTTCATCATGAGTTTGATAGTAGTTTATCACATCAACTTTAAACTCAACTGAGAAACTTCGTTTAACTCTTCTTCGTTTAAGAGCGTCTGCGCCGCTCAAACGAAAGTTTTGTATCCATCTACCCTTGTATTCGAGGCAAGTTACGTTTCTTTGAAAGAAGACTGATACTAATGTCACCTTGAAGATATTCACTAACGACTTCTGCTTTTAATTCTGAACTATATTTGACCATAGAAAAAGTGCTCCATAACTGTTAGATTTCTTGTCTAACAATTATGGAGCACTTTAGGTTCCCTGTGCTTTTTTATTTGTTCAAAAACAGCAACCGTAATTTGTTTTTTCCCAGTACTATAGCTAACTTAAATGTACTTTTCATTAGCTAACGTTAAAATTCGTCTTATACTAAAATTTAATTGTTTAAATGTGATAATCAATGTGATATTATTCTTATATGCCAACAATGGTTGTGAACAACGTTTAAATTGTTCGTATACTATCAAAAATGGAGGAATTGTTGTTGAAAACAAATCGCTATGTTGTTGCGTTTGCAGGTGTCATGTTTCATTTAATGATTGGTTCCGTTTATGCTTGGAGTGTTTTTACTAATCCAATTGCAAAACAAAATGGTTGGGCAGAATCCTCAGTCGCTCTTGCATTTAGTATCGCTATTTTCTTCTTGGGAATGTCAGCCGCCTTTATGGGCAAAGTCGTTGAAAAAATAGGCCCTAGACTAACGGGAACTATTGCTAGCTTTCTTTACGGAACTGGAACCATTATGACTGGTTGGGCTATCCATCAAAATTCAATTTGGCTATTATATCTCTCATATGGTGTCATAGGCGGCTTAGGACTGGGAGCAGGATACGTTACCCCTGTATCAACAATTATTAAATGGTTTCCAGACAAACGCGGTTTAGCAACGGGGTTAGCTATTATGGGATTTGGTTTTGCAGCAATGCTGACTGGTCCTGTTGCTCAACAGCTAATGGCTAGTGTTGGTCTTGAACAAACATTCTATCTCTTAGGAACATTTTATTTTGTTATTATGCTGCTCGCTGCACAGTTTATTGTTCGTCCAAATCTGGCACTATCAAGCACTACTGAAAATAGCATTTCTCAAAAAAAGGGAACACGTCTAACCCGAGGACCGGAGCTAACAGCTAACCAAGCCCTCAAAACTAAATCCTTCACTTTTCTTTGGATAATGTTCTTTATCAATATTACATGCGGGATCGGCCTTGTCTCAGCTGCATCCCCCATGGCTCAAAGTATGACCGGCATGTCTGTCCAAACAGCCGCAATTATGGTTGGAATCATAGGCCTTTTCAATGGCTTTGGACGTTTGATATGGGCAACTTTGTCTGATTATATCGGGCGCCCTGCTACTTTCAGTGCCATTTTTATTCTCGATATTGTAATGCTTTCAGCCATGCTCATCTTCAAATTACCGCTCCTATTTGTCATTGCATTATGCTTGTTGATGTCTTGTTATGGAGCAGGCTTTTCTGTCATCCCAGCCTACTTAGGTGATGTCTTTGGTACTAAAGAATTAGGAGCTGTTCATGGATATGTACTGACAGCATGGGCTGCTGCCGGAGTTGTTGGACCATTACTATTATCATTAACACATCAACTGTTCCACAATTATACTTTGACATTAGCTGCCTTTATTTTGATTGATCTATTGGCACTGCTAATCTCATTCTGGATACAACGTGATTTCATTAAAGCCAGCAAATTAATAAAAAGCAAATCATAAAAAACTACTTTAAAGCGCATTAAATTACGCGAATTGTAAAATTAAGTTAGAAAAATAAAAAGGCATTTATGGTACACTCAAATTGTATTTCCGACGAAAGAAAACAAAGGAGTGTAACCATAAATGACCTACAAACATCTTACCATAGACGAACTGACAATGATAGAATCATATTATCTTCAACATAATAAGCCGATTGAAACTGCCCTTAATCAATGGTTTTCTCGCTTCCCTAAAAACTTCTTTAAATCTATTACGTTTGACTGTGGAAAAGAATTTTCTAACTGGAAAGCCATTAGTAACCAACATGATATTGATATATATTTTGCGGACCCTGGAACACCTTCTCAACGCCCATTAAACGAGAATTCTAACGGGATTCTGCGTCGTAATGGACTGCCGAAATCAATGGATTTTAGAGAAGTGAATCAGACATTTATTTCCAGTGTCAGCAATCAACGTAATCATATTCCAAGAAAATCATTGAATTACAGAACACCAATCGAAATATTTTTGAGCTATGTACAAGAAGCATTTTATTCTAGCTTAATTTGACAAATCATAAAATTAAAAAATATTAAACGTTACTTTTATTCTTGTAAATGAAAGGTTGATATGAATGAATAAACAAAATAAATTAAACTTATTAACAAAAATATCGGTTTTAAGCGTTTCCCTTATTATCACAACAGGACCGGCAATTTCTCCGCTGTTGCCAGATATTAGTAACCATTATAATAATATTTCAGAGGCTGCTATTGAAAGTTTAAGTACTGTACAACAATTTTCAGTTGTCATTTCCTTAATAATTGCAAATTTTATTTCTAAAAAAATAGGTATCAAAAAAACTGTAATATTAGGGCTTTTATTGGCCGGTTTTGCAGGTGTGGTACCTTTCTTTATTGATAATTACTATGTAATATTAATTTCTAGGATTGTCTTTGGTGTAGGAGTGGGTTTTTTTAATTCTTTGGCAATTACTGTTATTGATTTACTTTATAGTGGTAGCGCAAAAACTAAATTGTTGGGTATTCGAACTTCCATGGAACCTGGTGTTAGTATCAAATCTTAGACAGCTTTTCGTAGAGACAAGAATAAATTAAACTTATCTACGAGAGGATGAATTTTTATGACCCGATATGAAGAAAATTTTAAACAAATGATTGTTGAACTGAATCAAACTGGACGTTCTGTTCAAGGGTTAGCGAAAGAATATGGCTTATCTGAAGCAACGATTTACAAATGGAAGAATTTATATTTACCTGATCAGTCCACAGGACTGACTGGAAAAGAAGTAGCTGAACTGAGAAAAGAAAATGCTCGTTTAAATGAGGAACTTGAAATCTTAAAAAAAGCCGCAGCCATATTCTCTCGGAAAACCTAAATTCGCTTGTTCAATTTATTGAAAAATGGTGTAAGGATTACACTGTTTCTTTGTTGTGTCGGTTATTAGAAATCCCTAGAAGTGTCTATTATTTTTATAAGAATAAACCGTTGACAGCTACAGAAATCAGAAATAATAAGTTGAAAAAGAAGATTTCAACAATTTTTTTTACGAATAAACAACGCTATGGTGCCACAAAGATCCATCAAGTTTTATTAAAAGAAGGGATTTCAGTATCTCTTAAACATGTCCAAAAGCTAATGAAACAATTAAATTTAAGGTCGATTGTAGTTAAAAAATATAGACCTCAAAGGTCTAATAAACCGATCATTTCAAAAGAGAATCTCTTAAATCAGGACTTTTCTACTGAAACGATCTGTGAGAAATGGGCAGCTGACATTACGTACATTCCTACTAAGAAAAATGGTTGGTGTTACTTATCTTCAATCATGGATTTACACACGAAAAAAATTATTAGTTATACATTTTCAAAACGAATGACTGTGGATTGTGTCATCCAAACATTGAATAAAGCAAAAATACATTATCACATTCCAGAAGGAATGATTCTACACACTGACTTGGGCAGCCAATACACAGCAAGAGAAGTGGAACAATGGCTTAAAACCAACAAACAGTACTAACAATAAGGGAATAATCTTGTTCAAATGGATCACCTTCTTTCTCTTAAGTTATCGGGCTTTGCCCGTTTATTTCGCACCACCTAAGCGGCGGGGGCGGTTGGTGCGAAATAAGAACCATTCCCTTAGTTACTAGGCTTTTTTTGTCCTTATTTCACACATTCTCACTTTTCGGTATAAATGATTATTGACCTTTTTTTCTTTCAAATCGTTGATATGGAATCCGTTGTTAGTTGATAAATCACCTTATTCATTTTCGTTGTCCTCCTTTTTCATGGTGTAATAGGCGCCATACTTATTGATATTTTCAAAATAATCTAACCATTCACTTGAAACAGTCTTGGCTTTTTTCGTTTCGACAAATTTCGCATACGTTAGTTCTAAAGCTTGATATTCAGAAGGTTTAATAGTGCTTGGTTTGACACCTACTTCCAAGCATAGTAAGGCTTGGAAAAACCATTTTGCATTTTGCTTTTTCAGTTCTTCCAGTGTTCGATAGTACGTCGCAATAAGATTCATTTCGACACCTAATTCAATCATTTCTTCCACAGCTACCGACAATTTTTCTTTATAATGTTTTTTTGGAACACGTGTTTCGTTGTCTAGGAACGTCATATCCTCCATTTTTTGTGCCATTTTATCCAAAGGTAATTTGACAAATTCGTCATAGTAATTTTGAGCCATATTTTTTCTCCTTTTTAGTTCTCTAATTTGGTTAACCAATATTCGTTTTCATAAGTTTCCAAGTTTTCTTGATAATGCAGTTCACATCCTGCAATCTTCACTAGGTCTTCAAATAGCATAGTCGGTGCATCCTCTACTAAAGGGGTTTCTATCGTCCAGTACCGCGGAATAAGTAAAGCTTCTGCTACTTTTTCAGAAATGACTTCTTTGTCCACCAAAATTTGAACGACTTCTTTTACAGTCAATAATTTGTGTTGTGTTTTCATCAGCGTTTCTTTCCTTTCTCCTCAATCAAAATATAATCGCCATAAGACAAGGTATATTTTTTCCCGCATGTTGGACATTGATACAAACAATAGCTTTTGATACATTTCGCTCTTTCTCCACAATCGCATTCGACAGTATGTGGTGCATGATAGTTTGGGAATAATTCGCTGAAGGGAACACCCCAATAATCAAATTTCTTTCGCATGATTGATTCTGCCTCCTCTTAGGAAAGGTTTTACTTCCTTTCGTTAGTTCTTTCTTTATTGATTTGTTGGCCAGAATGAATCAACGAAAAGCGACAAGGACAAGGGCGCGCAGCGTGCCATTTACCCTTGTCCTTGTCGCTTTTTGGTGATAAAAGGCAACTTGTTGCCGGTCTGGCAAATCAATAAAGAGATAGCGAACAGGAACGAACCTTTTGGTGAGAGGAAGCTTTTCCTATTTTGTCTTACAAAGCAAGGCCCCTTATCTTAGTGAACGTGCAACGTTCACTTCCTTTCTTCTCGAACGGCGGTGGCGGTTGGAGTGAGAGAAAGGTTTTTCAATTGAGAAGGCGCTTGTGCCTTCCTAAACAGGCCTTTCCCTTTCTTCCTGTTTCTATGTAAAACAAAAAGAGCTGCAGTCCTACATTAGGATTGCAGCTCTTCTTTTATTTATATGCCCATTGCTCGCGTAAAATGATCAGGGTTTCTAATTTGCATCGATTCAATGACTAATTGATTCCGTTTATTGAAATGACCTGTGACGGCAATATTGTATTTTCCATCATCCATAATTAACAATTTATCGATAATTTCAATATCTGCAACTACACAATTAATCGATTCATGAATTGTTTGTAAAGTAAAGCGAACCAATAATGGTTGTGTTTTTATTACTCGGATTTTATCAAGCAAACCAACATATTTGTTCATCACGATCACCTCGCTAAAATTATAGCAAAAACAGTTAAAATTGAGAATTTTTATTCGATTTTAGATATGCTATAATAGTCAAGACAGTAAAGTTTGAAGACGGTGGCGACTTCTGGAAAGGTGGTGGTGCTTATGAATGTAAGTGCTAAAATCTATGAAAGGAGTAAGCCTTTTGTCCGCATATGAGACAATTCAAACCATTCTTGGTTTTGGTATGTTTACCATTGCTTTGATTAGTTTGATTGTAAATATGCTTAAAAATGACAAAAAGAAATAACCGTCTACTTTAGCAGGTCAGCGGTTATTTCCAAATAACTAATATTCTGCCACCGTTCTTTAATCGGTGCTGTTAATGAGGGGTTGTTAGCGCAACTCCTCTTTTTCATGTTCATTATAGCAATATTTCGCAAGAAGTTCAACGATTTCCCGTTAACTCTACATATAAAGCGGTAGAATAGCCGTAAGTATAACAGCTGTCGCTGCTACTGTGACTTTAGTCAATCGCCAAAAGGAATTATCCTTTCCTGCTCTTTTTAAAAGATAAGAACAGACAAGATACACGAATACAAGAAATAGTGATCCTTTCGCAATTCTATTTACCAAAGGATTTTCAGTGACGCCCAAAGAAATCCCGTCTATAAATGCAATTACGGGTATCAATAGATCCATCGTCAGACTAATTTTTTTGCCATGCTTACTCCTTCTTTCTCAAACTAAAACGGTAGATCATCATCGCTAATATCGATTGATTGTCCACCAAATGGATTCTGTGAAGCGTTCAATCCATTGTTGTTAGGCGTCGCTGTATCCCGTTGTTCAAAGGTGGCGGTGCTTGGACTGGTGGACGATTGATCAGCGTGCGCACGGCTCTCTGTCGCTGCTTTACTTTCTAATAGTTGAAAGTTATCTGCTACAACTTCAGTCACATATACACGTTGTCCTTGCTGGTTGTCGTAAGTCCGCGTTTGAATCCGCCCAACTACACCAATCAAGCTACCTTTTTTAGCTAATGTCGCCATTGTTTCTGCTGGTTTGCGCCAAATCACGCAGTTAATAAAATCGGCTTCTCGATTGCCGTTTTGATTCGTGAAATTTCGGTTGACGGCTAGGGTAAAAGTCGCTACTGCAGTACCACTTGCGGTATAACGTAAATCAGGATCTTTGGTTAAGCGTCCTACTAATGTCACATTATTAATCATCTTTATCTCTCCATTTCTCTATTCATCTGTTGGTGTCTTTGATAAGCTAGTTTTCGCTCTTTTTCTTCGACGTGAATCACTTTTTCCATCAAATTACTAATCGAATCCATTGTCTCATCGTACGTGATCGATGCAGCATAAGGATTGCTTTTTTGATATTTCTTCCATGTATCTTTTAGCTCGTGACTATTTTTCAGTACATCCATATCCTTTTCATAGTATATCTTTAACGGATCAGTTTTTCCTCGACGTGTAAATGTATTTCTCACACTATCTTTCAAGGTCTTCTCATCGATCTTCTCCATTTTAGGAATAGTATAGAGATCATAAAAATCTTTTCCTCTCGAATTATCTGTTAAAAAATCAAAGGTTGCACTTAATTTTTCAGCAATAATTTGTTCTGTAGGATAGGATTCCAAAGGAATCGTTCGATCCTCAAACATCAATTTATGACTGTGAGTGATCGTTGCAGGATAGATCGAGTCACCTGTAGTCAAATCTGGCCGCATGTTTTCCAAATGTGCCAGCACACGTAAGCTAAATCCTGGATAGTAATCGGCTTCTCTCGTTTCTTTCATTCCTTGAATCTCAAATTGAATGCCTTCTTTCGTCGGCGTTGAAAAAATTTCGTTTAGAACCGTTGCTAATGTTTCTTTGGTTACTTTCATTTCCCGTAAAGTCGTATCAATATCTTTGGTTGTGCGATTTTCAATGCCATACTTTGAGCCAATCAAGAAGCCGCCTTTTAACACAAAATTTTCACGATAAGGAGACTCTGAGATTTTTTCCAAGAATTTTTCCATCATAAAATGTCTTAAAACAAGCTGCGGATCAACTTCTTTTTCTCTAGAAATATTCTTCACTTTTGCTTTTAACTGCGTAGGTGTCATGTATCTTCTCCTTTAATTTAAAGCCATAATATAAGAACGCATCGTTTTGTCTGTTGGTAAAATTCGTCGATACTCATTCAATTTTCTAAGATTTTTTCTGTCCGACTCCATATAGTTTTTGATTGCTTTTACTTTGATTTCATCCTCAACGGTATACCAGGGATTCCAAATGTCACATAAAGTTCTTTCTGGATCATAAGCTATAATAGGATTCCCATAGCGACTTTTTATTTCAATCTTACCTAATTCATACCATTCCGCTTTTGTATAGTGTAGCTCAACTGCGAATTCCTTCAATCCTTTTTCAGAAACGTGATAACCGTAAGGTACAGTCAGATCGATCTGTCTAGGGATCATATCTGTTAAATCATACAAATCTAACGCGGTAATATGTGAAATAATGCCGCGTTCATATTTTTTTTGCGCCATAAACAATTCATCAGGAAATTGACCAGGTAAGGTGAAAAAACCTGGATACTCTCGATCCAGCTCCCCTCGATCTACCATACGTTTGATCGTTACAGGAGAAATGCCCGCTTTTTTGGCATCCTTCAAAGCCAAAGTTCCATTAAATTCTTCTAGCAGCTTGTATACCATTGCTTTTGTCATTTTCTCCCTCCTTTGTATACGTATAAACTTATAAAAACAGTATAACATAAGTTTATACGTATACAATAGTTAGGAAGATTTTATCGATCTAATTCGATTTCTTTTTGAATCCTCTGCTGGTTCTTCAATTGCTGCAGTCTTCGTTTGCTGGCACGCATTTTTTCCTGTTCTGAACGAATTTTGGCTTTTTGATTTTCGATTTCTTGTTGTTTGTGTGTGGTATTACGCATAAGATTAACCCTCCATTATTTTGCAGTGCGGCGTGTTCTTTTCTTGAAGTTCGTTTTTTTCTTTTCAGAAAATTCAAAGCCTGTAGTGAAGTCTTCTTTTAAAACAATCGTTGCTTCAAATGAACCCTTCTGACCTTTTAACCCTTTCACTGGTTGGCTTGTTCGGCTATTTTGAATGATCTCCTTCAGCTGTGTCGCTGTGAGTTTCTTTTTGGCAATCGTTGTCCATAATTTAAAATCACAGGCTTCAGACGTACAGGCTGCCACCTTTTGATAGAGTAAGACTTCTTGTTCCTGGCATTTTGGACAAATTCCTAAATGACGCGCGGCTTCTTGCTTTTCACTGGCTGCTTTCACTTCTTGTAACGTCGATCCAAAATTAGTGGATTGGATTTGCCCTGGTACGACTTCCAATAAGTGAGAGACAAATTTTTGGATATTGGCTAGAAAAGTGGTTTGTGTTCCTTTTCGTTCACCGATCTTTAACAAGTAGCTTTCCCATTTGGCGGTCATTTCGGCGCTCGTAAGCAGCGGCTCTTTTTCCACGGCTTGGCAAAGCAAAATCCCTTTATTCGTCACCACGAGCTTATTTTTCTCTACCTTGATATATTCCTTTTGTTTCAAGGTTTCAATAATATTCGCCCGTGTCGCTTCTGTACCGATTCCTTCCACTTCTTTCAATATGGATTGCGCTTCTTCACTATCCACGGTTTTCCCAGCTGTTTTCATTGCAGTGATCAACGTACCTTCGGTATAAGGTTGTGGTGGCTTGGTTTCTTTTTCAAGAACTTGTAGATCCACCGTCACCATTTCTCCTTTTGTCACTTTAGGAAGTAGCGGCTCTTCTTCCTTCTCTTTTCCGTCGCTCTCTTTTCCAAATAACTTCTTCCAACCTAGATCTAGCGGCACCTTTCCGATTGCCTTTAACTGAAGCTGCTGAACTTGCGTCAAGATCGTTGTTTCTTCATAGGTATACTTTTCCGCAAACATGGCCACCGTTGTTTTTAACACTTGTTCATAAATAGCCTGCTGCAGTGGACTTAGTTGTTCAAAAGCCGCTGCTGTCATAACCGTTTTTGTAGGAATGATCGCGTAATGTTCCTGGACTTTCTTATTATTCACATACCGACTATTCGGTGTATGAATAGGAGTCGGAATCGCTTCGGCTTTTAAAAAATGCTTGTATTCGTCTAAGTGATCCAACAGATACGCATATTCCCCTTCCGTAATATAAGGGGTATCCGTTCGCGGATAGCTTAGATATTTTCCTTCATACAACCCTTGCATGGCTTCCAAAGTATCTTTGGCACTAGCTTTCATGAGTTGATTCATTTTAGACTGAAGGCTCGATAAAGAAAAAAGACGTGGGCTAGCCGCACTTTTTTTCTCTGTTTCGACTTGAAGGATCGTACCTGGCTGTTTTCCTAATTGAACACCTTTTTCTTTTAAATAGGCTTCAAATGCTTCTTGTGTCGCTTGGGTTTCATTTGGATCAAGCTTCGCATCAAATGCGCCATTTTGAGCGATTACTTGGGCTTTTCCTTCAAAATATGGTTCTTTTTGGAAGTTTCTAATCTTTTCCTGCAATTGATAAATCATATAGAGTGTTGGGGTTTGGACTCTACCTAAAGAAAAACTTCCTGGTATGCCTTTTTGCTGCAAGAGTAAACTATACAGTGGGCTACCGTTCATCCCAATTAACCAATCGGCGATCTGACGTGCTTGTGCTTCTTCAAATTTTGGATAGGTCTCTTCTGCGTCTCGTAACTGTTGGAATCCCTGATAAATGGCTTCTTTTTCTAAGGAGTTGATCCAAAGTCTTTTAAAGGTTTTTCCTTGATTGGCGCCTGCTTGTTGAATGATTGACCAGGCAATCAGCTCCCCTTCACGATCGCTATCAGTCGCGATCACAATCGTATCAGCTGACTGCAGCTGTCGTTTGACGACACTAAACTGCTTTTTCTTATCTTTAGGAACATGATAGTGGTATTGATTGGGGAAAATAGGCAAATGTTCTAATGCCCATTGTTTCCATTTTTCATCGTACATATCGGGCGAATCTAACTCGACTAAATGACCAAAACCATACGTGATCACAGTTTCTCCTGTAAACAATCGATCTTGGATCTCAAAATACCCATCTTTTCGGGTAGCTTTAGAAAAGCTATCGGCATAAGCCTTCGCTTGTGACGGTTTTTCTGCTAAAATGACGGTTTTCATAGTGACGACTTCACTCCCTTTCTTGTTGTCTGCCTTGTTGAAACAACATCGCACGTCTTTGCTTTCTGATTTCTTGTTGCTGGATCTCATGCTTCAATTGATCATTCCAATCCTTTTTCACTTCAGGTACAAATTCATGTTCATGCTTTTTATAGCCTTTGTAGTATTGTTCTGCTTTATAGGAAAGAAGGATTCCTGCATTAACGTCTTTTATGTTGGCTTTTCTACTATAAAAACGATCAAAGTTGTATGTTCCATCTGCGCGTTCACATACTTTCAGTTCCTTCGCGACCGTGGTACATGCTTCTTTCAAATCAATTGTTTCTACTGGTTCGCCCTTCGCCAACATCTTTCCAAACGTAGATTGAACATCATGAGCAGACACCAATTGATTTGTCAGCTGTAAATTAGTTTCAGTTTTGTGTATGGCCATAATTGCTTCAGGTTCAACACTCATTTCTTTTGCGACTGCTTCATAAGTAGCTTTGTATTCTTTAGGTACTTGCCAATCATTTGGAATTCCTCGCTCACAACGGATTTTCTTATTGGTAAAAGGATCAACGATTCCCTTCATCTGTTCTTTTTCATAAAAAATATGTCCTGCACGATCATTGTCCACACATACTTCAATCGATTGAGGAAATGTTTGTTTTCGACTTAATTCAGAAATCGACTCTTCAACGTAATGACTGATTACATGATGTTTTAACCCGTCCATCGAAACTAACCAGGCATCTTGTAGTTTCTCCCGATTCAATGCAGCGTAACTTAACAGATCAATACTACTTTCAAAGAATTTTAAATGCTTCGGATCGCCTATTTTTAAATTAAATCCGTGATTTGGCGTAGGATTCTTGTCAATGTGTTTATACGTTCCCCGTTTACCGAAACGATTAAAATCGACGATCGTTCCTTGATAACTTGCCCCTACTGTATCTCCTGTCTGTGGATCTTTCCATAAAAAAGCAACCGCATGATCTAAACGGTCGTCTCCAACTAAAAAATTTTGCCGTTCATGTTTCGGCTTTAGTTCAGCAATCAACCCTTCTTTTTCTGCATAATCAATCAGCCACTCTGGTAGTTTTCGTTCTTCCTTCAGATAATTCCTTCCTTTTTCTGTGAGTGGTTGATAATCAACGGGGTGATCTTTGTACTTTTCTGTCTCAAAATGAAGATTTTCCACTCGTTCTGTTTTGTCTTCATTCTTTAGAATAAAATCAGTGGCTGCTTTAAATTGTTGCTTAGGGTCTTGGATCTCTTTGTCTATGAAAAAAAGTTTAGCTAATTCAATAATGTCGCCACTAACATTTTGACTGTTCCAATAAAAACGTTGTTTTCTTCGATCAAAAACAAATGAATCATGGTCTTCTAAGCGATAGTCTCGTCCTTTATTGACTACAGCCATTCCATTGTTTCGAGCAAAATCCACTATATCGATCTGTTTACATCGATCAATAAGACTCATTTTTTTCTCGGTCATTTTAAAACCTCCCAAAAGAAAAAAGACTATCCGTTTTTCAGATAGTCTTTTTTACTTGTTTTATACACGTTCTTTTTGTGACAATTGTTGTTCATAATAGATTTCATTTTTTCGTTTTGCCACTTCTGACACTGTCTCAAGTGAAAATCGGAATGGATTTCCTAGCGCAAATTCTTCTGAAGGTAACGCCGTTTGGATCTCTTTTCCATAACTTTTTCCTTTTAAAATTACTTGATTATGCTGCGGATCTTCAATAAACGCCGCATCCTTCAAATGTAACGTTCGACCCGTATCTTCTTCCATTACTTTCCCGTCTTTCTTGTCGATCCAAAGTGAACCAACAGGAACAATATTCTTTTGTTCTGCCGTTTCTACAGTATTTTTATGCTCCTGCTTCACTTCTGCTGGTTGGATCTCTGGTTCTCTTTCTCTGTATTGATTGATTTCATTAGAAATGGTTTGAATGAATTCATTTGCGACACGGCTGACATCATTCATGATTTTCCCACGTTCCGCAGCTTCCTTATCATCCAACGTCTGACCATTCTTCGTCCATGCTGCAATATAAGGAATAGCTTTCTCCGACGTGTCCATTCCAAAATGTTTGCACACAATATAAGAAGTCATTTCTGCCTGCAATTCTTTAGTTGCGGTATCTAATTCTGAAAATTTGTGCATTCTTGCATGGGCTAATTCATGAATACTTGTAGCTAAATGCTGCGTAGGAGTATTTCGAGTATTCATGACGATTTCTTCTTCGCCAGTAAATTCGTTACGAACATACGCCCCACGTGCTTGTCCTAATTCTCTTTGATAGACTTCACTTTCTGTCATATCTCGAATTTGTATTCCAATATTGTTGGCTACCGCTTGAATCCCAGCTTGAAGTTCTGACTGTCCTTTTTTATCCAATTGAAAATCAAAGACACGGTTCGGAAAGATTTTCGGATAGTCTTCAGGTTTTAACTGTGTTTGTGTGATATCAAACACTTTTTCAATCGTGTAGTAAGTTTTTTTGATCACTTCGATTTGACCACTTTCGATTCGTTTTTTATCTTCTGGTGTAGCTTCTATTTCTCGAACAAAGCCACGTCCTTTCTCATAAAATCCTTTGACCGTTTTTCTGACAAAGATCTTGTTCCCTTGTTCCCTTTTTTTGATATAGATTCCTTCTTTTTTCAACGCGGCACGACCTAAACAAGCCGTTGCACCTGGAAATTGTTCCTCAATCAATAATTGATTTCTAAAGGATCGTTCTGGAAAACGAGACATAAAGTTCAAAAGTTCTTTGACGTCTTCAGGAGAATGAGTATGCTTTTTCACCGCATCCAGTGCCTGTTGCGAAAGGGATTTAACTTCTTGTTTAATCTCTTCTGCCGTTCGTTTTTGATAGCCCTTTTGTTTTGTTTTTGTTTCTTTCGACTGCATTTGTTCTTTCGAAACAGGTTCATTTTTGACCGATTGTTTTTGTTCCTTCTCAGGTACTTGTTCGCACATTTTTGCTAACTCTAAATAGATGGGTTGATTACTGTTGACGCCATCCCCTAGATCCATTCGGATCTGATCGACTACTTCTCCGTTCTTCACTTCTTCAAAATAGAATTTATAATAACCTGCTTCTGCGGCGTATTGGTTATCCAACGTTTTGAGTTGATCGATCAATTCGAATGTTACGATCTCCCCACCATAACTTTTCAATCCTTTTTCTGGATCATTTTCGTTGAATTCTACTCGATAAAAATGATCGTTTTCTTTCTCCTTCAAAGAATCAGTTGGTACAGCCTCTTCAAGTAATTCACGAACAGCTGCTTTTTCCTCTTCCGACGTGGCTTGGTATTTTTTAGATTCCTCAAATTCCCCGTTTTCATTCAGTTCTAAAGCGACTTTTCGATAGCCTTTCAGAAAATAAATGGTCGGATTTTTTTTCCATTGCGTCACTCGTCCGCTGTCAATGATTGCTTGTACTTCAGGAAGAAGGTTTTCTTTTCCTTTTTCCGATCTTTCTTTCAGCTGTTCTAATGTTTCCAATTTCCGTTGGTATTTTCGGATCGTAGCGGCTGAAAAAGTCGATTCACCTTTTTCAAAGCGTTCGATTTCTTCTTTGATTCTTGGAATATTCTCGATCGTCATATCCAGTCCGCCGTACTTGTTATAGCCCATTTCCTTTATCTCTTCTTGTCTTTCAAGTTTTTCTACTTGTTTTTCTTGTTGCTTGATCTCTTCTCTCAGACTATGCACTTTATTTTCGATTCGCTCTTGTTGCCTAAACCAAGAATGCCCATTTCTCTTATCGTTCATTGGTTGACCGTTGGTCTTTCTCTGGTGTTCAAACATCTTTTCAATTTGTTCGTTTAATTCATTTTGCAATCGTACTAATTTTCTTTTTGATTTTCCCAAACGACTATTGTCTAGTGGTTCTTTTTCTTCTGCCATGTCCGTTTCCTCCTAAACAAATGGATAATCTTCTGTCGCATCGACGAACGTCTTCGTAGTCAGATTTAACGTTAAAATATCGCCACTTTGATAAGCTTTTGCCGCTTTGTCTGTGACGACAAAAGATCTGCCTGTTTGAATTTCTGTCACAAAAACGAGATTGTCTCTGCTTTTTTCAACAACAACTCCAATAGTTGAATAAGCCATTTCTTCTTCCTCCTTTCTTTTGATATAATGTAGTCGGAAATCGCACCACTCAATAAATTGGCGGAAAACAATTCATTGAAAAAAAGAGTCCTGGACAATCACGTTCAGGACTCTTTTACTTCTTTTATTCACTTAACAACTAACACTCTGTGAGTGAAATGGACTCTTCAATGCTTTTACATGGAAAGTTATTGATTCCCTCTTCATTCATTTCCCAAGTAGTATAATAAGGTGCTAACTTGCCCTCATATTCTTGAATGATAAAATATTTTTCACCATTCACATGATTACAACAATACACACCAGTAGCTGGGTACTCAACGACTAAAAATTGATTTGGATCAAACTGTTCGTTTCTCAACATTTCTCTTATCTGGAACAAATGCTCTTTTTCCAAACAATCGGGAAGTTGTTCGATTCGTTCTTTTTTTAGTGATCCTTCTATGACTTTCCATTGATTCAAATATCGTTTCATTTCTCTTCCTCCTACTGTCTTTCTTGTTCCATTTGAATTCTTCGTTGTTGCTCTTCGTATGCTTTACTTGCGTGGTATTTTTCTTCATGGGCATTAATCGTTCGATTTAATTGACGTAAACTCCGCTGCGTGACAACTCTTTGTTGGAATTGTTTCCTGCGCTTCATGAATTCTTCGTAACTATATTTGTATTCATTCGTTGGCAATTGTTTAAGCGTTCGAAAGGATCGTTCATTGTAAATAGATTGCATCTGATCAACACTTTCTATTAATGGTTTTATTTGACTATCCTGTCTCTTCAGCTCTGTTAGGATGGCATTTCCTGTGCGCTTTTTTAAATCAAAGAGAGCATTTTTCTCTGCATCCTTTGATTCTCTCTTGCTTTCCCCATAAAGACTTTCTGCTTCTTCTTTCAATGCTTTTGAAATCTGTATATATTCTTGATATTCAGGTTCTTTTGTTAACACATATTGGGTTAACTCGTCGAGTTTCTCTCTTGTGTATGGTGAAAGTTTAGTTCGATTTTCATCCCCATAATTCCATTCCGAACGTTTTTCAGGTAAGGTTCTATATACTTCATTTAATAAGTTCATTGCGTGTCGATCATAACGTACTGGCTCTTTTACCACTTTTGTTAAGCTGTTACGCAAATCACTTTTTCGTGTCAATAAATTTCGTTTCTCCATACCAATTATTCGATCCTTTTCATAAGAAAAACGTTCTAACTCATGTACATAATTGGTCTTCATTGCGTCTAATGTTGCTTGTCTTCTCTTACCTTTCGGTACGATATAACTCACACCATTTTCAACCTCAGTGTAAGGTTTACGCGTATTTTCTTTTTCAACAACTGCAAAATGAATATGGATATGTTTAGTATTGCGGTGAATCGTTGCCATCCAGTAGCCTGTTTCATTCAGTTGCTCTTTCTCGAATAATGTCTCCATCATTTTTCTTCCAGCTGCTTTTAACCCTTCTTCATCTAAAGTATCTGTTTTGGTATCGTACAATCCTATTTTTTCAAGATAAGAATTATCATGAGAGACAACATCTTGATAAATGATTGAGCCTTTTTGTTGTCCTCTTTGGAAGATTTGCTTAATCTCCTTCAGATCACTTCCTTTCACTTCGTCTGAAGCCATAGAAAAAACTCCAGGAAGATTTCCTAAAGCTTTTTTGTGTGGCTCTGTTTGATATTTTTTTATTGCTTGGTTCAAGCGTTGGTATTCTTTTTGTTCACTTTGCGTAAGTTCTTTCTTTTGTTCTAACGCATAGTGACGGGTCATATAAGAAAGATATTTGGTAAAATCTTGTTCCTCTAACTTGTCAAAATTGATACCATTCCCCATCAAAGATTGAGCTTCATTCGACGTTTCACTGAATTCTTTATCCGTCTTACTCTCCGAAAAAGTTTCTCCTTCAGGAATATAAAAATCCTCTAAAGCATTCTTGATTCGTTGCAGTTCCTGTTCTTCTTCAGGCGTACGTCGTTCCATTTCTTCCAGCGCTTTTTCTCTTGTCATATAATCAATGTATGTTGAAAAAGATTTTTTATTGGGCAAGGTAAATTGACAAGTAAGAATGACTGCAGGCGATTTATTCATCACGTTCCCCTTCTACTTTTTATCTTTTTAGAATCTTCGTTGGATCAAATGTATCTACTCTGGCATGAACAGATTCATTCACAGGTTTCTTCAACTGAGGGGAATATTTTTTGGTTTGATTAGATTTAATTTTTCCTTCCACACGTTCTTTTGCTTCTTGGTAAACTGTTGAATTTGTACCAATTAGTATTCCTGTATCTTTCAAATGAAGATCTGCAAACTCTGAAACCATTTCGGTTAAAATAGAAATTTCTTTACTCATTCCATTCAACTTTGCTTGATTGGAATTTACTTTTTTCTCCATTTCTGGATCATAATTCATACATAGAAACCGAACGGCTTCACTATAGTTTTTAACTTTTGCATGAGTAGAAATAATCTCATCCAACACATCGATATGTGTTTGGTGAAAGTAAATGTGTTTGTCTATAACCTTTGCCATATCAAAGTTCACTTCCTCTATTTTGCTCGATCAAGATTTCTAAAATACGATTGTTTTGGCTAACATATTCTTCTAATATCTTTGTGTTATAGCTTTGAATTTCTGAAAACTTTTCTAATAACTGATCAAACTTTTCTTTTTTATATTCCATCAAAGGACGATCAAAATCATTTTCTATTAGTAATTTTAAATAATCGTTACGACTCCATTTATGACCCGTACGGTTACTTAGTTCGTCACATCTTCGATCAATTTCTCTTACGATTTTCTCATCCACATTTCTTATTCTTACTTCCATATTAATTCCTCCAATTTAAAAAGGATAGCGAAAAGGAGCCTATCCTTTTTGCTATCCTACTACCCTCCTTTTACTATCCTTCACTATCCTTTCACTATCCTATTTTTAAATATTTTGTTCCCACATTTATTTTTGAGAAACGTAATAGGCACAGCCTATTGGAACACTTTTTTTAAAAAGTGTTCCCACGTTTCCTTATGCTCTTTAAAAAATAAGGTGTTTAAATGGAATTTTATGTTTTAGATTCCTTGAATTGTTCCCATTCATCAATCAATTGGCTATAAGTAGCCATTAATTTTTCTTGCTCTTGTTGCTCTCGAATCGACAAAAAATCAGTTTGATCCATTAATTCTAAATATTCTGTTCGGTATTCAATGTTCACCATACCCGCTTTACTACATAGTAATTGATCCTGATTTTCTTTCACTTTGAATAAATGCTCCTTCTTTAAGATTTTTAATTCCGTGCCAACTATAAGCACAATTCTGTAAAGAAGAATCATTTTCAAAGGATTCTCCTTATTTATTCATCTTTCATAGGAAGTTCTAAATCACCACTTTTCCTAAAACATATGGTTTGTTTTGTTGAATATTACTCCCATCTAACCACAATTTCCCAATGCCATATCGTAGACTTGCTTCAACTTTATAAAAATTGTAGACCTCTTTTCTTCGGTCGATTGTTTTCGTCTCCTGTCCATCTTTTAAAGTAGATCTGATGCCCTTAACGGTTACTTCATGGATACTCGTGTGAACGATATCCGTATGGATCAACTCCTCATACTTTCCAAAATCAACGTAATACTCATAGCCGCTCAGCGTCGGAATCAGATCAATAACCATTTCTTTTTCGATTGATCTTTTAATGAGTTTTATAAATACACAACCAAACAAAGCGAGAATAAAGCTTACTTCAAACAAATACATATATCCATTTATAAATTGATCAATCGTCGTTAAGAAGTTCTTTATCCCCTCTACCGTTCTTCCAGATTGTTCGAACCGATCTGTTAGAGTCGTTAACATACTGCCTAAGATAAGTAAGTCCAATAAACTTTTGAAAAGTTTACTCATTGTTAAATTTTGCCTGACAAATTGGACGAGTAAGTAACTAAAAATAGAAAAGCACATGACACACATTATTGTCATTTCTGCCGTGAAAATATTTGACGCCGCGATCTGTTTTGGCTCACTTAACAAGTAATAGGCCACCCCATAGACCACCACCAAATAGCCGATTAAAGTAACCATAAGTGAAGCCATATAACTAAAAAGTTTTCCTATTGGCCATAATTGCAATGCCCAAAATTCCTTTCGTTTGCTATTTCTTTTCAGAGGAAGCCACGTATGTTCGATCCAGTCATTGGATTTTATTTCGATTTCTTCCTTAAATTCTTTCTTCTTTTCTTGCCAATGAGGGGGCATAATTTCGTTGAGCTGTATGCATAGGTAAAGTAACATAACACACGATAACGTACTCATTAACCCCTTAAGTAACAGATCTTCGTCAGAGAACAAAAGAAAAAGCGTTCCGACGATCACGGACACACTGACGAGAAACCCAACGATAAATAGGGCGATATAGCTAATCCATAAAAACTTTTGATACTTTTTTTCACATAGAACCCACCTTGATTTTTTATTTATTATCAGCTGTAAAATATTTTTTAGCAGCTATATATAGAGATTCAAAAGATCTCAATTTTAATGTGTCTAAATTCTTTCTACCATTCTTCAGTTCAGATATTGTCGTGTTAGATAAATTCACTTCTTGACATACATCTTTGACTTTTACAACTTTGAGATAGGCTTTAATCAATACTTTCTGCTCAGCGAAAATATCTTTGCCGACCAAGTTCGCTCGCTTCATTTCTTTCACTCCACCTGTTCTACTAAATATTTTCTTTTGTCATACGATCAATTTTTTCTTGAAGTTTTTGAATGATCTCTTCTTGATCTTTCATTTGCGTTTTCGATGTTTCAATTTCTTGCTGGTAACCATTAATCTTATTTTCAGTGTTTTCCTGATCATCTGCGACTTGATAAGGCAACTGATCTTTTAGTTTCTTCACTAATTCTTCATTCAAATCTATGGTTGCTTGGAAAGATTCAATTTGTTTTTGTGCTACTTTTTGTTCTTTCTTGTATCCTTTCACTTTGTAATTGATCGCATGTTGTTCATAATCTTTGTCTTTCACTTGATCTTTGACCTTATCTTCGTGAATATAAAAAATCAGATCTTGCGGTTCTTGCATATCCACCTTTGGATCGATTTTTTCAGGAATAATGGTTAATCGCATAGCAATATATTCTTCTGGTACATGCGATAGCTTCACTGCAAAATAATCATCAGAAACTTTGATCACTTCGGCTTTTATTGCTTGATAATCCCCTTTAGCTGTCTTTACTTCTACGCGATAATTAAGATTAGCCAGTTCTTTTAATAAGCTTTGATCTTCATCGTCGATCGCAAATTCAAAAACTAATTGCTGATTTGCTCCTTTTTCTTTTGAAACCATCGTCAGTTCCTTCGTGTTTAAGAATGCGTTCGTGCTTACCTCATCTGGTATGTCTACCTTCTTGTGCGTATAAATCGGACTAGCAAGAATCAAAAAGCCGAGAATCATAAAGATTCCCAGCCATCTAAGATAACTTTTTCGTTTTTTGAAACGTTGTCTTGCTCCTTTTTTCTTACTCATTTTCTTCCTCCTAACGAGTGAAATAACTAAAGTCTGTGACTTTCCATTGACCATCTACTTGTTTTTCAGTGACAGTTAATCCACCTTTTATTTTTTGCGGTTTGACATCTTTGAATTGAGGATTGCCGATTGTATAATCAACAAATACGACAAAATTTTGTTCCTCTTTTACACTGCTTGTTTGAGCGTAAGTTTGCACGTCACCTAATGTAAAGGAGTAACTTCCGTAATCATCATGTTGGTGATCATCGTCTGCAGGACTTAATTTGTCAATCACTTCTTGGGTTGCTACATCTTTTAGTTTTTCCGTTAATTCATTTCTGCTTAATGATTTATCAATGGCCAATTTACCGAACTCTTCTGCCGTCTTACTTTGTGCTTCAGTTACTTCTTCTTTTGCTTTTGTGCCATCTTGTTGCTTCAGCTGATCGATTTCTTGGTTTTTCTCATTAATAGTTTGATTTAACTTGTCGATCTTTGCCTGCGCTGAAGAGGAATTTTTTTTGAGCTTCTCAGAGGCGTTTTTAGCCACTTCTTCAATTTTATAGGTATTTGTATTTGTCGCTTGTTCCTCTTTCAGCTGCCAAAACAACGCGATATTGCCGATTAAACTAACGCTAATTGCAGCTGTTAAGACGATTTTTAAAGTTTTATTTTCCATATTTTTTCTCCTGATCTATTTTTTGCTGCTATTCAAAAATGGTAATGGATCGATCCATGTACCATCATCTGTGAATGCGTGTCCTTGTGCTTGACGCCAATCCATTCGAGTGAAGCCTAAATGCAAGTGTGCTGTATCTCGTATCCCGATTACTTGACCAACTTTCATTTGATCGCCTACTTTCACACGAGAATTTCCTGTACTATTCGCAAATTCTTGATACACCATATTCAAGCCATCGTAATTGATCACGATCACACATGCGCCTAAACCTGAAATACCAGGATTTCCAACGTACACGACTTTTCCACCATGAACCGCATGAATCTCACTTCCTGGATGATCAACTGAACCAAAGTCTAATCCATCATGGAAGCCATTCGGACGGAATTCACCGCCTGGATTCGTTCCAAATAATTGACCACCGCTGAAGGAACTTTTATCTAAACTGCTGCCAGGGAATGGATTCGTCCATTCACCAGTAATTGTGCCATTATCATTACCACCTTCACCCCAATGTTTCATCGCGAATTCATCATATTCGGTTAATTTATTAGAAGTGATAATTGACATACAACCTGTATAATACGGACTATCTTCAGTAATTCCTGCAGCGGCATAACCACCTCGTCCTAAGATCAATAAGCTTGCGCCAGGGCTTTTATTTCCTACACATGCATTAAAATTTGATTGTGTGGCTACCATAAAGCCGTAATAGGAGAATGCAGCTTTTGAGTTGGGAAACTTCATATACCAGCCACCTTCAATGCCACCAATTCCTCGTGCAGTTCCTTTAGGAAACAGACAACCATCAAACCAAGTAATCCCAAAATAGTTGAGATCATTTCTTGCGGACGCCGATGTACCAAACGCTGATTCATAACCGTATTGCGAAAGGATCACACTTGGTAATAATTTATATTTCACTGCTGCACCTACAGCATATTGCGCAATCTCATCAGAAAAAGGGCCTCTTCCTTTGATTTCTTTATAAATGGGTAATCCTTCCGAATATTCTCCTGTAAAAGCGTCGCCACCACTACTTGAATCTGAATCAGAATGATCAATCGAACCCGCCGCAAGTATTAGAAAAAGGGTCACGAACACAGTAATCAAAATAGTAATCAAACCTGCAGAAGTACCAAACAACCACAAAAATAAGCGTCGCTTTGCACGACGCTTAACATACTGCTTGATTAAACTTTCATTTTGGTTTTCCATTATTTTCCTCCATCAAACAATTTTAATTGACGTTTGTTCGGACTAAAATGAACACGAATGGTTTCTTTTGAGCCAAAATTGATCACAGCGTCTCCTTGATTTTGTTGAGGAATGGATTCTAATTCTGAGTTTGTCATTGATTTACCAACTAATCCTTCTATATGACGTAAAATAGATTCATCCATACGCATAAAGATCTTCGTAGAAGAAAATTCAAAGACTTTCTTCAGTTTCGAGAAGTTATCAGAAGACATATTTTCTGGCACCATTTCTTGTGGGGATTGTGTAGCTAAAACAGTCATTGCTTCTACTTTACGCATTTCTCGTTGAAAGTTTGTTACATAATTTACCGTTTCAATAAAATCTGGATTAATCGCATTATGGCACTCATCAATCATCGCCAAGAAGCGTTTGAAGTCTTGTTCTTCCATTTGTTTTTCTTTAATTAAACGTCGTTGTCTTCTTCCTTGAATCAATGCCTGATTCCAAATCAACGTCATAGCCATGTACATTTGACATTGTTGTACCCCTCGATCTAAGCCTGTAATAGAGTCAATGTCAAAAAAGACCAACTGTTGTTGGTCAAGGTGTCGAATCGTACTATGACCATCAAAAATCATGCCATACGTCTCACATAAGGATTCTACGATGGATTCCATTTCTTCTTTTCGATTCTTTTTCTCTTGGGAAGCACCTGGTAATTCCAGTTGTCCTAAAAAGTCTAAAAATTCTTTGAACGTCGGATAAGCTTCTGGATCTTTACCTGTGACTTGCGTATCAGTATTTGAACGCGAATTTGAGGAAGTAAAGCCGCGTGGTACTGTTCCATACTCTTCATAAAAACGATTTAAGTAGGTCTTAAATTCTGCTTTCATCGTTCCTTTTAGCTGAGGACTCACTAACTGTACCTGATAGACCACTTTGTCTAAGTGTGTTTGATAGGACGCTGCTTCATTGATCTTCAAATCTTTGACTGATCCATCGTCATATAAACTGGATGCTTCATCATACGTCCGTGTGGCAAATATCTCTAAAGGATTGATCATTCCGTCAGATCCGTCTAAACGCACCATAATACCGTTATATTCCTTTAAGAAAGGAATAAAGTCTTTTCCCTTTTCAAAGCCCCAAATAAAGTCTCCTGCAGCTAAATGGGCTTCCGCGATCATTTTAAGAACGGTCGATTTACCAGCTCCCATCATTCCTAGAAGCAAGGTATTAGTAGACAACCGTACACTATTTTTATACGTCGCATTCCAGACAAATGGGCCGCCTGTCATGGTTTCCCCATATTGTGTCCCTCCTGGATCTTTTAGCGTTTGGTGGTGGAACGGGAAACCTCCGCCAATGTTTAACGATGGTAGTGATTGCCCTTTGATATTTCCGGACCATTCAGCTTGTTCATCGAACATGGTAAACATCGATTGCCAATCTCGTTTGGTTTTATGCAGATAAGTCACCGCACGATAATCCATTCCTTTGAGATTTTCGATCAGTTCCTGCGCTCGTTCATCTACTTCTTGAATCGTGTTTCCGTAAACATGTACTCTCACTTTGACTTGTTTAGAAATTTCCCCATTAGAAGTCAATTTTCGGGCATATTCCGCTAGTTCCAGGTATTCTTCCGCACTTTTATTTCGGTCAGTCGCTTTTCGTTCATTATCTGATCGATCATTTAATTCATCTAATGCACGGTTGATTTGATCAATCACTTTTTGCTTTTCATCTGTGCTAACATCGAGTGTGGCCACTGTATGAGGATTGTTCATGAGATTGGCCAACCAAAAAAGCGTTGGATTTTTTGTGTAGTGATAAACTGTCACACACCGTGAATAACCATTTCCATAGGTCACATACTCTTCATCGAAATTTAATCCACCTTGTGGCATCACTTGTTTTAAAAAATCTAAATCATACCCTTTGGATTTTAAAATTTCGATTTCCCGATTTCCTAGTTGCTTTAATGGATCAAGTACTTTTTGATCATTTTGTGGTGAAAAAGCTGTTTTAATCGCTTCTAACATGTACAGTCACCTCTTCTTGTTTGATTCTTTACTTGGTGAAAAGATTGCCCTTTTCCCAACTTACCCAGGCTTAAAGTGTGAGGAAATTTTCTAGTGGTCTCTTCCTTCGGAACATCTTTTTCTAACCATATCAACGGATATTTCATTCTCTCTTCTCCATTCCTACTCATCATTCCTACTCATCATTCATATTATTCATTCGATAAAGAATCTTGATCAATTCTTTTTTGTAGAGTGGTTTTAACCCTAAAATGCCACTAGATCGCATTAACTGACGGTTTCTGGTTTGTAAATTCTTGATTGTCTTTCCTTCAATGACGAAAAAGAAGCTTAAGTCAGGACGTTCTTGTTCTGCTCGTTTCAATTCCTGGATTTCCTCTACTAATTTCTTTTCATATTTTCTTAATCGCTGTAGATTTCTTCCTAAGGATTGTTCCATACGATTCTTATCTAATAATTGCCGCTTTTGTACAATTTGTTCCGTTAAATCCGTCTCTGTGGTCAAACTAACTAACTTAATTGTTGGCACATACGTACGCATGACGGTGGTCAACTGATTCATTCGTTCTAGTTTCTCTTGTTCATTTAATCCTTCCACGTCTGTAGAAACTACACGATAATAACGTTGAAAATGATCTTCTTTAGTAACTAAGACTCCCTCTTCTGTACAGGATTTATAAGGAAATAAATCCAAGATAGATCGTTCTTCTGGTTTTCCAAACTGAAAAATGGATTTCTTATCAACTGAATTTTGTCCTTTGACTCGCATTTATTCATCCTCCTTATACGTACCATGATAATTTCGGTTAGGATCTAACGCATGATAGTGGTTCTTGTCCGTAAAAAAAATAGACTCGATAATCGCAAAAATTTGTCGTTGACCTGGGTTATTATAGGGGCGCCAAACAATCACTAAAGCTATCGCAATCCATAAGCCATAATTCAAGAGTGCAAAAAAGAGTGGTAAATGGACAAGATTATTGACTATTTTCGCCCAAAAAAAGCAACCACCAAGCGTTAATAGATCCAAAAAGAAAAAGGCGAAAAACTTCCATTCCCCACTAAATCTTGGAGGATTTTTCATGTTAATATATTTATCCATAAATGATTTCTCCTTTTCATACATAGAAAAAAGGCCTAACTCGTAGGCCTTTTATGATTTGATATCCTTCAATAATTGTTCTTTCAATTCATTGTTCCTGTTTTTAGTTTCTCTTGTTACATTTATTTTTGTTGGTGCAGTAAATGCCACATTTGCTGGTTTGTAACCTGTGTGAACTTTTTGAATAGGTTCTGGTGCAGCTTCTCTTGTCACAACATTTTGAACGGACGCATTCCCTGTCTCCCCACTTTCAGATAAATTGTAAGAAACAGTTGTCAGATTTCCATTTTCAGGCAAACGACTTGGTTTCATTTGAACATTACCTGCAGTTGATTGGTGAACAAAGCTTTGATCATTCTCCTTGAATTGATTCAAACGACTATCTTTCATTGGTAAATTTTGTGTCTTAGGCAAACTAATTTTCGTTGATTTTTCAGTTCCAACTTCGATTCCATTATCATTTGGCAGATCGATGGAATCCTCATCCGTTTGTACTTCTTGATTTCGTTTTGGTAAATCTGAAATGCGCTTTTCATTCTCAGAATTAATGTTAGATTTATAACGATATTGTTCTGGATCTGTTTTTGGTAATTGACCATTTTGTTCTTCTTCTGAATTTTCGTTAGAATGCAACCCATCTTGGTGATCTTTGGCTGAAGGAATCGCTGCACCTTCTTGATTTTCTTTTTCGGTTGTTGTATTAGCTTTTACTGCTGCATTGACTTGTCCTTCACCATACGCACCTTTCAGTCCTTCTTTGACTTCTGAAGCTTTTTCTTTTTGTTTTTCTAGTGCTTCGGATGGATTCTTCACAGCTTCAGCCAATTCTTTAGCTCTCGTGCCGTCTAATTTCTCTTCTAAGGTGTCTTTGGCTTTTTCTGTAAGATCTTCAGCTGTTCCTTTTAACCCACGTTCATTGACGTAACCAAGACCTTCTGCGGCTTTAGAAACACCATTTTTCGCTTTCCCGAACATTTCGGAAACTTTTTTCTTACTATTAGGTACAGTTGTAGCTTTATCGTCTGATTGTTCTTCCCCGTTATCAGGGGTAACATCTTTTCGATTGCCAAATCCATTTTTACGAATATCATTTAAATTGCTTAAACCACTCTTACCAGCACTTGCAAGGTTTTTAGCCCCACTACCCACATTTTTCGCAATATTTCCTAAGGCAAACATGCTAAGAAGAGAATTGCTGCCGTTTTTCAGACTTGTATCAACACCGAAAATCTTCGTAACAGATTGAGAGCCTTTGAATAGCGCAATGGTTAGTACAATTAAAGCGACAACATACAAAAATCCGTTGATCTTGCCTGCTGCGTGCAAATCACCGATACCTGACAGCATTAATGTATAGATTCGTAATTCTAAAATCGTAAACGCCAATAACAAGAAGGATTGAGAAATATCTTCTATAGCACTTTTCATCCGTTGTCCTGTCTCAAAGTCCGTTGACGCGGCAATTACTAAATAGAATTTTTTAAATACCAGCTCAATAATGCAAGTTACAATCGTAAACAAGATAAATAAATAGGCAACCGACAAAGAAGATTCACCAGCTAAAATAATCCCTGGACTACTAATGTATCGGCGATAGCCTGAAGTATACACATATTTTGCTAACCCCTCATCACTAATCTCTACAGGGATTTCTTTTCCATTATCATCCAGTTCCAGTCGGTATTGTAACGCTCTTAGCCGATCCTTTTGTATATCTGATAGACCACTCTTATCTTCATCCGCCATCTTAGCGGCTTCCTTAGGAATAATCACTGAATTAATATTTGCTGTCTTAAAGTTTTTCGCCGTGAGAGCATTTCTTTTATCTGTTGGTAGGGATTCTACTTTATTCGGATCAGTTTCTAGTAGCGTACTCACATCGATCACATTATTTTGAATAATTTGAAAAGCAGGTGATCCAGTTTTATCTGCTTTATTTGCTGCAGTCACGTCTCCGTAAAAGTTTTTACTAATATTTAGCCCTTCATCGATTAAAGAACTACCACCAAAAATCAAAATCATGGCCATAAATAGATTAACCAAGATATTTTTGATTTTTGGTGGATGTTTACTCATAAAAAATTTTAAGCCTAAATAAATTAATGTGACGACACAAAAAAGAGCCAATACCTTGCTAATCAAACTTTGAAACAGTTCATTAACACCAGCAGCGTTCAATAAGTCTTTTAAATCAAAGCTTTGATAAATTGTTTTTTCTAGTAAAGTATTGAGATTATATAACCCTTTAATCAAACCCCATAAAAAAGTATTACAAATCCAACTGAATACATCTTGATACTGCAGATAATTACCATAATCTTGTAAGACTTTCGTTACGGTTTTGGGATCTGCATCCCCATCCCCAAATAAGCCTGACCACCAGTCGGCAATGCCGGAAAATATTCCTCCAATGATCATTCTTTCACCGCCTTTTCAGCTTCTAGCAAAAGTCGTTTCCTTATAACCTCTGTAATTTCTTCATTTTGATGCAATTTTTCAAGGTATTCTTGCAAACGATCTATTTGCTTCTCTTCATAAAATTGAATAAGTAACTTTTGTGCCGTTGAGTTGTCTAAAGATTGAACGATTTTAATAAAAATGTTTTCTTTAGCTTCCTCTTCTATTTGATCGTGCATATTGTGATAAAGTCGACGTGCATAGATATCAGGTAGAAAATAATCGTAATCAATTTGTAAAGCCTTAAGATCCAAGTCCGCATGTGTACAATGTATGTCTATATCATTGATATCCCACGATGGATTGAAATCTTCAATATATTGATAAGCATAAGGAAGATTCGTTTCCCCATGATTAAAAATAGGATACGGCCGTATTTTATGACCCTTCAAATCTCGTCGTTTTAAAGGAGCGAGTACAATCGTTTCACCTTCTAAAAAAGTAGAAATTCTTTCAGGAGTTAAGTTACGATCTGAATCAACATTGCGATTGATATGAGTATTCATACCTAATGAATTGGTGGTACTGTTCTCTTGTTCAACCGTCTTATTCCCCACTTTTTTGGAAAATTCTTCGATGGTATTATCGTCTGTCGACATAATATAAATATGTGTCTGACAATTTTCTTTGATAATCGCTGCGTTTTGTTCCCCATACTTCGCATAAAGTTGCTGATAGGATTGAATAAACAGATCCCACAACATGTTTCTACCAGCTGTGACTGTCATGATTCCTTCCATATTATCCATTGGTGGCATATTCCCAAATTCATCTAAAATAAAATGAATCCTACGGTGACATTTATCTCCTTTAGTCTTAACACATTGCGTAGATAATTCTTTATACAACTGACTAAGAAAAATACTAACAATGATATGGTTAGATGGATCATAATCAGGTGTGAGCATAAAAATAGCCATTGGTTTATCGGTATAGTGCATCCGAATAGACTCTACTAATAAGTTACTTTTATCCTCATCTAATGTTAGAACAGCTTCTTTTTCTAATTCTGGTAAATGGGTTTCTCCTCGTTTTTTTCGATAAACGATATTTCCCTCTTCGTCTTTCAATACTCTTTGAGAAAACTCATACCAAGCAACATATTCTTTTCCTTGATGATCGTATTTTAAGCAAACATGATCTCCCTGCTCTAAATGACAATCAAAGTTGATTTCACAAAAACCTCTATAACCTACTTTGACACGTTCCTCATGAAATTTTTTTCCTTGATGATAAAACTCTACAACAATTCGCTGATTTAACAGACTCTCGTGTAGTTTGAGATCCAAATACTTCGGAAAACCAATGGACTTATAATCAATGGTTGATTGAGAAGTCATTTTCGCAATTTTCGTTAGGGTAAATGGATTCAATCCTGTGATTGCCGTCGATAAAATATTCCCTTTTGCTTTATCAGAACCAATTTTTGTTGCCCCATATTGTTTTTTTGCTATGTTTCCAGGTGGTAACTGATTCATGAATTCATCTAAGGCATTGAGTTGTTTGTAATCATTCTCAGGATCTTGATAATTAAAACCGCCAATTTCAGAAAGAAGCTCAACAAGATTATTGGGTGTTAATTTGGAGTAATCCCCTGTTTGATCGGCTTGTTCTAACAACGCAAAAATAAGCGCATTTACAGCTTTCTGCGCATTTTCGTTAAAGTATTTGTTGTCTGAAGCATTGGCATCATAATAAATCGTATTCGTAAAAGTATTGGTTAACTGCGTTGCAGTATCTATGTCTCCTCGCTTCCAGTATTTCACGATGAGTGCCAATGGATTATCACTCATTGATTGCAGTGGATCGGTGATATTAAATGCATACACATCATACCCTCTAGCTTCTAGTTCATCTTTACTAGCAACATATAATTCTGTTTTTGGATCATTAACAACCATTGAACTTTGTCTTTCTGCACGAGACAAATTGTCAATGGTTGCTAAAACTTCTATCTGTCCTTTCCCTGAACGGGAAGTACCAACAATACAAGTATTTACTGTATCCGTCTGAATATACCAGTACTTTTTATAATGAGTAATTGGTATTCCGCCATAACCAGGAAAACCTCCCTTTGATTCTGGTATTTGCGGATAAATTTGTTGGATTTCCTTTAACGTTTTTAATCGGTTATCTCCTTTTTGCCCATCTGCTAGAGGACGAAACCACATGTCCATTTTCAATCCCATAAGTACAGCTGGAACAACACAAATCGTAGAAACAACTAAACGTGTGCCTAAACTTGTTGTTGGGGTCAAAGGATTCCAAAAACCAGTTGAATCAAAATGGAATAACTGCGGCATTTCTTGTAACTGAAAAATATTCACTCCTTGTAAACTTCCTGGAATAATCTCAAATCGATGAAATGCTTCTGGTATTCTTGTAACAACATAGTTTAAAGGAAGATAAGCTAAGCCACTATAAAAAATCTTTTGAGAAATACGTTTGTCATGTTTTTCTGGTAGCTCTTCTCCTGAAGGAGTATAGCGATAGAAATGAGAAAGATACCTATTCTTTTCTAAATTGAATCGTTTGTCTTTTCGTCTCGTTGTTTCTCTAACACGCATTATTTCACCTCATTTGATTCTGAACTTTCGGAAGTGTTTGATTGTACAGTTGAATCGCTTGATCCTTCTTTAGCCTTACTAGGATCACTCTCTTTGCTATTTTCCATACTTGACTCTGTTGTTGACTGATTGGTATGATTCAATAATTCTTCTAATTGTTGTTCATACTCTTTTCTTGCTTGTTCTTGGGCTTCTTCCTTGATTGACGTCGTTGTGGCCACAGAATCAGCCTGTGAAGATTGATTGATATGATTAAAAGCAAATACTGTTCCTCCACCTAGAAGCAAGCTTAAACTTGCAATACATCCCACCATCCATCCGTTAAAGGAACGCTGTGGTGAAGGAGTTAAATTTGCTTGGTTGTTCACTGGCGTTTGAACAGCAGCTACTGGTTGAGGTTGTGCTAGATAATTTAACTGTGCTTGTCGCAATGTATCCATTTGTTCTTGACGTTCCTTACGAGCAGCTGCTTCTTTTTCCTTTTCTTGCTCTAACCGTTGTTTTTCTATCGCCATTTTTTGTTCCGCAAGATCCTGTTCACGTTTTTTTAATTCTAATTGTTCGCGCTCTTTTTCTTTTTGCCGTTGTTTTTCTTCTTGTTCTTTCAATTCTCGTTGTTGAATTTCATACTCTTTTTTCCATTTTGGAATTTGTACTTGTAATTCTTGCTGGATCTGCTCGTGTTTTTCCATAAGAACTTCAGTCGTTGTTTGATATAGCTTATTCAGTTGCTCATTTAATTCTTTGCTAATCTTTAGCTTATCTGTACGCAAACCTTGATAAAATTCTTCTTTTCGTTCTCTTATACGTTCTTTTAACAAGTTTTCTTTTTCTTTCGATAACGCTTCTTGATTCGTCTGAGTAAAATTATTGATCTTTTCTACACACAAGGAATACGCATTGTCGCGTTTCTTTTCGTATCGCTCTTTAATTTTTTGTACTTCTTCTTCAATCACTCGCTGTTTTTCTTTATTTAGTTCCTCTTTTGCTTTCTCCCAATTAGACGACTGTTCCGTCGCATACTCATTAATTTCTTGATCTGTTTCTTGTTGACGTTCTTCAAAGGTGGCTAATAAATCTTCTTGTGCAAGCTCATGCCAATTTGTTGATTGGACAGACTCTAACTGTTCTAAAAGTGTGCCTTTACCCTGTGAGATTAATTCTTCTTTACTCTCTAAAAATGCTTGATAGGTTTGGGGTAATTGATATTTCGAATAAAGCCCATTTAAAAATAATTTGTTTTTTTCTTTCATCCATTCATGCTCTGGCGGATATTGATCCAAAATATAATCAAATACAGTTGCCTTTTGTATCTCTGTTTCGTTTTTCTCTACTTCTTCACTGATAAGTGGTTCAATATATTCCTGAGAATCCCCTTCAGTCCATATTGACTCTTCATTAGCTTCAACTGGATCAACTTCTACTTCGGCCGTCTCTTCATCCTCCATTGTTTCTTCAAAGGGATCTACCTCCAATTGACCCATCACATCGTTCTCTTCCTCAAATATCGATTTCTGAGTCGGAATATCAGCTTGTTCGTCAACATAGACTGTCTCTTTTTCTTTTGACTCCTTCTTTGGAAAGATTGGTCGTTCCCATGGTACTTCTTCATTTACTTCGACTTCACTCACTTGATTCACTTTTCTTTGGTCGCTCTCTAACTCTTCTTCTAAAACTTGTAAAAGTTTTTCGTTTCGATAAGACTCTTCCACACTCATAGTTTCATCCGTTTCTTTAAACACATCAAGGCGGATTAAATCCATCAATGTAGGATAGAAACCTTCTGAAATTTGATAATCCAGCGGGCCAAAAACGTATTCTGTACCAGCTTTCTCTATTTTTCCTTCTGTGTCATGTAACGTGAGAGTCAACTTAACAGAAGATCGACTTTCGTGTTCCAGTACTTTCCCTAACACATGTAGCTGTTCTTCCGTTTCAATGACAGAATATTTAATTGTTTTCGGTAAAAAAGAAGTCCGCTTTCCTACTTCCTTCGTTGCTTTTTTAATTAACTCTTTATCTGTTTTGGTATTGCCTGCAATCGTAAAGTACATGAGTATTCTCCTTTCATAAAAAAGGAGTAAAAAGTATCGACTACTTCTTACTCCTACTTTTTTACTTTCTTATAATCCTTGAGGTGTTTGTCCAAACAATCCAAATAACGAAACCACAATAGAAGCTGCTGCTAAAATAACTCCTACCCCCATCAATACATAGCCTACGTGCATCTTCCCATTTTCAGCTCCTCTTCGTCCAAATAGGAAGAAAAGACCCCCAATAACAATGGAAGCAACGGCCGCAGCAGCAGCAAAAATCATCAGATTGTTTTTTAAACTAGTTGCGGCAGTTTGTAATGCTCTAAAAATATCAACCGCAGCTACTACTTTCGGTTGTGTTAAAAAATTCATTGTAATTGATTCAAACATAAAATTGTTCGCTCCTTTTAGTGTTTAATAATTTCATCGAAAACAAGCTTTTCACGTTCACGTTGATAGATATATCCTTCTAAGTCCTTGTCTTTTCCCCGTAATAGGTCAAATTGTGCTTTTTCAAGGACTTCTTGTTTCCACTGTGTTTCAGATACACCGCGGCGTTCTAAGATTTTAGACGCGGCTTTTTCAAATGGCGTTTTAGCTTTTGCCACTGTGATTCCTCCTTCAGGACAAATAAAAAGACTAGCAATCACTCGCTAGTCTTTTGTAACTTATATTTATTGGATTGTGATCCATCGTGAATCAATTTCTCTTTCGTTCGCTTTTCATCCTTGCTAGATCCAAGAAAAATTATTTTTTTTACGCCATTCTTCTCATAGGGAACAACAATAAATAAAGAATCAGATTTGTTTATAAATTCCCTAACACCAGCTGAATCTACTATTTTGTATCTTTCTAAACCTTTATAGTCTTTTTGCCTCTTGACTGTTATTTGTACAGGATCTGGATGCCATACACTCTCAGAGTATTCCCAGGTAGTCTCGTCTATAATTTTCAAATTATAAACAAGACCACCTACTTCTTCTTTCCACATAGTTCCTGATTTCAATACGCCATTATCTTGATTAGTTTGTTTATTTTTTTCATTACTACATCCGACTAAAATAACAATCATGGCAATCAAGGAAGTAACTACTATTATTAACTTTTTCATTTTATTCATTCTTTCGTTTTTTTATTTTAAATGTATCTCAGAACCGCATAACTAAAAGTTGCTAACACAAGTAATAGTAAGCTGACCGCTGAAATCGTTACTAAATGTGTAGAACCTGTTTTAGGAACAATGACCTGTGGCAAGTTAGGATCAACCCCAATTGTCACAACATTTGTTTTATTAGAAACATTATCTACTGCTACTACGGCTTGGTTATCAATATTTTTTTCTGATTGTAATGGAGTTTTAGCTGTAAATATCAGCTGAATTTCTCGTCCATCTAAAAGATTGTTACTTAAGAAGTCAGCGGAAGCTTCCCACTTCAGCGTTCTTGAATTGCTATCATAGGTTAGTGTGCCTTCAGAAGTAATATCTTTTCCTTTACTCTTATCTATTACTTGCGCAGAACCTTCTTTATATGTCAAACGAGCTTCAATTGGATCTTGAATACTAAATTGTTTGTAGTGATCTGACGCAGCGTCTACGCCTTTTGTGTGCCATTTTTGTGTGACTAGATATTGTACTTCAGATCCTGCGTTTAAAGGAGCTGTCGGCGTACCCTTCTTACCGTCATTTCGTCCGTTTACATCTTTTCCATTTTGTTGTACTTCTTTCACTGGAATTTTAGGGAAATAAACGGTAATGATATTTGTATCCTTTTCTACTTTATTAATGATCGACGTTCCCTGATTTTTGGCTACACTATTTTGATTGGCCAATTCATTGACTTTTACATTGATCACTAATTCGTAAGTTTCGCCGTTATACTTCATTCGATTTTTTAATGTATTAGCTTTCGCTGCATATTTTACCTGGTGTTTTGTTTTGTCATAGGTCACTTCACCAGATACATCGAATTTTTTATTTGTACCACTTTCAACGTGTGCATCGACGTAATTTACTTCTTTTGGTAAATTATCGATTAACTCAAATCGATCGTAAACCGCTAGTAAATCCACTCCTAATCGATTCACCTTCTGTTTGATTCGATATTGAATCGTGTCTCCTACTTGCAACATTTTATCGTTCACGTTATTTCCATTTTTATCAACCCCTGTTTTTTCAGGTTGATCAGGAACAACACTAAAGATTGTCGCAGAAGATAAAGTAAACCAGGTTTGAACATTAGAAGAACCAATCACAAACGTCGGATTTGCTTCAGATATTTTAAAGGACACAGTACCTTGACCAAACTTCGGATCTCCTAATTTATCATGCAAATTATTGAAATCATTATCCGCTTGTGTCAGCTTAGAGCTTCCTCCTGGGTGGCCACCTACCACGTTCAGATTGTTGTAGAAAGATTTAAATTCTGAAAGAACCGTATCTTTTCTGACATACCAATCTGTCGTATTCATTTTGTCATAGTGGGCATATTCTCCTTTAAGATCCGTGCTTTTTCCTCCTGCAGGGTTCAAAGAGTTAAAACTGATAAATGTATCTCCTGAAAATTGAACGGGGCTACCGTCCTCATATGTGGCTACTAGCTGCACATTCATTTGTGTTGAATGGTAAACAATTCCTGAGAAAAGATTGTCTGAGATCCAAAGTACTGTTCTTTTTTTAGATTTACTCATTGCACCATTCGTATTTTTATAGCCATCGTCTCGAAAATGAGTTTTTGTATAGTTGTTATCTAGTAGATTCCACGGCAACGTATCCGAGTATAAGTGAATATTAGATAGAACTAGCTTGATATTGACTTTTTTCCCGTTATACGTACCGATTTTTCCATAGTCAATATTGACTTTGGTGTTGGTTGTTACGCCTTCTAAAACAAGGTTTGTTTCACCGTATTCTTTTTGGAAAGAAGGATAGCGTATATTTTTGTTTCCCTCCACTAATCCTACGTAGTCGTCTGTAAAACCACCTTTGTTGGCATCAACATGATATTTGTAAACTTTTGACGCTCCGTTTACAGTAATATTTGTTTTTGCATTAGGAACATCTTTTGGAATAATAAAATTATTCTTTACGTTCTGGATTGGATTTGACGGATCGACAATAACTTTTTCAGCAAAGACATTGGCTGTTTTTAACCCAAACAATGTACCTAACATCATCATTATGGGAAAAACATATTTTAACCGTCTGGTCCACGAGTGTTTAAAATTCATCCCTTCATCCCCTCTTTTTTATAAATGACTAGTGAAATTCCAACAATAACGATCAAATTGATCGTAGTAAATAATGGATTCCTAATGAGCTTTTCCATAATATCTAGCGGCATGGAAGCAGCTGGTATGTTTAAAATCCTCATTAGGTATAGTTGGTAGCTTGGCAAAATAGATAGTTTAGAAAATAATAAACCGCAGTACAAAAAGACTGCGGTTAAACAAGAAAGATTGAATAATAATAATTTGATCAGTTTCATTTTATTTCTTCCTTAATCTCTAGAAAACAAGTGAGTAACAAAATCCCAACAATTCTCAAAGAAGTTTTTCTTTACGCCAGTAGAAACGATTTTTTTTACTTCTTCTTTAGGTTGCGAAGCTTCTGATTTAGGATAGATCCACACATCCTTTAAGAATTCACCGTTTTTATCAGAAACAGGTGTTAATAGCAAAATATCCTCGCTATTAGAAATGTTTTCAGGACTTGATTCATTGACAATATAATAAGCTTGTTTCTGATTTGCCTGTACTTCTACCGAGAATTCAAAGACACCTGTTTGTTGATCAATTGTCTTTGTTTCTCCATTAGAAACTAGCTTCAATTGATCACTGGATAGTTTTTTCACTCGATCTTTTAATTGGGATTCAATTTGGTCAGTAGTGAGATCCTTAACATCCATCTTTTGTAAAATGTCCGATACATCATAAACAGAAAACTTCGCGCCATTTACTCCTTCTTGTTTTTCATGCCCCTGGTTGTCTAATTGTTCTGAAGAAATAATCTTTTGAACGTGAATGGTCTGTTTGACTATTTGATCGTCTTCAGCAATTTTAGGTTCTTCTGAAGAATCAACTGTTGACGAATCGACGGTTTCATCGCTGCTTTGAATCGTGCTGCTATCTGACGTTTGGATTGTTTGTTCTGTGCTATCCGTGCTTTCTTGTCTGTCTGCAAACGTCAACTGTGTGTAGGCAGTGAAAGAAAAAAGAGCGGCTGCACAAACAAATAGCCATTTTCTATTTCTCATGTTGGTTACCCTCCTTTATTTTTTCTTTTTATAAACAAATAGCGAACCAATGATCATGACTGAAAGAAAAACAGTACTTCCTAAAAGCCATGTCCAAGATAATTTTTGTTTCTTATTTTCTTCATCTTTTAATTCTGATTTTGTAAAGGTTACTCGCTTCCCATACACTAGAAAACGGTGTGTGTTGATCCCCTTAGGCGTACATGTCATTAGCGTTACTCGATCTTCATTGGGATTTGGTTCTAAGTAAGTGACAAAGTTTCTTTGTAGTTCGTCTTTTTGCACTTCCTCAATCCGATCGATTTGATAAGCGTGCTGCTCACCATCAACTTTGATATAAAACTTTTCTCCCTTTTTTACTGAAGGTAAATCATCAAAAAGATTATCTTTATAAAGTCCACTATGACCTGCGATTAAAGGATTTTTACCGTTTCCTCCTGTAATATCACCAGTTCCTTCCGTAATACCTACACCATTTTCTAAAATTTTGTCGGACGTTCCGTCATAAATTGGTAGTTTTAAAGAAATACTTGGAATTGTAAGAATACCAACAGGATCGCCTAACTCAATCTTAGCAACATCCAAAGAAGAATCCGTTTCTGCTGCCGTTCCTGTTCGATCGATTGCGGCAATCTGCTGATTTTGTTGGTATTTCGCCACGCTCGCTTCAGCAGGCATCAAAAGTAAGACACCTACAGCTGAAAGTAACCAGAAAGCAATGATCCATTTACCCATGATTCGCTTTTTCTTAGGCTTCCTGATAATCATTGGTTTTGATCCTTCTAGGCTTTCTTCTTAAAGTAAACAACTGCAGAAAGTGCCCCTGCTCCTAGCAACAAGCAAGAGATTAATACATACGTTTGAAAACCGTTGCTACCGGTCATTGGTACGGAAGCTTTTTGATTGTTTTTGATCGTGATTCGGTTTTCTTCTTTGTATGAATCTTTGTCTACTTTGAAAGAGATCTCTTTCGTTAATTTTTGATAGTTTTCAGGCGCTTTTGTTTCTTCCAGTGAATATTCACCTTCAGTTAAACCAGTGATTTCAAAGTGACCTTCTTTATCTGATTTTAGGATCGCTGCATTTGCTACATCGTCTACCCATACTGCTTCTTTGACACCGTTTTTATCCGTATCAACTAATCCACCATAATATTTTCCTTCTGCGTTTTTAGCAGCAAATTCTGCGCTTTCAAGCGGTGTTGCTTTGATTCCTGTTCCAAATAGTCCGCTATCGACTTTTAAGAATTTTGCACCATAAGTCACAACGTCAGCTTTCGTTTTTTCGTGGTGTTCTTCCTGATTAAATGGATTGTTGTTATAAACGAAATCCACGCTATTTGTTAATGGATTGGCAACAGCTGCGCTGTCATTTACATACATGTTATAAGTCATTTGAAGATCTTGTCCGTGTAAACTTGCTACAGTATCACTTACTTGGCCATTATTCACGATAAAATCGATCACAAAGCCATTTTCTGAATTTTGGATTTTATAATCTGTATTTTCTTTTAATACCACAGATCCATCTTTATTTGTTACTTTGATATTTGCTTTAGCAGCGACATAAGAAAGTCCTTGTCCTGCTGTATCCCCCCATTTAAATACACTGTAAGGAGAAGTTTCGCTTTTCACTCCGTTTACTGTGATACCGTCTGCTCCGCCTGCAATGTCTGTTGGGATATGAATCGTTCCTTGATAATTTACTGCGTCACCAATTTGGAAAGAATGTTCTTGTCCTGTTCCATTTGTTACTGTTTTATCGATCACTGGTGCTTTATAGTTTACGTATGAAGCTTTTAAGTCACTTGTCACGCCATCATTCGTAATTTCAAAGGTTAATTTATTGTGCGCATCGTTGCGAGCGTCTGCGCCTAATAAATATTGATCTGCTGTTGGTTCTTTATCTGATCCCACTACAACTTCTGAAGGAACTTCCACAAAATAGTATTTTCCTAACGTCAAATCAGTAGCAGTCAGCTTTCCTTGATCATCCGATACAAGATCTCCTAATTTTGTTCCTTTTCCAGGTTCGCCCTTGTATAACTCAAATTTTGCCCCTTTTAAAGGTGTTTGTTTGCTTTGAGCTGTGCCATCGTCACCAAATTTCGTTAATTCAAAACTCAACTTAGAAACAATATTTTTAGGATATAAGTGAATGTCTTTTAAAAAACCTGAACCTGTATTATCAGTCATTGGCGCAATCACAACCATTGGTTTTGCTTTTTGTGTGACTAATCCAGCAGCGGATTTACTTTCATAAACCACATATACATTCCCTTTGGAATTGACATAGGCTGGTTGATCAGCAAAAGTAATCTCACCATTTTCATCTACAGCTGAAGTAATTTTGTTGGTTGCATTCTTGACGTACTCACTGTTAGATCCCTTGTCTTCTACATCTTTAACGATTTCGTCCACTTTCGCGTTGGTTAGATCAGAATCTTCAGTCGGTAATACTTGATCCGTAATATTTCCTAACGTAAACTCAACATCACCATAATCTGCCTTGTTGTATTTCGTTACACCTGTAGGATATTGATCGTGCGTATAACCATCGTTTTTGATCCCGTCAATATCAACATTCAATTGCGTTCCTTGATCGTACATTAATTTATGAACCGTGATATTGACCTTCTCTGGTGGCGTTTTTTGCGTGATATCTTCTGCATATGCTCGATATCCCTGAAAGCAGCCTGCAATGATTCCTAACATTCCAATAAGCATTCCAGCTTTTTTTACATACCGATTTATTGCCATTTTTTACTCTCCTCATTTCATATTTCAACGACTCGCGTTGATTAAAACCTTGTTATTGTAGCTCTCCCTGTACCACGTATCTTTCTTTTCCTTGTGACGTATAGACACAAGTAAACAACGTTAATAAGGGTTTCTCTCCTTTCTTTGGCAAAGACAAGAAAGAGTTCTCTTCAGGAACGCCATCGATTAATTTAAAGTACTCAGGTACGATAAATTTACGCGTTACCTTGTAACGATAGACGCCATCGTTACTAACTAAGTCCATCACCTCCCCTAATGACAACTTCTGAATATCAGAAAATAAAACACCTGGCATTTCCATGTTATGACCTGCTAGGACATAGTTTCCTTTGCCCATTTCGGCATCTTCATAAAAATAAGTAGCCGCTCCAAGACTCAAAGTGTATTGATTTGCCCCTTTAAAAATTGGCAATGCTAAACCAAGTGCAGGAATCTGAATTTGTGCAAATACTTGTTTATTGACGCCCATTTCGATTGCTTCTTTTTGTATGGACAACATTTGCCCCAAAGACATATCATTATTGACGTTCGTTGCATCCTCCTTATAACTCTTTGCATGTGCATTGATTTGATCTACGGGCATCTTTTTTTCTATATTTTGCTTAAACACCTCTCCTTCATGTTTTTGGTAGCTAACATAGCCAAACACACTGCAAAAGACGATTAAAGTGACTCCTAAAAAACCAAATAACCATTTTTTCATCCATCTGCCTCCTTTCAGACAAAACAAAAAAACTTTTTCTCATTTCCATAGAAAAAGTTTTAAAAATGAATTCTATTAATGAATGTCATGAGACTTCTAACAATAGTTGACAATTAGAACTTGTTTTCACCTGACACTCCACACGACTAAAGTCATGGGGTTCTTAGGTAATACACCCAAACGGGCGCAAATTTACTAAGCTATCCCCGAAAGTCCTTCGGTTCCAATGTTTATACTAGCGTTGATATCTCTGTCATGATTTGTTCCGCAATTGCTACAAGTCCATTCTCTAATATCTAACTCTTTCTTACCGTCATTATGACCACAAGAAGAACATATTTGCGAGCTAGGGTAAAAACGGTCGATTTTTACTAACGTTCGACCTTTCCATTCACACTTGTATGTTAATTGCCTTACAAATTCACTCCAAGATACGTCTGCTATTGATTTAGCTAATTTATGATTTCTAACCATGCCTGTTACATTCAAGTCCTCAATACAAATGATTTGGTTCTCATCAGTTATACGAGAAGACAGTTTGTGTAAAAAGTCATTTCGTTGGTTAAAAATCTTTTCATGGATACGTGCCACTTTCACTCTTTGCTTTTGGTAGTTTTTGCACTCTTCTAATTTACGATTATGCTTCTTTGCTACTTCTAAGCGTCTTGAAAGTTTACGTTGCTCTACCACTAAGCGTTTTTCTAATGATCGATAGAATCTCTCGTTTCCTATCTTCTCACCTGCGGAAGTTATGCAGAAATGAGTAAGACCCAAATCTAAACCAATGGATTCCGTCACAGGATCTTTTTGGAAGTTTTCAGTATCGACTAAAAAAGTTGCAAAATATTTTTCTGTTTTTGACTGGCTGATTGTCACATTCATTAATTTACCATTGAAACGCAACGTTTCAGCCATTTTTACCCAGCCAACCTTGGATACATAAAAGTAGTTTCTATTCACCTTTATACCCATAGCTGTTCGATAGGACTTTTTGGAATACTTCTTACTTTTGAATTTAGGAAATCCAAAAGTAGAGTTGAACGTATTTTTAAATGCTTTATTTAGATCCATGGCTACTTGGCTAAGTGGTTGAGCTTCAACTTCTTTTAACCAAGCGTATTCTTCCATTTTTTTCAATGAAGCATACGTTGTCTTATCTTCTTTGTAATCGGCATTTTCTTTTTTCTTCTTGTAATTCGTTATACGTTGATCTAGTAGAAAGTTCCAATAGAAACGAACGCATCCGAATGTTTTTTGAAATTGAATTTCTTGCCGACAGTTGGGGTAAATCCTGATTTTATGAGCCTTTTTCATTTCTGCACACCTCCTTAACGCAATCAATATCTTGTTCTTTGGTTCTCAACATATCGCTTGATAATTTCGCTAGATACATTTCCTGCGGTTGAAACAAAGTATGAACGTGTCCAAACACTTGGCATTTTACTTAAGTGTTCAAACTCTTGCCGGATTATTCTAGATGTCTTACCTTTTATTATCTTCATGATTTTAGAAGGAGAATACGTAGGCTGAACATTTATTAATAAATGACAATGATCTTTATCTGTTTCTATTGCAATGATGTTCCACTCGTTTTCCTTTGCTATTTCTTGAACGAGTGCTTTAAATCTAGCATCTACTTCAGAATTAACGAATATTTTCCGACGATACCTTGGGCAAAAAACAAAGTGGTAATTGACTAACGATACAGTTGTCTTTGAGTGTCTGTATTCGTTATCCATACCTTAATTTTAGGTTAAGCCATGTACTAAATCAATGTTAATATACACAAAAGAATGAAGAATTTTTTATGTGGAGTTTGTTCACATAGGTTCGCTACTTCCTATGCAGTTCTCTGATGAACTTCTGACACTTTCGTGCCAGCACAGACTATATCTTATCCGTTGGCTTTACCCAGTACGGCGAAACCACTTCCACACGCTTGTGTGTACTTCCCTCAAGAGGAATAGTCGTTGAACGTTACTCTGTTCGAGTCTTCGCTGCAGATTGCCCATTGTCGCAACACTTAGGATTTAACCATATGCTATCGAGTAAATTTTTTCTGCTTTCGCCACGGTCACGTTTGCCTATTTCAAGACTACGTTGTCGTTTTACTCGCTTTAGGGGTTCCCCGCAATTCAGTTTCTTTGTTGGGATATACGAGATTTTATATATTCCACTAAGCACAAGTTTCCCTATGCTCTTACAGTACAGTGCGGGCTATCATCCACACGGTTAAAACCGTGGGTTTTCTCGCCCGCAAAAGCTATAAGTTCGTCTCAACTGTTCAAAGTTTTTCATTGAACCTAACAAACAAGCTTTCTCTTTTCCTGTTAACTGCATATCATTGATATATTGCGCGACAGATAATCTTTTAAGGTGTTTTTGCTTCATCGTTTTTAGTAACTTTTCTTCCATTTCTTTCGACACTTTTTTTCTGTTTTCGATTTCTTCATAATTCATGAGTTTTCCTACCTTCCTTATTTTTTGCAAAAATAAAAAAGCCTATGATCACATACGCTCTACACTTCAGTCTTGGGTTATCTTTTTCTTTCGTTTAATTACTGGCCGTGCTGGTTTCAAATCCTTGATTCCATTATGGGTTCTCCAATAATCGAATTCTTTTCGCAATCTTTCTTTTTCCATATCTGTTCCTTTAGATAAGGCTTTGAATACTTCTTTAGGTGAATAACCACGAGCTAACAGCTGTACATACCTTCCTTTTGTCAAAGTATCCATATCCATCGCCTCTAAAACTGGTCGCGCCATCTACTATTCCTCCTAAATAAATTCCTTACTCAATGCCTAAGGTAATACTACCTTTTTATTAATCGTCGTGACTCCTTCTAAGCCTTTATCTGTAAAATTTATTCCTCCAGTTTTTATTCTTCTTTATCCGCTACAAATTCAATGATTTCAAAGCTGACAATATAATCACTCAAATATGACCAAGTATCTTCAACAGATAATTCGTCTCCATTATCATTCATAAGCGTCATTTTAAACCATTCATTACCTTCATCATCTTCAGGTAGCAAGCCGAATCCAATTGGATTATCAGTCAATGTTTGATCGTATAAATCATCCTCGTCTAATGCTAAAACATCTGGAATGGCAACAGTTTTTTTGACAAATTTTATAAGGTGCAGAACTTCTTTCCGTATGCTATTCCGATTGTCCTTGACAATGAGCCTCCTCGGATGTGACGATCTTCGGCAGGAGCTAACAGTTAAAGTTAGACTGCCTCGCTAGCGTTAGCACATCCGAGCTCATTATCAAGGATTCGCTGCGCCAATCTCTGGTTACGGTAACCAACCGGTGTCTCGTAGCCAAGTGTACCGTACAACCGAAGGTGGTTCCACCAATTGACATAGTCAAATAACTCCAAATCCAATTGTTGTAAGGTTTCAAATGTGTATTGATAGACAAATTCTACTTTCAACGACTTATAAGTTGATTCAGCTACGGCATTATCAAAAGGACAGCCTTTATGACTCAATGATCGATTGATGTCAAAAGTTGTTAATAATTCATCAATAGCTTGGTTATCAAACTCTTTTCCACGATCAGTATGAAAAATCTCAACCTCTGTCAGAGGTTGTTTGATACGGCTAAATGCTTTTTTTACTAGAACGGCATCTTTATGTTCTCCACAAGAATAGCCGAGAATTTCTCGATTGAACAGATCCAAAATGAAACAGACATAATTCCATTTTTTCCCGACTCGTACATAAGTCAAGTCTGTTACGATCGCTTCTAATGGGCTGTCTCTTAAGAATTTACGATTCAATACGTTTGTCGTTTTGGCTTCATTGCAAGTAGAATGATGTACTTTAAAATAAGCAACAGTATAGCTCGATTTTAATCCTCTATTTTTCATGATTCTACTAATTTTTCGTCGGCTGATCTGAATGCCTCGTTTTGATAAGGCTTTTTTTATTTTTCTTGAGCCGTAGGCCTTTCGGCTGCGGATAAATTCTTCAGCGACTACTTCTTCAAGTTCTGATTCGTCTTTCTTTGGTTTTGATTGATAATAATAGGACTGACGTGATAGACCTAATATTCTGCACATCGCTGATATAGGGTAAAGATGCTTATTCGCATCGATTACTTGTCTCTTCGTCCGAATATCAGCGCTGCTTGCTTTAAAATATCATTTTCCATTTCTAATTGCTGGTTTCTTTTACGTAGTTCTAACAATTCTTTTTGTTCAGGCGTAAGATTATCTTTTTCTTTGAATGAACCACTCGTTTTAGATTGCTTTACCCATTTGTCAAATGCTGAAGCCGTTAGTTCATATTCTCGAATGATTTCTACACGTGGCTTTCCAGCTAAGTAAAGATTGACGATTTGTTGCTTGAATTCTTGTGAAAAAGTTCTTCGTGTTCTCTTAGACATAAAAATTCCTCCTGGTATGTTTTCTTCTAGTCTACACACCTTAATTTTTCTGTCTAGTTAATTGTAGCCTATCCACATCTAATCCTTTACAATTTCCGCCCCTTCTAAACGTCACAAATCCTTTGTAATCCCAACGTTGGAAAGAAACCTTAATAGTATGTGTGCCCAATCGTATATTCGGATCATAATTTTTCATTTGTCATTCCTCCATTACGTAAATTTCATTTTCTCTATGTTTTATATCAATTTTTTCACTTTATTCAGGACTTGTTCATATTTTATCGTTTTTCGTTTACTTAAAAATACATAAAAAATTTCGACTCGTTTATGGCGTCCGAAACGAGAAACCCTAGTAGACAGCGGTAAATGCTCGATTGATCCAATAATCAACGTCCTCGCAAGTATCTACATGTACTGCAGCACACGACACAATTTCTTGTGCGTCCTCCCCATTACGAGAAGACCTACTCCTTATTCCATGAGTTTGCGTCAAAGTCTAGATCCCTTAGTAGCTGCTCATGATTAATCTAGACGCTATTCTAACTTGTCTAACTTCTAAATTCCCTCTTGTTTACTCTGCGCTTATTATTTACACAAATTCATTTCACCACTATCCAAACAAGCGCATTTACTCGATTGACCAATTTTTTACGTTACCAATCGTTAAAACCTACCCCGTCACTCCCCGAAGGGAATTGTTGATAGATCAAGTCTACTCCTTATTTTTCTAGTGACTCTAAGTTCCTTTAGAAGTCTCGACAATATTTTCAAGCAAGCGAAAAACGATAAAATACAAGTTATGAGAATGATCAATTCAGCCGATCAAACGCCCCATCCCTTTTGCGGTACAACGCAAGACTCCATTTTTTCTTCGACCAATCAGTACACCGTTTTGGTCATAAACATGTTTGATTGTTGGATATAGCTCTTTTAAGGGGATAGGATCTTTTAAAATTATTTGCTTTTGTTTCCCAATGTAATAAATCATTTCCTCTGAGACTTTGTCTTTCTGGATTATATATTTCTTACACTGCACAACGGTTTTACTTTGGCCAGTTGATATTTTCTTCGTGATTTTCTCTGTAGCGGTACACCGTTTACCGTAGTGACAAATATCTTTGAGACTCAAAATTCCTGTATATGACAT
>NZ_CP118955.1:2510000-2529607 GCF_029023785.1 Enterococcus faecium | reverse complement strand
ATAAGGCCTCCTCCTTCATTAAAAAGTGAATAACTAGTACTAATTTAGCATTTTTTTCAATAGTTTTCCACAGAAACCGAAGAAAAAAATTTTTTAATTACAATTATCCACACAATCGACAAAAAGAAAAAAGAGAAAAACACAGTTGTCAAAAAAAGTTTTCCACACCACTAATGCACAGGTGGAAAACTCGTAAAAACCAATAGATTTCCTCTTGCGTCTGTGGATAAAAAATACAGATATACCAATAGTTAGGAGACGGAATACACAGGAAATCGCCTGATTGTGGATTACTTTTTTTACACGTGTGTTTTCTGTGTAAAACCAGCCTTTTATTATCTGTGGATAATCCCTGTGCATAACTTTTTCCACATAGGATTCCCATAAAAAAAAATAATCTTGTGGATAAGTTTTAACAATCGATCTTCTATTTTATATTGACAAAATCACTACTTTGTCGTTATACTATCAAAGTATGTCTGTGTTTATAAAATAGATAAGAACATTTTGGAGGTGGAATATATGAAAAGAACATACCAACCAAATAAACGTAAACGTCAAAAAGTTCACGGATTCCGTAAACGTATGAGTACTAAAAATGGACGTCGTGTGTTAGCTAGCCGTCGTCGCAAAGGAAGAAAAGTTCTTTCAGCTTAGGCCACTGGGGTTTCAGTGGTTTTTTTTATACTCTTTTTTAGGGAAATGATGAAAGGACAATCGTAATTATGGTATGATTATGAGCGTAAGTGAGAGATAGAAAAGGAAAGAAAACTAATGAGAAAAGCGTATCGAGTAAAAAAAGAACGAGAGTTTCAAGCCGTGTTCCATACGGGAGATTCTTTTGCTAACCGCAAATTCGTCGTTTACCGTTTGGAAAAACCGGGACAGCCTCATTTTCGAGTTGGTTTATCTGTAGGAAAAAAGGTCGGCAACGCGGTAAACCGCAATGAAGTCAAACGAAAAATCCGAGCAGCAGTTTATTCTATAAAAGAAGAAATTGATCCGGAGTTGGATTTTATTGTGATTGCTAGACCAAGTGTGAAGGGGTTGACTTATGATGAGGTTCGCTCCAATTTAGTCCACGTCTTAAAACTTGCAAAAATAATCGACAGAGAGGAAAAGAGTAAGTGAAGAAATACAAACGTTTACTTTTGATGGCCGGTATCGTTAGTTTGGTCATCGTCTTATCCGGTTGCGGAACTGGGGAAGTCAGCGCACAGAGTACAGGAATTTGGGATCGTTATATTGTTTATTACTTTGCTGAGGCGATCAAGGCGTTGTCATTTGGTAATGCAGGGATAGGGATCATTTTATTTACACTGATCATCCGCGTGATCCTATTGCCGTTGATGCATTTCCAAACAAAGAGCATGCGTAAAACGCAAGAATTACAACCGAAATTAAAAGCACTGCAGCAACAATATAGTTCAAGAGATCCGGAAACACAAAGTAAGTTAAGAGAAGAGCAGCAGCGTTTATATGCAGAAAATGGCGTCAATCCATATGCTGGTTGTCTTCCTTTATTAGTACAAATGCCAATCTTGATGGCGTTATGGCAATCTATTTCACGTGTACCAGAGTTGAAACAAGGGCATTTCTTATGGTTGAACTTAGGGAACGCGGATCCAACATTTATTTTGCCGATTTTAGCAGCAATCTTTACTTTTGCAAGTACGTATTTATCTAGCATGAGTCAAATTGAATCGAATGCATCAATGAAGATCATGAATTTCGTGATGCCTGTAATGATTTTAGTGATGGGTGTCAATTTAGCCAGCGGTCTTTCATTATACTGGGTAGTTTCCAATGCCTTCCAAGTTGTACAAACGCTGCTGATCAACAACCCTTTCAAAATTCGAAAAGAGCGTGAAGAAGAAGCACGGAGAATCCGCGAAAGAGAACGTGCTCTTAAGAAAGCAATGAATCCTAAGAAAAAACGGAAATAATAGGGGAGGTAATGCTAATGCCGATTTATGAAGCTGCAACAATAGACGAAGCTGTCCAACTAGGTCTGGCTGATTTGGGTTTGGCCAAAGACCAAGTCGAAATCGAAATACTGGAAGAAGGAAAAAAAGGTTTCCTAGGAATGGGTCGAAAGAATGCACGGCTTTCGATCCAGCCAAGTATCAGCGAAAAAGTTTCTGAAACAGTAGAACAGACTGTAGAAGAAATTTTGGAAGAAGAACCAACAGCTGAGATCGAGGTAGTCAACGAAACGATTCTTGAAGAAAAAACAGAAGAAGTAAGTGAGCTAGGTGATGAAGCAGCTTTAACGGAATTGGCAGTTTATCTTACTGAAATTTCAAAACAGCTTGATGCTCCAGCTCTTGTCAAAATGGAAAGAGAATCAAATAATATGGTTGTTTTCCATTTAGAAACACAAAAGCAAGGCATACTGATTGGGAAACATGGAAAAACACTGAATGCATTGCAATATCTGGCACAAGTCTTCATCCATCGTTTAGCAAGAAATAAGCTGTCTGTAGTAGTCAATGTAGGCAATTACCGTGAAAAGCGCCAAGAGATCATTCAGCGTTTAGCTGATCGCACGGCTGAAAAAGTAAAACGGACAGGGCAGCCTGTTTTCTTAGAACCAATGCCTGCATTTGAACGTAAACAAATCCATGCTGCATTAAGCAAAGATGAACATGTAAAAACACATTCGGAAGGTGAGGAACCTTATCGTTATTTAGTAGTAGAACCTGCTAAAAAATATTATTGATTCCATTACTTTTTGAATAAATCACGTTGACAAAGTTTTTCAAACCAAGTATATTTTACTAGAAATCATTCTTATCAGAGTATACGATGAAGTAGTCACTAACTTTGATAGAAAAAAGCGGATCGAAACTGTCTTCAGTTTTGATCCGCTTTTTTTGTCTGTTTCATTTAACCAATCGTTGTTTGGATAAATTGGATCACTGTTCCATAAGCAAAAAGTTCCAGAAAATACTTTCCGTCGCGTTTTTTTTGCTGATACTCAAAATGACAGTTGATTACTGCATTCGCACCATATTCAAGTACCTTCGTCTTTAATTTCCTCTTCGTTGTTAAGAAAAGGTCATCTTTGGGAAAAGATGGGTCAAACAAATCAGCTTCTAAGCATTCCACAACAAAAACGATATCGCGGACGATATATTTCTGGTTGATATTCCCTGTAGATAAAACGACATCGTTGATCCGAGGGTCACTTTCTTCTTCCAATGCAGCAGATCTGAACGGGCTCACATATTTTCTCCTTTCAAAAGTGTATAGTTTAGATAGCGCTACCATTTAGTGTACCGTTTTTTTTAAGAAAGATAAAGCCTTGTTTATACAGTATCTTCTCTTCGAATAAACCAAAGAACGCAAAGAGACATCCAAGGACAATTAAATATAAGGTAATGGAAGCAGAACAGGCTCAACTTCATCTAATTGTTTTAAACACTTGATTCCTTATAGCAAGTGTGATAATCTATGACCAGAATTTAATCAAGAACAAGCAGTCAAAGTGCGAAGTTCACCGTTTATTGTGCATAAAGGGTGGAGTGGGCACTTTTTTTGTGCGCAAAATGAAAAAGGAAGTGAAAAAATGGCTGAAATTACTTTAGAATTTGATACGATTGCGGCAATTTCTACCCCACCTGGAGAAGGTGCAATCAGTATCGTTCGTTTAAGTGGCGATCAAGCTGTGCAACTAGCAGATAAAGTTTATCAATCTGGAAACAAACGATTATCAGAAGTACCAAGTCATACGATCCATTATGGACATATCGTTGATCCCAAGAGCAATCAGCTTGTCGATGAAGTCATGGTCTCCGTGATGAGAGCACCAAAGACATTTACGCGGGAAGATGTAGTAGAAATCAATTGTCACGGTGGGATCGTTGTAGTCAATCAAATTTTGCAGCTATTGTTAAGAGAAGGTGCAAGATTAGCTGAGCCAGGTGAATTCACAAAACGAGCATTCTTGAATGGTCGTGTTGACCTTTCACAGGCAGAAGCTGTGATGGATTTGATTCGGGCAAAAACAGACAAAGCAATGGGACTAGCTCTTAATCAGTTAGACGGCAATCTGTCTGCTTTGATCCGCTCATTGAGACAAGAGATTTTAGAGACATTAGCACAAGTAGAAGTAAATATTGATTATCCAGAATATGATGATGTCGAAGAATTGACTACGAAGTTATTGCTTGAAAAAGCGCAGATGATCCAACAAAGAATCCAAGCGCTACTTGCTACATCCAAGCAAGGGAAGGTTCTGCGGGAAGGGTTAAGTACGGCAATCATCGGCCGGCCAAATGTCGGCAAATCAAGTTTGTTAAACCATTTGTTAAGAGAAGAAAAAGCAATCGTTACGGATATTGCAGGAACGACTCGAGATGTAATCGAAGAGTATGTCAATGTTCGGGGGGTACCGCTCAAGCTAATCGATACAGCTGGAATTCGGGAAACAGAAGATGTGGTGGAACGGATCGGGGTCGAAAGAAGCCGAAAAGCATTAGCAGAAGCAGACTTGATCTTACTTGTTCTAAACCAAAGCGAACCACTGACAGCAGAAGATGAACAATTATTGGAAGCGACAAGTGGATTGAAACGGATCATTCTTCTAAATAAAACAGATTTGCCAGCACAGCTGGAACAAGAAAAATTGAAGAAATTGATCGAAAATGAACCAGTTTTTTCAATTTCCGTAGCTAAAAACGACGGACTAGATCGTTTGGAATCAGCTATTTCTGATTTATTCTTCAGCGGAGAAACAGGAGAAAGAGACGCTACTTATGTTTCTAATACCCGCCATATCGCGTTGTTAGAAAAAGCTTCCCTCTCACTTGAAGAAGTCATTGCAGGTATTGATTCAGGAATGCCTGTGGATCTCGTTCAAATAGATATGACGCGTTGCTGGGACTATCTAGGAGAAGTTGTCGGCGACAGTGTACAAGATGAGCTAATCACTCAATTATTCAGTCAATTTTGTTTAGGAAAATAAAAGGAGGAACAAACGATTGGAACATTATGAAGCAGATGCGTATGACGTGATCGTTGTTGGCGCAGGACACGCCGGTTCAGAAGCTGCACTTGCTGCTGCACGTATGGGATCAAAAACATTATTACTGACAATAAATTTGGACATGGTAGCATTCATGCCATGTAATCCTTCTGTAGGCGGACCAGCTAAAGGCGTTGTCGTTCGAGAAATCGATGCGTTAGGCGGAGAAATGGGTAAGAATATCGATAAAACCTATATCCAAATGCGTATGTTGAACACAGGAAAAGGCCCAGCTGTCCGAGCATTGCGAGCACAAGCAGACAAACATGCTTATTCAACAGAAATGAAACATACGATCGAAAAAGAACCAAATTTGACGCTAAGACAAGGAATCGTCGAAGAACTGATCGTCGAAGATGGTGTTTGTCATGGAGTAGTGACGTCCACAGGAGCGAGCTACCGGGCCAAAGCAGTTGTTATTACAGCCGGAACAGCACTTCGCGGAGAAATCATTATCGGTGAATTGAAATATTCATCAGGTCCGAATAACTCTCAACCTTCTATTGGACTAGCGAATCATCTAAAAGAACTTGGCTTTGCTATCGAACGGTTCAAAACAGGAACACCGCCTCGAGTAAAATCAAGTACGATCGACTATTCTGTTACAGAAGAGCAGCCTGGTGACAAAGAGCCGAATCATTTTAGCTTCAGCACACCAGATAGTGCCTATAAACTAGATCAGGAATCTTGCTGGCTGACCTATACAGGTGAGACGACTCACCAAATTATTCGAGACAACTTACATCGTGCCCCAATGTTTACAGGGATCGTTGAAGGGGTAGGCGCTCGCTATTGTCCATCCATCGAAGATAAGATCGTGCGTTTTGCAGACAAACCACGTCATCAATTATTTTTGGAACCAGAAGGCTTAAATACGGAAGAAGTCTATGTTCAAGGTTTATCTACTTCTTTACCAGAGGATGTTCAAGTCAACATGCTTCATTCTATTGCTGGATTAGAAAAAGTAGAAATGATGCGTACAGGATATGCTATCGAATATGACGTAGTAGAGCCACACCAGCTCCGTCCGACATTAGAAACTAAAGTCGTTGAAAATCTTTATACAGCTGGACAAACAAATGGTACAAGCGGTTATGAAGAAGCGGCTGGACAAGGGCTGATTGCCGGTATCAATGCAGCTTTGAAAGTTCAGGGAAAAGAACCTTTAGTGATCAAACGAAGTGACGGTTACATCGGTGTCATGATCGATGATTTGGTAACAAAAGGAACGAACGAACCTTATCGTTTGCTGACTTCACGTGCTGAATACCGTCTGCTTTTACGTCATGATAATGCAGATTTGCGATTAACAGAAATGGGTCACCGTGTAGGCTTAGTAAAAGAAGATCAATACAAGAATTATTTGAAGAAAAAAGAAGCAGTTGAACAAGAAATCAAACGTTTGATGAATGTACGAATCAAACCAACAGAAGAAGTCCAAGACTTTTTAGCAACGATTAATGCGGCACCATTAAAAGATGGTGTACTAGCAAGCGACTTTTTAAGACGTCCTGAGATTACTTATGCAGAACTTCTACGGTTTATTCCAGAAAATGAAGAATTGACACGAAAAGAAATCGAACAAGTAGAAATCCAAATCAAATATGAAGGCTACATCAAAAAAGCCATGGAAAAAGTAGAAAAATTAAAACGCATGGAAGCGAAAAAGATTCCAGAAAACATCGACTACGCAGCAATCAACGGATTAGCAACAGAAGCAAAACAAAAATTGCAGAAAATCCAACCAGAAACAATTGCCCAAGCTAGCCGAATCAGTGGCGTAAACCCTGCAGACCTAAGTATCCTAATGGTCTATATCGAACAAGGGAAGATTGCGAAAGTCAGTGAACCAGCGTAATACGTAATAATAAATAGAAGAGAGAACTAGTTTTTGCAGAAATTGCTCAAAGCTAGTTCTCTCTTCTGTGTATATTTTATGAGTCATACTAGAAAGAAAAAGTCTATCGGCTTTTCTTACTTTTCAAATTTTTAAGAATCCATATGGAAGGATTGCATGTCTAGAGATTTTGCGTTAAAGTAGGGAGAGAATCTGTGAAACAATTGCTGTTTCACAATGAAAGGAATATTTATGATACCAGAAGAATTTCGCCAATCCTTGGCAGAAAAAGGGATAGAGCTTACCGATCATCAAATGAATCAATTCGCTATTTATTATCGGACATTAGTCGAATGGAACGAAAAGATGAACCTTACAGCTATTACGGATGAAAAAGACGTATATCTGAAGCATTTTTACGATTCACTTACATTAGCATTTGAAGTAGACTTTACGCAACCTTTATCTTTATGCGATGTTGGTTCGGGGGCAGGGTTTCCTAGCATACCTTTAAAAATTGCCTTTCCAGAACTGCAGATAACGATCGTTGATTCTCTGAATAAACGAATAACCTTCTTATCTGAGTTAACCCGATTATTAGGAATCGATGCTTCCTTATATCATGACCGGGCAGAAACATTTGGGCAAAATCCTCACTTTCGTGCATCATTTGACCTTGTCACTGCTCGTGCGGTTGCTCGTTTGAATGTGTTAGCGGAATTGTGTTTGCCCTTGGCTAAACAAGAAGGCTATTTTTATGCATTGAAAGCAGCAAAAAGTGAAGAGGAATTGACAGAAGCAAAACAAGCGATTGCTTTATTAGGTGGTAAATTCCTCAAAGAAGAGGCGGTTACCTTGCCGAATGTCTCTGATCAACGGCATATCATCGTTATTCAAAAAAAGAAACCAACCCCAAAGAAATACCCAAGAAAGCCCGGACTGCCTAATAAGCAGCCAATCAAATAGGAGGAGAAGAGATGGCACAAATAATATCTGTTGCGAACCAAAAAGGTGGCGTCGGCAAAACAACGACGACGGTGAATCTAGGTGCTTGTCTTGCTAGCCTTGGCAAAAAAGTATTGCTAGTGGATATGGATGCACAAGGAAATGCTACCAGTGGTGTCGGGATCAGAAAACCTGATGTGACAAGAGACATCTATGATGTTCTAGTCAATGAATTGCCAATTGATGAGGCAACTTTGATCACTGAACACGAAAATTTGAGTATTGTGCCTGCGACTCTCCAATTAGCAGGAGCAGAGATCGAATTGACGTCAATGATGGCAAGAGAATCAAGATTAAAAGGATCTTTAGCAGAAGTAAGCAGTCAGTATGATTATATTTTGATCGATTGCCCGCCTTCTCTTGGCCATCTGACAATCAATTCATTTACAGCAAGTGATTCGATTTTGATACCTGTTCAGTGTGAGTATTACGCATTGGAAGGATTAAGCCAATTACTGAATACGGTTCGTTTAGTCCAAAAACACTTTAATCCAGAATTAGAGATCGAGGGAGTCTTACTGACAATGTATGATGCACGAACAAATCTGGGAAATGAAGTCGTAGAAGAAGTACGTAAATACTTCCGCGAAAAAGTTTACGAAACGATCATTCCAAGAAATATTCGTTTATCAGAAGCACCTAGTCATGGAAAACCGATCATCGACTACGATCCACGTTCTCGAGGAGCTGAAGTCTACCAAGCATTGGCAAAGGAAGTGGTAAGTCGTGAAGAAAAGTAAAGGATTAGGCCGAGGAATCGATGCACTGTTTCAAGATTTAGAAAACTTAGAGACGGTGGATGTAAAAGATGATACCGTTGTCCAGCTACCATTGAATGAGCTGCGACCAAATCCGTATCAGCCCCGTAAAACATTTGAAGAAGTATCTTTGCAGGAACTAGCTAATTCTATTGAACAATCAGGTGTCTTTCAACCCATCATCGTACGCCGTTCCGCAGTAAAAGGATATGAGATTATTGCAGGGGAGCGACGTTTTCGAGCGTCCAAACTAGCTGAAAAAGAAACGATCCCTGCTATCGTTAGAGACTTTGACGAAGAAGCGATGATGCAAGTAGCAGTGCTGGAAAACTTGCAGCGAGAAGATCTGAATCCGTTAGAAGAAGCAGAAGCATATGAGATGCTGATGAAAAACCTGAAACTAACACAAGCAGAAGTAGCTAGTCGTTTAGGAAAGAGCAGACCTTATATCGCCAATTATTTGCGCTTGCTTTCTTTACCGGATCTTGTCAAGGAAATGGTACAAGATCAGCGTTTATCTATGGGACAAGCCCGTACGCTGTTAGGTTTAAAAAATAAAACATTGATCTTGAAATTAGCCAATCGTGCAGTAACTGAAAATTTAACTGTCCGCCAACTGGAACAGCTTGTTTCTGAGTTAAATCAAAATGATGGAAAAGAAAAGAAAAAAATCCCAAGGCTAGCAAAGGAAAAACCATATTATATCCGAGAAAGCGAAGATCGTTTGATGGATAAATTTGGTACAAGTGTAGCTATCCAAGAAAAAAATGGGAAAGGTAAGATCGAGATTGAATATCTTTCTCAAAAAGATTTGACTCGAATTCTTGATATCTTGAATATTCAATTTGATGAAGAATAAACAAAAAGGAGGCTATTTTTATGTACGACTTGCACGATATCGTTGAAATGAAAAAACCTCACGCTTGCCAGACGAATCGCTGGGAAGTCATTCGAATGGGCGCAGATATCAAAATCAGATGTATGAATTGCGGACATATCGTCATGATGACCCGTCGAGATTTTGAAAAGAAATTAAAAAAAGTAATTGAAAAAAATGCAGAGAAAGAGTGAATAAATTTATGGCATTGACTGCTGGAATTGTTGGGTTGCCCAACGTAGGAAAATCAACTTTGTTTAATGCGATCACAAAAGCAGGAGCAGAAGCAGCAAACTATCCCTTTGCGACGATCGACCCCAACGTAGGGATGGTAGAAGTACCTGACTGGCGTTTGCAACGCTTAACAGAACTTGTACATCCGAAAAAAACTGTTCCGACGACTTTTGAATTTACAGATATTGCTGGAATCGTAAAAGGCGCAAGTAAAGGAGAAGGTTTGGGAAATCAATTCTTAAGCCATATCCGCCAAGTAGACGCTATTTGTCACGTTGTTCGCTGTTTTGATGATGATAATATTACTCACGTAGAAGGACGTGTTGATCCACTAGAAGATATTGATACGATCAACTTGGAACTAGTGTTAGCAGACTTAGAATCTATCAACAAACGCTATACTCGTGTAGCAAAAGTTGCTAAAACCAAAGATAAAGATGCAGTGGCAGAACTAGCTGTACTGGATAAAATCAAACCTGTACTGGAAGAAGGAAAATCTGCCCGAACGATCGAATTTACTGAAGAAGAACAAAAAATCGTTAAATCACTATTTTTATTGACGACAAAACCAATTCTTTATGTAGCCAATGTCTCAGAAGATGACGTAGCAGATGCAGACGCGAATCATTATGTACAAGAAGTGCGCAACTTTGCTGCAGAAGAAAATGCAGAAGTGATCGTGGTCAGTGCTCGTGCAGAAGAAGAAATCGCAGAATTAGATGAAGAAGACAAAGCGGAATTTTTAGAAGCTTTAGGAATCGAAGAATCAGGTTTGGATCAGTTGATCCGTGCTGCTTATGATTTGTTAGGCTTAGCTACTTACTTTACTGCTGGGGAACAAGAAGTACGTGCTTGGACATTCAAAAAAGGAATCAAAGCACCACAAGCAGCAGGAATCATCCATTCAGATTTCGAACGCGGATTTATCCGTGCAGAAACTGTCTCTTTTGAAGACTTGGATCATTACGGAAACATGCATGCAGCAAAAGAAGCTGGACGTGTTCGATTAGAAGGAAAAGATTATGTCGTACAAGACGGCGACGTAATGTTATTCCGCTTTAATGTGTAAAAGGGCTATCAAACTAGCTGTAGAATATGGTAGAATGTCTTTTGTGACGACCGTTGAGAAAAGGAACGGCTAAGGAGGACTATTAGATAATGGAACCAGAACAATTACGAGCAATCGTAAAAGAAAACAATAGTTTAGAAACAAAATTAACCAAAAGAAATCAACAGTACATTTTTGATTTGAAAAAATCTTTAGAAGCAGCGAATTTGTCTGAAGAAGAAAAAGTAAAAGCCCTTCATGACATTCTGCCTACTTTAGTTGCAGAACAAAAAGGCGGAAGAACAGCCCGTCAATTGTTTGGGACAGTCTCTGAAAGAACGGAAGCAATCATCAATAAGCCAGCAGAAGTAAAAAATTCATCCACCCCTTTATTGATGTGGTTAGATAATACGTTGCTGTTGCTTGGTCTATTAAGTATCATGATTGCGATTACCGGATTGTTTTCACGTGGAACAACGCCAGCTTATGGCTTTTCTACACTCGTTCTAGGTTCTGCAATCGGTGGCTGGGTCTTTTATATGATGTACAAATACATCTATCAATATGAATATCCCGGAGCAGATCGAAGCAAGAAACCAGGAATGGGTAAGACATTGCTTATCCTAGGTGGAACGACACTTCTTTGGGTCGTACTGTTTTCTGCGACAACACTATTGCCACCAGTTATCAATCCAGTATTAGATCCAGTAGTAGTTATCATTATCGGGGCAACTGCTTTAGCAATCCGTTACTACTTGAAGAAAAAATACGGGATTATTGGAAGTTTATCCGTCCCAAGAAGATAAACTAGCAAAAAGATCAGCTATTTTGCTAGATATCTAGGGGTAGTAAAGAACCTCATTTTGTTTATCCATAGTTAAATAATAGTAAGGGACTGTGACAAAAGTCTTGTCACAGTCCCTTTTTACGATAAACGGTGTTCAAAAGCCAGTTTCTCGGTATTAAGTCCAATTTATGCAAAAATGTGGAAAGCCATTTTCACAAAATTTTTCTTACTACTCGAAACTAAGCAGCTTTTTCACAGCCTCTCCACTAAACGGTGTTCAAAAGTTTGCATCTGCGGTAATAAACCCAACCAATTCAAAAACATGAGAAGCTGTTTTTGATTGGCTGTTCTTATTACTTGATGCAGGACAGCTTTTTTACAATCTCTTTTAATACACACAGATGTAAACGCTTTATATTGGTATTCTATGAGAAAGCTAACTTGATTCCAAGTAGATCATTGACTTAAATGAAAAAATCAATTATTTTAATAGATAAACTAAATTAGAGGAGTGGTACTAAAAATGTCCAACTGGGAAACAAAGTTCACGAAAAAAGGATTTACTTTTGATGATGTCTTATTGATACCAGCAGAAAGTCACGTGTTACCAAACGAAGTGGATATGAGCGTACAATTAGCTAAAAATATTAAGTTGAATATTCCAATCATCAGTGCAAGTATGGATACTGTTACCGACAGCAAGATGGCCATTGCTATGGCAAGACAAGGCGGACTAGGTGTGATCCATAAAAACATGACGATCAGCCAGCAAGCGGATGAAGTAAGAAAAGTCAAACGTTCTGAAAGTGGCGTAATCATTGATCCGTTCTTCTTAACGCCACAGCATCTTGTAGCAGACGCAGAAGAATTGATGAGCAAATATCGTATCAGTGGTGTGCCAATCGTTGAAACACTTGAAAACAGAAAATTGGTAGGGATAATTACAAACCGCGACATGCGTTTTGTAACAGATTATCACATGCCGATTGCTGATGTGATGACAAAAGACAACTTAGTGACTGCCCCAGTAGGTACCTCTCTAAAAGATGCAGAAAAGATTTTGCAAAAACATAAAATCGAAAAATTACCAATCGTAGATAACGAAGGTCGTTTAAGCGGATTGATCACGATCAAAGACATCGAGAAAGTGATCGAATTTCCAAATGCAGCAAAAGATGAACATGGTCGATTGCTTGTAGCAGCAGCCGTTGGTGTAACAAGCGATACATTTGAGCGTGCGAATGCTTTATTAGAAGCAGGGGCAGATGCAATCATCATCGATACAGCTCATGGACATAGTGCAGGTGTGATCCGAAAAATTCAAGAAATCCGTTCAACTTTTGCAGATGCAACATTGATTGCAGGAAACGTTGCGACGGCTGAAGCGACAAAAGCTTTATATGATGCAGGTGTAGATGTCGTAAAAGTTGGTATCGGACCAGGATCGATTTGTACGACACGTGTGGTAGCCGGTGTAGGTGTACCTCAGCTCACAGCTATTTATGATGCAGCATCAGTTGCTCGTCAATATGGCAAAGCGATTATTGCAGACGGAGGGATCAAATATTCTGGTGACATCGTCAAAGCATTAGCTGCCGGCGGACATGCAGTGATGCTAGGAAGTATGTTGGCAGGGACAGATGAATCACCAGGTGAATTCGAAATCTTCCAAGGACGTCGATTCAAAACATACCGAGGTATGGGCTCATTAGGCGCGATGGAAAAAGGTTCAAAAGACCGTTACTTCCAAGGTAGTGTCAATGAAGCAAATAAATTAGTACCAGAAGGAATCGAAGGTCGGGTTGCTTATAAAGGAAGTGTTGCAGATATTATTTTCCAAATGATCGGCGGTTTGCGTTCAGGAATGGGTTATGTTGGGGCAGCCAATCTACAGCAATTACGTGATGAAGCGCAATTTATCCAAATGAGCGGCAGTGGATTAAAAGAATCACACCCTCATGATGTACAAATCACAAAAGAAGCACCAAACTATTCAGTTGAATCTTAAAAACATTAAAGAGCGTGGGACAAAAGTAAAGAACACTTTTGTCTCACGCTCTAAACACGTATAAACGGCGGAAGTAGAAGCAACTCCTTCGGAAATAAGAAGAAATTCACAAAAATTTGAAAAGCAATTTTCGTGAATTTCTTCTTATTTCTTGGAGTTAAACGCTTCTGTCCCAGCCTCTTTTTGAATAAACAGTGTTCCCTTGCCACCTCCGAATCACAAGTACAACATTCATAAAATATGAAGAGCTGTTTTTTGAATTTGTCCTTGTAACTCGGAGCTGGGGGGTAGGCTTACGACCTCTCCACTAAACGGTGTTCAATCAGCTGACCCTCGGTATTAGTTCAACAAACGGTAAAATATGAGGGACTATTTTTCCATTTTTTTCTCTAATACTCAGGCCAGGACGCTGATTTCACAACCTCTCGATAAATGGTGTTCAATCAACTAACCCTCGGTATTAGCTCAAAAAACGGCAAAATATGAGGAGCTATTTTTCCATTTTTTTCTCTAATACTCAGGTTAATTCGCTGATTTCACAACCTCTCGATAAATGGTGTTCAAAAGCCAGTTTCTCGGTATTAAGTCCAATTTATGCAAAAATGTGGAAAGCCATTTTCACAAAATTTTTCTTAATACTCGAAACTAAGCGGCTTTTTCACAGCCTCTTTATTTAATAACTTTCAGATTCCCCATATAAGGAACGAGCGCTTCTGGAACTGTGACAGAACCATCTTCATTTTGGTAGTTTTCCAAAATGGCAGCTACTGTACGGCCAACTGCAAGTCCTGAACCATTCAGAGTATGAGTATAGTGGATTTTTCCATCATTATCGCGATAACGGATCATTGCGCGGCGTGCTTGGAAATCTTCACAGTTAGAACAAGAACTGATTTCACGATAAGTATCTTGTGCAGGTATCCATACTTCTAAGTCATAAGTTTTAGCTGCAGAAAAGCCCATGTCTCCAGTTGATAAGGCCATCACACGATAAGGCAAATGCAATTTTTTCAAGATATCTTCTGCATCAGCTGTCATTTTTTCCAATTCTTCGTAAGAATGCTCTACATCCGAAAATTTGACCATTTCTACTTTATTGAATTGGTGAAGACGAATCAGTCCTCGTGTATCCCGACCAGCACTTCCGGCTTCAGAACGAAAAGCAGGGCTTAGTGCAGTGAAATAAATAGGTAAATCTGCACCATCTAAAATTTCATCATTATAATAGTTAGTTAATGGTACTTCAGCTGTTGGGATTAATGTTAGATCAGTATTCTCCAATTGGAAAACATCTTCTTTGAATTTTGGAAATTGTCCCGTACCAAACATCGCTTTACTGTTGACGATATAAGGAGTGATCATTTCAGTATAGCCGTGTTCGTAAATATGCTGATCAAGCATGAAGTTGTAGACAGCACGTTCTAATCGAGCACCTAATCCTTTGTAATAGACAAAACGGCTACCGGCTACTTTTGCGCCACGTTCAAAATCTAAAATATCAAGATTTTCTGCAATTTCCCAGTGTGGTTTTGGTTCAAAAGCAAATGTACGTGGTTCGCTCCAACGACGGATTTCTACATTGTCCTCTTCATCTGTTCCAACTGGCACAGAATCATGGGGAAGGTTTGGCAAAGTAGTTGCAATTTGTTTCAATTTTTCATCCACTTCAGCAATTTCAGTATCCAATGCTTTGATGTTGCCACCGACTTCTTTCATTTCAGCGATTTTAGCAGAAGCATCTTCTTTTGCACGCTTCAATTGGGCGATCTCAGCAGAAACATCATTTCGATATTTTTTTAATTCTTCACTTTTGACTAGTAGCTTACGACGATTTTCATCTAGTTCCATGAATTCAGCTAATGTTTCTTTTTTTACGCCCCGAGTCATCAATTTTTCTTGTACTTCTTCAATATTTTGTCGCATCATTTTTACATCTAACATATGATTTCCTCCTTTTTGAAAATAAAAAAAGACTGATCCATCCCATTATTCTTGGGACGAATCAGTCTGAAATTCGCGGTACCACCCAAGTTCAGCGTCAGCTGCACTTGTTGAACACATAACGGCTGTTGAACCGACCTTTCTTATTTCGAAAGGGCACGTAAACGAACTGGAACTTCCAAATTATCCTTTGCTGATTTACACCTGCCATCAGCTCTCTGAAAAAGAATAAAGTGTACTGGGTTCTGTGTTTTTCATTTATTCTAATAATTGTAATAAGAATAGCGAATATTTCAGTTTTCGTCAATAACTTCCTGTGTATCAATAGGTAATTTTTCATTTTTCTTGATTGGAAGGTGCATGATGAAAGAAGTCCATTGCTTATCTGATTTTGCATAAATGTATCCGCCGTGCAAAGCCACAATGCTTTGAGCGATTGCTAAACCAAGTCCAGTTCCTCCAGTTGCTTGTGAACGAGATTCTTCTACACGATAAAAACGGTCGAATAGATTATCGATTGCCTGTTGTGGGATCATTGCTCCGTTATTTTTGACTGTTGCAACAACTTCTGAACCGATACGTTCTACTTCGATTACGATCTTCGTTGCTCCTTTTCCGTATTTCAACGCATTCGTCAAAAGATTATTGAAGACACGTACAAGTTTTTCGGTATCGCCATCCATGATAAGGGAGTCTACTTTTGATTGAACAAGTATTTGGATATTTTTTTTAGAAGCTTCCAACTCAAAATCAGCTGCTAACTGTTCGATCAACTGGATCATGTCAAAGGCAGAAAAATTCACCGGGACAGCAGGCTGGCGTACCTTAGTGTATTCAAATAAGTCGTCCACTAAAGATTTCATCTGCTTTGCTTTGATATAAGCAGTATGCGTATACTTTAAAAGATCTTCTTCTGAGTGATACTGGCCATCTTCTATCAGTCCTAGGTATCCAATGATGGACGTGAGTGGGGTACGGATATCATGACTGACATTCGTGATCAATTCATCTTTTGATTTTTCGATTTTACGTTCGTCTTCAATCGCTGCTACGGTACTATCCACCAATCCATTGATACTTGTTACCACTCGGCTTAAGTCACCACTCAGTTCAAAAGGGATACGATGATCATAATTTCCGTTTGCGATGTAGTGAAGTTCGCTGATGATATGCCGCAATTGCATTTGGCGATATCTTCGAATCAAGCGCCAATACAAAACACCAATATCTAATAGAAAGAAAAAGGGAATAATAAAATTCCGGCCGTTCCAGAACAAATCAGTGTTCAATCGTTCTGCAAAAATATTCTTTGAATCCCAAATCGCATTCGTCAAAGAAGGTGAACTGTTGATCACCGAACTGATAACAACCAGAATAGAAACATTTAATAGAAGCAAAAGGATAATCGTGATGATTCCTTCCGCTAACAATTCGCTGATTTCTTTTGAAGTCAAATTGATCCGACGGCGTTTTTCAGTTGCTCGTTTACTATCTTGCGTCAATTTTATAGCCCACTCCCCAAACGGTTTGAATGACTTTTTCACCACCAGTTGCTTCTTCAATCTTATCTCTTAAATGACTAACGTGAACCATGACAGTTTTAGCAGAGACAATACTTTCTTGTTTCCAAACACGCTCAAAAATTTCATCCGCGCTAAATACTCGATTAGGATGACTAGCAAGCAAGTAGAGGATACCGAATTCCAAAGCTGTTAACTGGATTTCTTTCCCATCGATTGTTTTAACTTCATGAGAGTCTTTATTGATGATTAATGCATTTACTTCTAATACATCAGGCTGATCTGGGGCAATCTGCATTTTTGTACGCCGTAATAAAGACTTTACTCTAGCCATTACTTCTAACGGATTAAATGGCTTGGTCACATAATCATCTGCACCAGCGACCAGTCCTTTGATCTTATCCATATCAGTAGTTTTTGCTGTCAGCATAATGATTGGTATTTGGGATTCTTTTCGTAGCTCTTTCACTACTTGCATCCCATCCATCTCAGGCATCATGATATCTAAAATAAGTAATTCAATATCAGGGATTGTTCTGATTTTAGATAATGCTTCTTTCCCATCATAAGCCTTTACTGCTTCATACCCCTCATTGTGAACATAGATACTTAATAATTCAACGATTTCTTTATCATCGTCAGCAATCAAAATTTTCATAAATAAATCCTCCAGAGTCATATTGTTACTATTATTCTAGCAAAAAAAAGCAGAAATAGATAAAAGCAGCACTTTGTTAAGGAAAATTTTAGAAGGTGAGACATCTAGTTGGTGTGAATAAGACAAGAACATGAACATTAAACTGAAAACAAAAGGATTTTACGTCTCTCGGAGTTATAAAGACGAACGAAAAAGGACCAGAACTAACCAATGATCATGTAAGCTAGAAATGTTGATAAATAAGCATTTTCTTATTGACTTTCACATGTGATGTTGATATATTATTATTTGTTCAAAAGAACACCAATAACTTATTAAATAATAAAAAATAAGTTGTTGACATGTTGGAAATGACATGATAAGATAACTGAGTCGTTAAAAAAGAACCACTTGTGAAGCTTGATTCTATCGAAAAAAACTTCAAAAAAGTTCTTGACAAATAACAAACGATAAGTTATGATAAATGAGTTGCTGGAAGATTTCGAAAAACGAAATCGAAAAAACTTTTAAAAAAGAGTTGACAATTACTTGTCTCTCTGATATGATATAAAAGTTGCTACGGCAGCCAAAAACGAATCGGGAAACACTCCTGATGAAGTAGACCTTTGAAAACTGAACAAAGTAAGACAAACCAAATGTGTAGGGCGTCTTGATTCAATTCAAGACAACAAACATTTTTAACAAGCAAGCAATATGCTAGCAAACAAATTGAGCTTAACAATCGCAAGATTGTTCGAACTTTTTATGAGAGTTTGATCCTGGCTCAGGACGAACGCTGGCGGCGTGCCTAATACATGCAAGTCGAACGCTTCTTTTTCCACCGGAGCTTGCTCCACCGGAAAAAGAAGAGTGGCGAACGGGTGAGTAACACGTGGGTAACCTGCCCATCAGAAGGGGATAACACTTGGAAACAGGTGCTAATACCGTATAACAATCAAAACCGCATGGTTTTGATTTGAAAGGCGCTTTCGGGTGTCGCTGATGGATGGACCCGCGGTGCATTAGCTAGTTGGTGAGGTAACGGCTCACCAAGGCCACGATGCATAGCCGACCTGAGAGGGTGATCGGCCACATTGGGACTGAGACACGGCCCAAACTCCTACGGGAGGCAGCAGTAGGGAATCTTCGGCAATGGACGAAAGTCTGACCGAGCAACGCCGCGTGAGTGAAGAAGGTTTTCGGATCGTAAAACTCTGTTGTTAGAGAAGAACAAGGATGAGAGTAACTGTTCATCCCTTGACGGTATCTAACCAGAAAGCCACGGCTAACTACGTGCCAGCAGCCGCGGTAATACGTAGGTGGCAAGCGTTGTCCGGATTTATTGGGCGTAAAGCGAGCGCAGGCGGTTTCTTAAGTCTGATGTGAAAGCCCCCGGCTCAACCGGGGAGGGTCATTGGAAACTGGGAGACTTGAGTGCAGAAGAGGAGAGTGGAATTCCATGTGTAGCGGTGAAATGCGTAGATATATGGAGGAACACCAGTGGCGAAGGCGGCTCTCTGGTCTGTAACTGACGCTGAGGCTCGAAAGCGTGGGGAGCAAACAGGATTAGATACCCTGGTAGTCCACGCCGTAAACGATGAGTGCTAAGTGTTGGAGGGTTTCCGCCCTTCAGTGCTGCAGCTAACGCATTAAGCACTCCGCCTGGGGAGTACGACCGCAAGGTTGAAACTCAAAGGAATTGACGGGGGCCCGCACAAGCGGTGGAGCATGTGGTTTAATTCGAAGCAACGCGAAGAACCTTACCAGGTCTTGACATCCTTTGACCACTCTAGAGATAGAGCTTCCCCTTCGGGGGCAAAGTGACAGGTGGTGCATGGTTGTCGTCAGCTCGTGTCGTGAGATGTTGGGTTAAGTCCCGCAACGAGCGCAACCCTTATTGTTAGTTGCCATCATTCAGTTGGGCAC
>NZ_CP118955.1:2345000-2505000 GCF_029023785.1 Enterococcus faecium | reverse complement strand
ATCTAGTAGAAAGCAAACGTGGTGGTGGTGGTTATATACGAATTGCAAAAGTAAGGATTTCAGATAAAAAACAATTACTTGAGCAGATAAATCAGTTATTTGATGATACAATCAGTGAGAAAAATGCTTTTGCTATTATTCAAAAACTTTATGAAGACCAAATAATTACAAAAAAAGAAGGAAACTTGATGTTGAGTGCAATTGCAAAAAACACATTGAATTTCAATGAATATGAAGATCATACACGTGCTCGGATTCTCCGAGCATTTCTGGAACGTTTAAGTTATGAAGATGGGAAGTGAGATTAGATGGAAGAACTTTTTACTGAAAGAGCCCAAGCAGTATTAGAAATTGCACAAGAAGAAGCAAAACGGTTGAAACATCAATCAGTTAGTTCAGAACATGTTTTACTAGCCTTAGTGGTCGAGCAAAATGGAATTGCTGGAAAAGTATTACGTGAAATGGATTTGAATGAAACGGAAATTTATGAAGAAATTGAACATCTGATTGGTTATGGTGGTATCCGTTCTTACCCTAAAGGAGTCTTTCTTCCATATTCACCAAGAATGAAACAAGTTTTTGCTTTAGCTAGCAGCGAAGTGAAGAAAATTGGTTCTCAAAAAGTTGGAACAGAACATATTTTGATGAGCTTATTAAAAGATGAAAGTATCATGGCTACTCGAATCATGATCAACTTAGGTATCAGCCTTTCAAAAGCCCGTCAAGTTCTGAAACAAAAAATGGGGCTAGCTGGTGATTCTGCTGGAAAAGGAATGAATCGTCGTAGAAATGTAAATGTACAAGATAAACGGCAAACACCGCAAGGAACACCTACGCTAGATTCATTAGCACGTGATTTGACGAAATTAGCAAAAGAAAACAAGCTGGACCCAGTTGTTGGTCGTTCGAGAGAAGTGAAACGGCTTATCCAGATTCTTAGCCGACGGACAAAGAATAACCCTGTACTGGTGGGTGAACCTGGTGTAGGCAAAACAGCCATTGCTGAAGGGTTAGCTCAAAAAATCATTTTAGGTGAAGTGCCAGAAGACATGCAAGAAAAGCGCCTGATGATGCTTGATATGGGATCTTTGGTTGCTGGTACGAAATATCGCGGTGAATTTGAAGATCGAATGAAAAAGGTCATCGACGAAATCTATAATGATGGTCAAGTAATCTTATTCATTGATGAATTGCATACCTTAATTGGTGCAGGTGGAGCAGAAGGAGCAATTGATGCTTCGAATATCTTGAAACCGGCGTTAGCTCGAGGAGAATTACAAACGATCGGAGCAACGACCCTAGATGAATATCAAAAATATATCGAAAAAGATTCTGCATTAGAGCGACGTTTTGCTCGCATTCAAGTAGATGAGCCAACTCCTGAAGAAGCAGAAGTGATTCTTCAAGGATTACGTACAAGATATGAAGAGCACCATGGAGTGGAGATCACAGATGAAGCTGTACGAGCAGCAGTCAATCTTTCTGTTCGTTATATCACTTCTCGTCAACTACCCGATAAAGCAATTGATTTGATCGATGAATCAGCAGCGAAAGTCCGTTTGGATCAAACCGATCACTTAACAAAATCAACTGTGATCAAACTAGAAATCGATGAACTAGTACAAGAAAAGGAAGCAGCGATCCAAAAACAAGACTTTGAAAATGCTGCTCAATTACGCAGACAAGAAAAAGCACTACGTAAAAAGCTGCAAAAAGTTTCTGCAATTGAAGCAAAACAGGAGCAAGGTTATTCTGATCGTGTAACAGAAGAAGATGTTGCTACAGTTGTATCGGAGTGGACTGGTGTCCCTCTACAGCAGTTGGAGAAAAAAGAAAGCGAACGCTTGTTAGAACTGGAAGGACTTCTGCATGAACGTGTCGTTGGTCAAGATGAGGCTGTCAAAGCAGTTTCACGTGCGATCCGCCGTGCACGAAGCGGATTGAAAGATCCTGATCGTCCAATTGGTTCATTCATGTTCCTTGGACCAACTGGTGTCGGAAAAACAGAATTGGCCAAAGCACTTTCAGAAGTCATGTTTGGAAGTGAAGATGCCCTGATCCGTGTTGATATGTCAGAATTTATGGAAAAATACAGTACAAGCCGATTAATCGGGTCTCCTCCAGGATACGTAGGGTATGATGAAGGTGGACAGTTGACAGAAAAAATTCGTCAAAAACCATATTCAGTGATTCTCTTAGATGAAGTGGAGAAAGCACATCCAGACGTTTTCAATTTACTTCTGCAAGTATTGGATGATGGTCATTTAACAGATTCTAAAGGTAGAAAAGTGGACTTTAGAAATACAATCATGATTATGACTTCAAATATCGGAGCGACACAAATTCGAGAAGAAAAAAATGTCGGATTCAATGTCCAAGATGTTACTAAAGATCACAAAGCCATGCAAAAACGTATCTTAGAAGAGTTAAAGAAAGCTTTCCGACCTGAATTCTTGAATCGAATCGATGAGACTGTCGTCTTCCATTCATTGAGTAAAGATGAAATCCATACAATCGTCCAAATCATGAGCAAAGCGATTATCAAACGATTGAAAGAACAAGATATTCAAGTGAAAATCACACCATCTGCAATCGATGTGATCGGGAAAGCTGGATTTGATCCTGAATATGGTGCACGTCCAATCCGTCGCGCACTTCAAAAAGAAATTGAAGATCGATTGAGCGAGGCTTTGCTTGGCGGAGAAATTCGTTTAGGTGACCACGTAACAGTAGGTGCTTCAAAAGGTAAGATCACATTGAATGTTCGCGGACCTAAAAAGGAAACAGTAGGTTCCCTATAGTTACTTGGCCTGTGTAGCTGAATTTTTATAATAGTAAGACTTGATTAAGAGGTTGTGACAAGATTTTTGTCACAATCTCTTTTTATATTTGGACAGAATATATCGAACTTTATTTTGATTTTTTGTGAAATAATTTTCAAAAATCCGACTTTAAATAGAAGAAGTATTGGAAAGTTTTTAGAGCTATGCTACTATTATGAAGTTGTAGGAGGAGAAAATTATGATCGAACTCATAACCACAGTAGAAACTATTGAACAAGCAGAACAGTTGCTTGCTGCAGGTGCAGATACACTATATTTCGGTGAAGAGCAATTTGGATTGCGTCTGCCTGCTTCATTTACACGAGAAGAACAGCGACAATTGGTAGAATTAGCACACAAGTATGGTAAAAAAGCGAATATTGCTGTAAATGGGATCATTCATCCTGAAAAAATGAAAAATGTACCTGAATATTTGGCTTTTTTAAAAGAAATAAACGTAGATGTGATCACAGTTGGTGATACAGGTATTATTTATACGATGAAAAAAAATCCTGAATTGCGTATACCGTATATTTATGATGCTGAAACATTAGTAACGAGCGCACGTCAAATCAATTTCTGGGCGAAAAAAGGCGCAGTTGGAGCAGTACTTGCTCGTGAAGTTCCTTTTGAAGAGATGAAGGCGATGGAAGAAAAACTCGATATTCCTGTAGAAACCCTTGTGTATGGTGCTACATGCATCCATCAATCCAAACGTCCACTGCTACAGAATTACTATAACTATACGAAACAAGACGAACAAAAAGATCGTGAAAGAGGTCTTTTTATCTCGGAACCTAAAAAAGAAGAGACACATTATTCTATTTATGAAGATAGTCATGGCACACATATTTTTGCCAGCAATGATCTGAATCTCTCGAATGAATTGAATGAACTTTATCAGCATCATTACTGTACATGGAAATTGGACGGATTATTTACTCCAGGCGAAAAATTCGTAAACATCACTCGACTATTCGCCGAAGCAAAAAAACAAATTTTAGAAGGTAGCTGGGATCAAGAAAAAGCGGAAAAAATGACTAGCGAAATCAGTAAATTGCATCCTGAAAACCGTGAATTAGATACAGGATTCTTTTATATTGATCCTTCTGCTATCAAATAAGGAGTATGATGAAAGAAATGACAGTAAAAAGAAAATTGAAACGACCAGAAATCCTAGCGCCAGCAGGAACACTGGAAAAGTTAAAAACCGCGATCCATTATGGAGCAGATGCAGTATATATTGGCGGGAATGCATATGGTTTAAGAAGCCGTGCAGGTAATTTTACTTATGAAGAAATGGCTGAAGGAGTTGCTTTTGCAAAAGAACATGATGCGAAGGTATACGTTGCTGCTAATATGGTCACCCATGAAGGAAATGAAGATGGAGCAGGGGAATTTTTCCGCAGTTTGCGTGATGTCGGTATTTCTGCAGTGATTGTTTCTGATCCAGCTTTGATCGAAATTTGTGCGACAGAAGCCCCAGGTCTGCCGATCCATTTATCCACTCAAGCTTCAGCAACTAATTTTGAGACATTGGAATTCTGGAAAGAAGAAGGGTTGGAACGTGTCGTTTTAGCTCGTGAAGTTTCAATGGAGGAAGTGGCAGAGATTCGTAAAAATACGGATACCGAAATCGAAGCATTTATCCATGGTGCCATGTGTATCTCTTATTCTGGTCGATGCACATTGTCCAACCATATGTCGATGCGGGATGCAAACCGTGGCGGATGTTCTCAATCTTGTCGCTGGAAGTATGGATTGTTCGATATGCCTTTTGGTCAAGAACGAAACAGTTTAACTGATACAGGCGAAGTGGAAGAAGAATTCTCGATGAGTGCAGTGGATATGTCAATGATCGAACATATTCCAGAATTGATTGAAAACGGCGTAGACAGCTTCAAGATCGAAGGAAGAATGAAATCGATCCATTATGTATCTACGGTGTCAAATGTCTATAAAGCGGCTGTAGACAGTTATATGGAAGATCCTGAAAACTATGTCTGCAAGCAAGAATGGATCGACGAGTTATGGAAAGTAGCACAACGAGAATTAGCTACAGGTTTTTACTACAATACACCAACTGAAAACGAACAATTATTCGGTGAACGTCGTAAAATCCCAGTATATAAATTTGTCGGTGAAGTATTATCTTATGATGAGGCAACACAGATTGCTACGATACGTCAGAGAAACTTGTTTTCTGTAGGAGATGAAATCGAATTTTATGGTCCAGGATTCAGTCATTTCAGTCAAACCGTTGAAGTTATGCATAATGAAGAAGGCGAATCCATTGACCGAGCACCAAATCCAATGATGATTTTAACTATGCCAGTCGCACAGCCGGTGAAACCTGGAGATATGATCCGAAAACGTAAATAAGGAAAAAGCTGATATATCCCTGTTTTAAGCATCTTCGCATACAAAATTCAAGAAAAGTGTTACACTTGTTTTCTGTAGAAAAAGGATCGTTAAATAAAGGTTTTGATTGATCTCTTCAATAAGGAGGAACAAAATGCAAATATATGATTACATCGTAATTGGTGGCGGCTCTGGCGGTATTGCTTCAGCAAACAGAGCAGGGATGCATGGCGCAAAAGTTTTGCTGATTGAAGCGAATGAATTGGGCGGAACATGTGTCAACGTCGGTTGTGTACCTAAAAAAGTTATGTGGCAAGCAAGTACGATTTTGGAAACAATTGAACGAGATGCCTCAAGTTACGGTATCCAAGCAGATTTAAAAAATGTTGATTTCGCCGGTCTAGTAGAAAGACGAGAAAAATATATTGATTTTCTACACGGTGCTTATCAAAGAGGATTAGATAGCAATCATGTCGAGGCTATAAAAGGTTACGCTACTTTTATCGATAGTCAAACGATCGAAGTAAACGGTGAAACCTATCGTGCTCCTAAAATCTTGATCGCTACTGGAGGCCGTGCAAGTAAAATGACCATTCCTGGTGGAGAATACGCAATTGATTCAAATGGATTTTTTGAATTAACAGAGTTACCTAAGAGAGCAATCGTTTTAGGTGCTGGATACATTGCGGCTGAACTTTCAGGTGTATTTCGTGGTTTAGGTAGTGAAGTCATGTGGGCATATCGAAAAGAACGACCACTTAGAACGTTTGATAAAATGCTTTCGGACAATTTGATCCAAATGTACCAAGAAGCTGGAATAAAAACTTACGCACATCATATTGCTAAAGAAATTACTAAAAACAATGACGAATATACGGTGCTATTTGAAAATGGTGAAACCTTAACTGGTGATTGTGTACTTTTTGCCGGTGGACGTGTACCGAATACCGAAAAATTAGGTCTGGAAAATACAAATGTGGAATTGGACAAAAAAGGGTTTATCAAAGTAGATAAATACCAAAATACAACGGATGAACATATTTTTGCTGTTGGTGATGTGATCGGTAAATTAGATCTGACTCCTGTTGCAATCGCAGCTGGTAGACGTTTATCAGAACGTTTATTTAATGGAAAGAAAGATTCTTATCTTGACTATAAACTTGTTCCGACAGTCGTCTTTACGCATCCACCAATTGCAACAATTGGTTTGACAGAAGAAGAAGCATTGGAAAAATATGGCGAAAATGAATTGAAAGTTTATCGTTCACGCTTTACCCCAATGTACTTTGCATTAAATGATTATCGCCAAAAATGCGAAATGAAATTGATCTGTGTCGGAAAAGAAGAAAGAATCGTCGGCTTACATGCTATTGGTGTTGGTGTCGATGAGATGCTGCAAGGTTTTGCCGTGGCTATCAAGATGGGTGCAACTAAAGAAGACTTTGACAATACAGTAGCCATCCATCCAACAGGAGCGGAAGAATTCGTAACGATGCGATAATTTAATATTAACAGTTCCAACAGCTTTTTATTGAACAAACCATGTAAAACCAGAAAATCAGTATACTGATTTTCTGGTTTTTTGTTTTTTAGTTATTTATGTAAGATTGCTTCGATAATTCTCAAAACGAAATAAGTAGGGAAGTTGGAGATTTTGATTATCTTCGTAACTGACGAAGAGTAAATGAATCCATTTGGTATGCACTCTTAAGTTCAAAATATTGGTATCGATGTTTAAAAGAAATAGAAATGTATCGAAGAACAGATGTTTAAAAAAGTGTGACTTTGTATAAATAAATTAGAAGAAGCAAACGAGGATGTTAAAAGAATACCATATAGTTACCAAACCAAGAAAGTTCTCGTCAAGTTCGCTGGTACGAATCAAATCAAGTGAAAAAAGGGACTGTGAAAAAAATTGTGTCATAGTTAGTCACTTTTTCCGAACAAATAGTGTTCAATCAGCTGTCCTTCGGTATTAGCTCAAAAAACGGCAAAATATGAGGAACTATTTTTCCATTTGTTTCTCTAATACTCAGGACAAAACACTGATTTTACAACCTCTGATAAACGGTGTTCAAAAGCCAGTTTCTCGGTATTAAGCCAAATTTATGCAAAAATGTGGAAAGCCATTTTCACAAAATTTTTCTTAATACTCGAAACTAAGCGACTTTTTCACAACCTCCTGATAAACGGTGTTCAAAAGCCAGTTTCTCGGTATTAAGCCAAATTTATGCAAAAATGTGGAAAGCCACTTTCACAAAATTTTTCTTAATACTCGAAACTAAGCGACTTTTTCACAACCTCTGATAAACGGTGTTCAAAAGCCAGTTTCTCGGTATTAAGCCAAATTTATGCAAAAATGTGGAAAGCCATTTTCACAAAATTTTTCTTAATACTCGAAACTAAGCGACTTTTTCACAACCTCTGATAAACGGTGTTCAAAAGCCAGTTTCTCGGTATTAAGCCAAATTTATGCAAAAATGTGGAAAGCCATTTTCACAAAATTTTTCTTAATACTCGAAACTAAGCGACTTTTTCACAACCTCCTGATAAACGGTGTTCAAAAGCTTGCATCTGCGGTAATAAGCCCAACCAAACGAAAAATATAAGGAGCTATTTTTATTTGGCTGTTCTTATTACTTGATGCAGGGCAGTTTTTTCACAACCTCTTCATGCTGTTAAATGGCTTGCATAATGATTGTTAGTAATAGCCCCAATACATAACTGGCATTGAATAAGACCATATTTTTGATGGAATAGCTGAAACTGATAGGCTGGGGTAACGTTTGCTTGAATTGATCCAAATGCTTCTTCACAATTGGCAAGGTCAAGAAGGTGACCAAGATCGGCCATTCATAGATACCGCTCAACAACCCCATTAAAATCACGAAATAGCAAGCATACATCAATAGCTGGAATAAGACTGTTCCCGCAGGACGTCCGATATAAAAAACTAGTGTATAGCGATGATTTTCAATATCACGGTCAAGATCCCGCAAATTATTAGCCAACATGATATTGGCAATCGTAAACACCAAGGGTAAGGAAGCTAATACGATTGCTGCTATAGCCCAAAGATTTCCTACCAAAGCAAATTGTCCAGATGAAAAGTTGACTGTCAGATCATAGACATCTGAACCGAATGTATTGACATAAACGACCATGGCAAAAATTCCAAGGCCCATAGTCACCCCACTGAAAATTTCCCCTAAAGGCATTCGAGATAAAGGAATCGGTCCGAATGTATAGAATACTCCAATAAAACAACAGATAAATCCCATCAAAAGTAAAAGCCAACCCGTATTGATCGTTAGAATAACGCCGATAACAAAAACAAATGCAATCATAGCTAAAATCATGTTTCGAATCAATACAGGAGATAGATTTCTGCGGCCAATGACATTTTCTTCATACTTATATACTTCAGAATGAGCCTTTTCATAATCCATGTAATTATTGATAGCGGTAGTCGCTAAATCAAAAACTAGCATTCCAATAAAAAATAAAAAAGTGTTTAGCCAATGTATCTCATGAAAAAAAGCGATAGAGAATAATACCCCTACCGCAAAAGGAAATACACTAGCCACCTTTGTTCGTATTTCAACTACTTCTAAAAAGATTTTTAGTGTCATGGTTCGTACTCCTTATTTTAGTTCAGAACGGTCACCCATCGTGTAATGGGAGTCCTCCGATAATTTGAAGGTGTCTTTGATTGGATCGGTCACATATACTTTATCGTCTTTTGTCACGAAGATCGCTTCCGTCCCGTTATTCAATTCGCTTTCGACGTATTCCAGTCCTTTTTTCACACCCATTGAAAAGACTGCTGTAGACAACCCGTCACCATCAATTGATTTATCTGTTATGATCGTGACACTTGCGATATCATTGTCGAACGGATAACCCGTTTTTGGATCAAACAAATGATGGTATTTTTTGCCATCTACTTCTAAATAACGCTCGTAAATTCCAGAGGTAACTAATGTTTTGTTCCGTTCTTTAATAGAACCTAAAACAGATCCGCGAGCCATGTTCGGATCTTGGATGCCGACTGTCCAGTCTTGGTTTTCGCCTCTTGGGCTGTGGCCTAAGACATAGACATTACCGCCCAAGTCAACGATGGCAGTGGTCACTCCTTGTTTTTTCAAGACTTTCACTACTTCGTCCGTAATGTAACCTTTGGCGATTGCACCTAAATCGATGATCATTCCTTTTTCTTTTAGATAAACAGTTTTTTCTTTGTCATTTAGTTCGATCTTATGATAATCCACTAATTTCAATGCCTGATCGATTTCTTCTTGGGAAGGTTTTCTGGCGTCATCAAAACCGATTCGCCATAATTGTGTGATTGCACCAATCGCCATATCGAATCCGCCTTGAGAATCTTGGCTATATTCGTAGGCCCGCTTGACTAACGTGTAGACGTCATCAGAAACTTTTACTGGTTTGATCCCAGCTTGCTCATTCACTTCATCGATCTCAGAACCTTTTTGATTGATCGTGATTTTATCACCAAGTTCTTTTACTCGATCGAAGGCAGGTTTCAATGCTGATTCTTTGCCTTCATCATACACACGGATACGAACGTAAGTCCCTAACAAGAACTGTTCATCAGAATATGGATCTTTCAATATCTTGGTAGCTGCTGAACTTTCAGTGGTTGTTTTATTTGCTGAGTTGCTGCAGCCAGTTAGCACCATAAAAGAGATGCCCAGTGTGATTAAGGAAAATAGTAGTTTTTTCCGCATCTTTTTCCTCTCTTCATTTTGAAAGGTGAGACGACTGCCTAATCTGGCTATCGTCCCACCCTCCAACTTTTATTAGTATGATTATGTGATTATTTTTCTGTTACGATATTATCTACTTCGATTGTTTGAGTGTCGCCTTTTTCAGCTGCATTCACTAATTGTTGTGCGTACATGATGAATGAATGTGAGCTGTGTGTAGCACCTGTAACAACTTCTACATTAGCAGGTGAGCCATCTTCTTCGCCCATTGCTTTGACGAATTCGTCGTTCAGAGTAGGGATGTAAGTTTTTGGTTCTGTACCGCTTTTTGCTTTCATATTTTCATTATATTCTGTATCATCTTGTTTTGATTTACCGTCTTTGTCGATATAATCAAAGTTTGATTCAGTTACTTTGCCGCCAGCAACTGTCATTTCGAATTGCACACGGTAGCCGTTAGAGTAGTTCTTTTCTTCAAGCTTGTAAGTGCCGTCTTTCAAATCAGCACCATTGTCGATTTCGATTGTATCTGTGTTACCAGCTTGAGCAGCTTGGATCAATTGTTGTGCGTAGTTTTGGAAGCTTTCAGATGAGTGAGTAGCTCCAGTTACGACTTCCACACCGCTTGCGCTTTGTGCTTTTAAGAATTGGTCATTCAACTCAGGAATGTATTTTTCTGGGTTTGTGCCAGATTTTGCTTCCATGTTTTTGTTGTATTCTGCATCTTTTGTTTTTGATTCGCCGTTTTCATTGACGTTATCATATTTTGATTCAGTGATTTTGCCGTCTTTTACAACCATTTCAAAGACTGCACGGTAACCATTTGAATAATTTTTTTCTTCTAATTTATATGTGCCGTCTTGCAAATCTCCGCCAGCTACAACTTTTGCAGATGATTCTGTTGTGCTTTTTGCAGTCGAAGATTGTGCTGTAGATGATTCAGAAGAAGAGTTTGAGCTTCCGTTGTCATCTGCGCCGCAAGCGCCTAACACTAGAGCTGAAAATGCTAATACGGCAAATCCAGTTACAAAACGTCTTTTCTTCATTTTAATACCCCACCATTCCATTTCTAGTCCACAATTTTTCTTTGTGATTCATTATACATTCTAATCTTTTTAGCCTATAAGTCAACTATTTTTGATAAATAACCCATGTAATATTTCAAACGTTTTCTTTCAGCAAATTTCGTGAAAAAACGCTTTATTTTAAAATTTGAAAAAAATCCAAAAGGAGTTAGACAAAAGAACAGAACATCTATATAATATATGGAGATTGTGTAATAAGTATCAAACTAAAAGAATTATCATATATTCATTATATAGATAGTCTATAAGGAGCGGATGATCAATGGCAAAGCAAAATATTGTCGTTGTAGGAGCAGGATATGCCGGTGTTTCAGCTACAAAATACTTGGCAAAGAAACTGAAAAAAGAAGATGTAGCAATTACTCTGATCGATCGTCATTCGTACCATACTATGATGACCGAGTTGCATGAAGTAGCTGGCGGACGTGTAGAACCAGAAGCAATCCAATACGATCTGCAGCATTTGTTTGCTCGTCAAAAGAATGTACAACTTGTCACAGACACTGTAATCGGTATCGATAAAGAACGAAAAATCGTCAAGACCAAATTAGGTTCCTATCCTTTTGATCAGCTGATCCTTGGAATGGGCGGAGAGCCGAATGACTTTGGTACGCCTGGTGTCAAAGCACACGGATTCACCCTTTGGTCATTTGAAGATTCTGTAAGGATTCGGGAACATATTGAGAAGACAGTAGCAAAAGCTGCATTGGAACCAGATGATGAACTGCGTAAAGCCATGCTGACTTTCGTTGTCTGTGGTTCTGGATTTACCGGTATTGAAATGATTGGGGAACTGATCGACTGGAAAAATCGCCTAGCCAAAGATTATAAATTAGATCCAAACGAAATCACACTGATGGTCGTAGAGGCAATGCCGACGATCTTGAATATGTTGGATCGAAATGATGCTGCAAAAGCTGAACGCTATTTGCGTAAGCACAACGTGGAATTATTATTGAATGCACCAATCGTAGAAGTGGCTGCTGATCATATCAAATTGAAAGACGGACGCAACATTCCGACTCACACACTGATTTGGACAGCTGGTGTCAAAGGAACTTCTGACGCTGCTGACTTTGGATTAGAATCAGCACGCGGACAGCGGTTGATCGCCAATGAATATATGCAGGCAAAAGGCTACGAAGATAAAAACATCTATATCATTGGTGATTTAGTCTTTTATGAAGAATTCCCAGGAACACCGACACCGCAGATCGTTCAAGCTGCTGAACAAACAGGACACACAGCCGCAGCGAATATCGTGGCTTCGATCAAAGGCGGAGAAAAGCATAAATTTAAAGGAAACTATCAAGGATTTATGGTTTCTATTGGTGCCAAATGGGGGGTAGCTAACCTATTTGATAAGATCCATTTAAGCGGCTTTTTAGCTATCGTAATGAAACATATCGTGAATTTGAAATACTTCTTTGATATTCGTTCTGGTTATTATATGTTCCAATATTTAATGCATGAGTTTTTCCATATCAAAGATGATCGCAACGTGACTCGAGGACATTCTTCTCGTTACGGCAATGTCTTATGGAGTGTGCCACTTCGTATTTTCTATGGTTTAGTTTGGTTCGTTGAAGCTTCCAAAAAAATCATTGGGAATGGTGAAGTGTTCAAACCAAGTACTTGGTTTGGTGAAGGATCATGGTTCACTGGAAACAGTGTGTTCCCTTGGACATGGGAATACAATGTAACAGATGTTGCCAGTGGTGCTTCTGCTGCTGGTGATGCAACCACAGCTGCCAGCGGAGCAGGGGCAAGTGCCGGAGAAGCAGCGACTCAAGCTGCACATTTTGGTTTGAGTTATGCATACGGTGAAGAACCAATGGCTGTGATTGAGAAGTCACCAGACTGGTTCACAAAGATCATGCAAGTGATCATGCCAAACAATGATGTAGCAATGTTCTTCCAAAAATTCATGGTATTCTTTGAAATTGCCTTGGCATTAGCATTGATTGCTGGATTATTCACATGGCTATGCAGTGCGACAACGATTGTATTGGTGATCACGTTCTGCTTATCAGGCATGTTTTACTGGGTAAACATTTGGTTCATTTTTGTTGCTTTCGCATTGATGAACGGTTCCGGACGTGCGATTGGGTTGGATCGCTGGGTAATTCCATGGCTACAACGTACACTAGGTAATTGGTGGTACGGTAGACCAAGTTCCCAGTACGGCAAGAAATAAATAGATAAAGAACGTTATTTGAATGCAAGATTTCAATAGAAAGGGGCTGAGACAAACCGTCACAGCCTCCTTTTTATGTAAAATTAAAGGAATAAGATGCCCGAGATAAGCCTCCATGAGCAAGACACAGGTGTCACAACCTCTGTTACAACCTCTTGTTATAAACGGTGTTCCAGAAGTAGCTTCTTCGAAAAATAAGCCGAAATTTCACAAAAACTTGAAAAGTAATTTTCGTAAATTCCTTCTTATTTCTTGAAGTTGCCCACTTCTGTCACAACCTCTTGTTATAAACGGTGTTCCACCTGCTGCTTCTCGGTAATAAGCCCAAAGAATTAGAAAACATGGAAAGCTGTTTTCTATTCTTCGTTCTTATTACTCAAAGCAAGACACAGGTGTCACAACCTCTTGTTTTTATGCTAAAATTGGGTGAGTTAATCTGGAAAAAGGAGAACAAAAATGAGCCTTAAAGAATTTGCTGAAAAAAGTCTGCTCAAACCTTGGGATGTTTTTATTATTTTGCTTTTGACTGTTCTTTCTTTTTTACCAGTCATGATTTTTGGTCTTCAGCAAAACACCGCAACAGCAGAAAAAGAAGCGGTACTGCGTGTGGATGGCACAGAAATCAAAACATTCCCTTTGATGGCTGGAGAAGAGAGCAACACATATACTTACAAAGATGAACACGGAGATTATAACTTGATCGAGATAGATGGCGATCGAGTACGGATAAAAGAAGCAGATTGCGATGACCAGATCTGCGTACGTCGAGGCTGGGCAACGAAAAATGGCGAAACCATCGTCTGTTTGCCACATAAATTAGTGATCGAAGTCCGTTCAACAGATGGAGGTGACGAAGACAGTCTGATTTATTAGACCTTCACACACCATGAGTAAATTACAAAAAATGATTTATATTTCGCTACTTGTTGCACAAGGAGTGATCATTGGTTTATTGGAAAATATGATCCCTTATCCTTTTTCTTTTGCGCCTGGTGCAAAACTAGGCTTAGCCAATCTAATCACGATCGTTGCCATTTTTACCATGAAAAAACGAGACAGCTTCTTACTACTTTGGCTACGACTATTCCTGACTACTTTGCTAGGCGGAACGATTTCCACATTCCTTTATAGTATGAGTGGTGCTTTGCTTAGTTATTTTGGAATGTTATTGGTCAAGCAATTAGGACCAAAACGTGTCAGTATCATCGGAATTAGTGCGGCCGGCGGTTTCATGCATAATGTCGGACAGCTTTTGATGGCTTCTTTCATTGCACAATCATGGACAGTCATGTTGTACTTGCCAGTCCTTTCAGTTTTAGGGATTTTATCAGGGATTGCAATCGGGATCGCAGCGAATTATCTTTTACGACATGTGCAGACACTTCAACGATTCCAAAAAGATTATGAGCAGGGAACCAAACAAAAATGGAGCCCAATGTTTACCAAAAAATAATCGTCACACAAGGAGTTTTTTTATGAAGCTACATCCAATGTGGGAAAACTATCCTGCTTTAAGTAAAGAATTGACAGAAACACTAAAACGGATGGAAGAAACTGTCCGCCTGAAAAACAAACCTGTCGAACAAGCAATCAAAGAAACGATCCATGCCGGCGGAAAGCTGTTGCGTCCTGCCTATCAGCTATTGTTCTCACAATTTGGACCAGAGCAAGATCGAGACAAAGCCATCGCTTTGGCAGCTTCTATCGAAATGCTCCATACGGCCACACTGATCCATGATGATATCGTTGATGAAGCGGATCTGCGACGTGGTCAGCCTAATATCCGTAGTCAGTTTGGTAATGTCGTTTCTGTCTATGCAGGAGACTATTTATTTGTCTGCTGTTTTAAACTATTGTCTGATTACTCCACTTCCTTGAAAAGTCTCCAATTGAATTCTCGCAGTATGGAAAAAGTATTGAATGGCGAATTAGGGCAGATGGATGATCGCTATAATTATGAACTTTCTGTAAAAGAATATTTGGAAAATATTTCAGGTAAGACAGCTGAACTGTTCCAATTAAGTTGTTCTGTTGGCGCTTTTGAAAGTGGAACAAGCGAGCGCTTCGCAAAAAAAGCAGGAGATATCGGACTTTCTATCGGGATGGCCTTTCAGATTATCGATGATATTTTAGATTATACAAAAGAGAGCCAGGAAATCGGCAAACCTGTACTAGAAGACATGCGTCAAGGGGTCTATTCTTTACCGTTGATCTACTCTTTGCAAAAAAACAAACCAAAGCTACTACCTTATTTAGAGAAGAAAGCGGCAATGACAGAAGAAGATGTCGACGCCGTACGCAAAATCGTTGAACATACAGGAGGCGTGGAAGAAGCTAGGAAGTTAGCGGCCTCTTACACAGAAAAGGCTTTGAAGGAAATAAAGAAATTACCTGCCACCTCTCTTCGAACAAAAGAGAATCTCTTTTCCCTTACCCAACTGATTTTGGATCGCAAAGACTGAATAGGGAAAGGTTCGATACGTAAATAAATTTCTCAGAAGGAAATCTACGTGTTTTTTGACAAATTGAATTGTAGTTCTTGTATTTATGATAAAAAGCAAAAATAAAGAGCAACGTCCGTTAGCGACGTTGCTCTTTTTTATCTTGAATATTTTTTTACCTTTTCGATTTCTTATAACTCATAAAAGTGATTCTTAAACCGATTACAAGTAATATAACGCCTGCGAGTGTTATCCAATTATTCGATTGACTTCCAGTTTTAGGAAGTGCTCTTTTTGATTTGTTTCCATTGTCATTGCTTGTTTTATTAGTTAAGTTAAAGTTCGTCCTGTTATCCGAACTTGTTTTTGAGAAGGAGACACTTGCATGACGTGTATCGCTTGTGGTAGACGACGTGTCTGTACTATCGCTTGAAGTTGATGAATCTGAGCTATCACTTGTGGTAGAGGATGTATCTGTACTGTCACTTGAAGCTGACGTGTCCGTGCTATCACTTGTAGTGGTAGATGAATCTGAGCTATCACTTGTGGTAGAGGTAGTATCTGTACTGTCACTTGAAGCTGACGTGTCCGTGCTATCACTTGTTGTGGTAGATGTATCCGTACTGTCGCTTGAAGCTGACGTGTCCGTGCTATCACTTGTGGTAGAGGTAGTATCTGTACTGTCGCTTGAAGCTGATGTATCCGTGCTATCACTTGTGGTAGAGGTAGTATCTGTACTGTCGCTTGAAGTTGATGAATCTGAGCTATCACTTGTGGTAGAGGTAGTATCTGTACTGTCACTTGAAGCTGATGTGTCCGTGCTATCACTTGTGGTAGAGGTAGTATCTGTACTGTCGCTTGAAGCTGATGTATCCGTGCTATCACTTGTGGTAGAGGTAGTATCTGTACTGTCGCTTGAAGTTGATGAATCTGAGCTATCACTTGTGGTAGATGTATCTGTACTGTCGCTTGTGTCTGTCGTATCTGTACCATTGTCGCTGATAAATATTTCGTTAGGATCCCAACGATTGGTAGCTGCATCTAAAATCACATTTGTTCCTATAATCGTTCCGTCTTGGTTTTGAGTAATGCGGATAGTAGCATTAGGCGCAAGGATTGTTCCTTGAAAAGGAGCACTGATTGTCAAATCAGTCATCTCATTTCCAAAATTCCAAGAGATATTCGCATCCGAAAAATCTTCTGTTTCATGATTTGAACGATCATTGTATTTGATTGGTGACTGTACGTTCAATGCAGAAGAACTGTTGATGACATTAAATACAACTACTTGATCATTTGGATTAATGATTTGAAGTGGCGTATTCATCGTTAACACTTCTGCATCGATATTTACCAATAAAAACCCGGTATCTGATAAATCAGTTAAATCGATTGTCCGATTGTTCATGTCTGGAAAATCTGCAGCAGTATATGTTTTAGCTGGAGTGATCGTTGCAAGATCATTTGCTGCTACATTCAATTTAGCAAATTCCTGCTCGAAATCAATATATTCATGCCCAGCACGATCTTTATAAAAATCATCTGGAGTTAAGTGATCAAGCCTGGATCCATTGACTGTAGGATGACCATCTTGAAGTGCTACATCCACGTTACTGCCAACGACAAATTTATTCATTCTTGTGCTACCTGTAGGTATGCCTGAAGAATTAGCGAAAGAATCAGTTTTTTGTATATAATTTATTTCTTGGTTCAATAAACCTTCATGAAGCTCTGTACCAAAATTATTTTTTGCATCAAGTTCATGTGTTGCTATATTTCCGTCTGTATGTGCATTCACAGTTGTCTTATTTTTAGCAAATACGTGGAATTGACTAGCAATTCCTAACAAGCCATAGTTACCAGTTAGATCACGCGAATTGTAAAATTAAGTTAGAAAAATAAAAAGGCATTTATGGTACACTCAAATTGTATTTCCGACGAAAGAAAACAAAGGAGTGTAACCATAAATGACCTACAAACATCTTACCATAGACGAACTGACAATGATAGAATCATATTATCTTCAACATAATAAGCCGGTTGAAATCGCTAATCGAATGGGACGTGCTATACAAACTATTTATAATGTAGTCAATAAGTTCAAGCAAGGCAAGACTGCTCTTGATTATTGGCACCAGTATAAAGAAAATAAGAAAAAATGTGGTAGAAAAGTCATTCAATTACCTGCTCATGAAGTAGATTACATTAAAAAGAAAGTCACTCTTGGTTGGACGCCTGACGTCATTATCGGGCGAAAAGAAAGGCCTGTTTCATGCGGTATGAGAACACTTTATCGTTTATTTTCTAAAGGAATATTTGATATTGACACACTACCGATGAAAGGTAAAAGAAAACCCAATGGCCATCAGGAAAAACGGGGAAAACAACAGTATCAGCGCTCAATCCATGATCGACCTGATAATTATCCTGATTTCAATTCTGAGTTTGGTCACCTTGAAGGTGATACGATCGTTGGCATTCATCATAAAAGTGCCGTCATTACTTTAGTTGAAAGATTATCTAAAGTCATTATCACGATTAAACCCAACGGCCGTAAGGCATTAGATATTGAAACTGCCCTTAATCAATGGTTTTCTCGCTTCCCTAAAAACTTCTTTAAATCTATTACGTTTGACTGTGGAAAAGAATTTTCTAACTGGAAAGCCATTAGTAACCAACATGATATTGATATATATTTTGCGGACCCTGGAACACCTTCTCAACGCCCATTAAACGAGAATTCTAACGGGATTCTGCGTCGTAATGGACTGCCGAAATCAATGGATTTTAGAGAAGTGAATCAGACATTTATTTCCAGTGTCAGCAATCAACGTAATCATATTCCAAGAAAATCATTGAATTACAGAACACCAATCGAAATATTTTTGAGCTATGTACAAGAAGCATTTTATTCTAGCTTAATTTGACAAATCATATCATTATAAATATTCCCAGGGTCTTTAGGAATGTATGTTTCCGCTGAAACGGCCACACCATACGAAAAGATATTGAACAACAAAGCAACTAGGACTAGTAAACTTGCCCTTTTTTTCATTTTTCCCCTTCCTTTCCTTTCAAACATTTTCCTATTATACTCTTTTTCTCCTAGTCTTAAACTGTTCGTTTGAAAAATCATTGTTTATTTAAAGAATATTAATGAAACGTTCATATTGTTGCTTCTTGTTCAATTGATAGTTCGACACTATCTTTTTCTTTCAATCTCCAAACTATTGATGATGGTGACTGTTAAAGTGTAAAAAATAAGGGTGTGTAGTAACATATAAGTAGGTATCCTAGAATTAGGAAAAAGTAAGTAGGATAAATAAAAAGGAGGAAAATAAATGGATTATTTAGATATGCTATGCGAGAGTGTGGATCGGGCATACGATCGGTTTGAACGTTTGTTTGAAGGCGTCTCTATTGAGGAGGCCAATCGTTTTCCAGTGGAAGATAGAGCCCCGCAGATCAAATCAATGACTTGGCTGGCTTGGCATACCGCTCGAGAATTAGATTTCCAGATTGCTGATTTAGCAGGAACTTCTCCAATTTGGCATAGTCAAGACTGGGAAAGCCGGTTTCCGATGACGATAGCAGATAACGAACAAGATTGGAAGCATAGTCTGGAACAAGCAAAGCAGATCCAAGCTAATCAAATAGAAGATCTGCTAGGATACTTGCGAGGAGCTGCTGATTTTGCTATTTCTTACTTAAGAAGGCTGGAACCTTCCGAGCTAGATGAAGTAATTGACGAGAACTGGACACCACCAGTCACACGAGGAATGCGTCTCGTTTCTATTATTGATGATGCTGCTATGCACTCTGGTCAGGTGATCTATGCGAGACGTTTGTTGGGATTAAGAGATTAAGGCACTAGCTAAAAAAGAACTTACGGCAAAATAAGTCGCAAGTTCTTTTTTGTTTTTATCGTTACCCATGGTCTATCTATAAGATTGAAAAAGGAAGCGGCCTGCTATCTCTTTTGATCGTGTAAACTGATGACTCTCTTGTTTTTTGCATTGATTCATTTAAAGAAAGTGTACCATGCTTTATAGATATTTTTAGAATACCTTTTTCTAGAGGATAGAGAAACTGTCAGCTGATAGAATAAGGAGAGTCTTTTGAAGAGAATTCAGAAAAAAGGACACTGTATGAGATCAGGTGTCCTTTTGTGAAATCTGATAATTATTGCGTACGGATAGATGTGAGACTGATTTCGCCAGAAGACAAACTCATCTTCTGTTCATTTGTTTGGACGATCAGTTCGCCATGATCACCGATTTCTTTTGCAAGACCGACATAAGTCGTTCCTTTTTGATTGAACGACACGGTTTTTCCCAATACGAATGATTTTTCTTTATAGAAGTCCAACGCTTTTTCTGGGTGAGAAAGATAAGTGAACAATTCTTGCCAGATTTTGCTGATTAGCTGATTCCTTGTGACACTAGCTTGTCCGTCGGGAAAGACAGAGATGGCTTTTTCTTGGAGATCAGCTGGAAAATGATTTTGAGGAACAGAAAAATTAAGCCCGATCCCAATGATGATATGACTGATCCTGCCGCTTTCCATATCACTGACTGCTTCAGATAAAATCCCACAGACTTTTTTTCCATCCATGTAGATATCATTGACCCATTTGATCGAAGCAGAACGACCGGTTACAGATTCAATGGCTTTCACACAGGCACTGGCTGCGATGATCGTATATTGAGGCAATTCATCAAACCGTTTGTCTGGATGGAGCAAGAGACTCATGTAGATTCCTCGTCCAGGTTCAGCGAAAAAAGGCCGTCCAAAACGTCCACGAGCTTGTTCTTGTGTATCAGCAACAAATAACTTCGAAACAGAATCTCCTTGAGCTGCTGCCAGTTTGGCATCTTTCATCGTAGATTCAGAAGTCAACATCGTTTGTACTTTCAAATCAGGAATAAACGACCGTAGCTCTTGCTGGATTTCTTTTGCATCTAGTACGTCAGAGGGCAGGTAACGATACCCTGTAGGCCCGTGCTCAAAACGATAGCCTGCCTTTTCCAATTCTTTGATGGCTTTCCAAATACTTGTCCGGGAAACTTCCAGTTGCTGTGCCAACTTTTCTCCGGAAAGAAAATCTGGTGTCTTTTTCAATAATTGAAGTACCTTGTCTTTCGTTGTCATGGCATCAAGCTCCTTTCCCATCCATTCTATCAGGAAGAAGGAGAGAACAAAATAGTTTTCGAAGAAACAACGGTTGATACATAAAGCAAAAACGAAAGAAGGAAAGAGAAAAAAGAAGAGGGTGGGCGTTCATTTTTTGTCCCATCCTCTTTCTGATTATGAAGATAAAAGTACTTGATCGTCTTTTAATGCCGTGCCGCTGTTTTGTTTGAACAACGCTAATAATTGGGGCACTGTGAGCTGCTGTTTTTCCTCTTGCTGGATATCTACGACGATCCTTCCTTGATGCAGCATGATCAGTCGACTCCCATAGCGGATCGCGTCTTCCATGTCATGAGTGACCATAAAAGCAGTGAGATTCTGCTCAGTGATCAGCTTTTCTGTCAATTCCATCACCGTTTTGGAAGTAGCAGGGTCAAGCGCTGCAGTGTGTTCATCTAATAAGATCAGTTCTGGACGCTGTAATGTGGCCATCAATAACGTAATAGCTTGACGTTGTCCTCCAGACAGCAAACCGATTTCTGAGGATAAACGATTTTCCAACCCCAAATTTAGCCGAACCAGCTGGTCTTTGAAAAATGTTCGGTCTTGTGGTTTGACACCACGGAAGAAGCCGCGTTTTTTTCCTCGTTTCATAGCAAGAGCAAGATTTTCTTCTACCGTTAAACGAACGGCTGTCCCTAGTTTAGGATCTTGGAATACGCGACTGATGGATTTCGAACGTTCGACAACAGATTTTTTCGTGATATTTTTTCCATTCAATAAAATTTGACCCTGATCGACAGAAAATGTACCGGCGATGCTGTTCAGCAAAGTAGATTTACCAGCCCCATTTCCACCGATGATCGTCACGAAGTCGCCGGGATCTAAGGAAAGATTAATGCCTTTCAGGACATGATTTTCGTTGATCGTTCCTTTTTCAAAGGTATGATGGAGATTTTCCAATGTTAAGACGTCATTCATTTGACACTACCGCCTTTCTTTTTTTGAGGTAAATGGAATTTTTGCTGGATCTGCGGGAAAGAAAGACAGATCACTAGCACGAAAGCAGAAGCAAGTTTCGAATCACTTGGTTCAACATTCAGTTCGAAGACTAACGCTAAAATAAAACGATAAATGACCGCACCTAAAACGACAGTCAAGAGACGGAGAAATAGTGGCTGGTTACGTAACAAAACTTCTGCGATGATAATAGAAGCAAGTCCAATTACGATCGTTCCAATACCAGAATTTAAATCAGCAAAGCCGTTGTTTTGCGCAAGCAAGGAGCCAGAAAGAGCAATGCATCCATTAGAAATCATATAACCGATGATCTTCATATTATCTGTGTTGATCCCGTTTGCTTCGCTCATTGCCAGATTATCGCCAGTTGCACGAATAGCAAGTCCTGTTTCTGTACGTAAGAACAAAACAAGTAAACATACAACGATCAAAGCAAAAAGCAGACCGACGATCAGTACAGCGTTGTCTTTTGTTATGCCGAATGACTCGACCCAATGAAAGATCGTTGGCTGACCCAATAAAGAGATGTTCGGCGCACCCATCACACGGGATGTGACAGAATATAAACCAGTCATGGTGATGATCCCTGCAAGAAGGGCGGGAATTTTCAATTTTGTGTGAAGCAGTCCGGAAACAAGCCCTGCTGCCGCACCCCCTAAAAAGCCTAGAAGACAAGCTGTCAATGGATGATAGCCATTTGTAATACTTACTGCCGCGATCCCTGCACCTAAAGGAAAGCTTCCTTCAGCAGTCAAGTCGGCAATGTCCAAGATACGGAAAGTGACGTATACACCAATCGCAAGTAGGGCCCATAAGACCCCTTGCGATGCAGATGATAAGAAAAGAGAGAGCAAATGTGTCATGAGAATCCTCCTGTGTTTTATTCAGCTTCTTTGATGCTGTCTGGATTGATGCCTAATGCTTTGGCCATGTCTTTATTGACATACAGTTCCAAATCATTCGCTGTTTCGACAGGAAGTTCACTTGGATTCTTGCCGTCTAAGATTTTTGCTGCCATGATCCCTGTTTGTTTGCCCAAGCTTTCGTAGTCGATTCCTACTGTTGCTAGACCGCCGTCTTTGACTTGATCAACTGCGCCAGCAACGACAGGTGTTTTTGTTTCTTTTGCGACTTCACCGACAACACTTGCCGCACTTGCGAACGTGTTATCAGTAGGAATATAGATTCCATCTACATCTTTAGCTAGACTTTTCGTCACTTGTTGGACATCATTTGTGGAATTTGCTGTCAGTACTTTGACTTTGACGCCCGCTTTTTTCAATTCTTTTTCTGCCAAATCAGCTTGGATCTTAGAGTTTGCTTCACCGTTGTTATACATGATGCCGATTGTTTTGGCGTCTGGCACGATATTTAACAGTAAGCCGATTTGTTTTTCGATTGGCACCATATCTGTCGTGCCAGTCACATTGCCGCCAGGTTTTTCATTGGATGTGACTAAATGGGCTTGTTCCAAGTCTGTGACCGCTGTGACAGTCATCGGGATAGTGGTTGTTTCATTTAATAAAGATTGTGCTGCTGGAGTGGCGATTCCAAGTAGCAAATCAGGATCTTCTTTGACGAGTTTCTCACTCATACTTTTCAGGTTGTCTTGATTGTTTTGGGCATTTTGATAATCGATTGTTAGATTATCGCCTTCTTTATACCCTTCTTCTGCTAATCCTTCTTTGAATCCTTTATAGGCAGCATCTAACGAGTTATGTTGTACAAGTTGCAATACGCCAATTGTTTTTTGTCCATCTGATGCCTCTGCGGAATTGTCTTTTTGTGCGCAACCTCCTAAAGCTAGTAGCAGGGCAGCGCCTAATCCGATGATTATATTTTTTTTCATTTCTTTTTCCTCCTTAATTTTGGGAAACAAAAAATCCATTCAGACAAAATGTCCAAATGGATTGAAAAGTCGGAAAATAAATTGAAAAAGTAGAATGCTTGATACTTTTACTTTGTATTTTCATTGCTCAGCCACTTAGCATTTTGTCTACGTGGCTTTTTGCTGCAATACAAAGTTCTTTAGCCATCATAGATACAAACTGTCGTTTAACGTTTGTATCCATCATGATGAATACAAACCTATCTAAAGTAGCTAAAGTAAAAGTTATTCAGTTGTGTTGGTGCGATTTGGTTGATGTTGGTTCGCATAGAAGTTCCTCCACAAAATGAATTTTCTAAAGTATAACCGAGATAAAAAGGTCTGTCAATTAAGAATTGTCAGATAATTGAAAACATAAAATTGAAAACATTAAGAAAATGTTGCGAAAAAGCAGAAGAAACGCCAGGAAGTGTTGACTTTTATAGAAAATAAGTGTAGTATATGAAGTTGCAAAAACTATCTGATGAAGAAAAGGCAGAAACGAAATATTGTCCGTTTCGGCTTTAATATAAGGAAACAAAAGTAGAAGCTCACGAAGTAAGGTTTCAAGAGAATGTTCTATTTTTGGTTTTTTTTTGCCTAAAAGCCGCAAAAAATGTCTGTTGTTACCTAAAAATAATATTTGAAATATTATTGTAACAATTGATCGGGTAGTCTTTTTGAATGACATTTTAGAGGGGTGAAGAGCTTGGCTGGACACGTAGTAAAATACGGAAAACATCGCGAACGTAGAAGTTTCGCAAGAATCAGTGAAGTGTTGGAATTACCAAATTTGATCGAAATTCAAACAGACTCTTACCAATGGTTCTTAGATGAGGGACTTAGAGAAATGTTTGAAGACATTTTGCCAATCGATGACTTCAATGGCAATCTATCTTTGGAATTTGTAGATTATGAATTGAAAGAACCAAAGTATACAGTAGCAGAAGCTCGTGCGCATGATGCAAACTACTCTGCACCATTACATGTAACATTGCGTTTGACAAACCGCGAGACTGGCGAAATCAAAGCACAAGAAGTATTCTTCGGTGATTTCCCATTAATGACAGAACAAGGAACATTCATCATCAACGGGGCAGAGCGAGTAATCGTTTCTCAGTTAGTCCGTTCACCAGGTGTCTATTTCCATGGAAAAGTCGACAAAAACGGAAAAGAAGGATTCGGTTCTACTGTTATCCCTAACCGTGGAGCTTGGCTAGAAATGGAAACTGATGCAAAAGACATCTCTTATGTACGTATCGACCGTACACGTAAGATTCCTTTAACCGTATTAGTTCGTGCGTTAGGATTTGGTTCCGATGATACGATCTTTGAAATCTTCGGCGACAGCGAAACATTACGCAATACAGTCGAAAAAGACTTGCATAAAAACGCAAGCGACTCAAGAACAGAAGAAGGTTTGAAAGACGTTTACGAACGTTTGCGTCCAGGCGAACCAAAAACAGCAGACAGCTCACGTAACTTGCTGAATGCTCGTTTCTTCGATCCAAAACGTTACGACTTAGCAAACGTTGGTCGTTACAAAGTAAACAAAAAATTAGATTTGAAAACACGTCTATTGAATCTGACATTAGCTGAAACATTAGTTGATCCAGAAACAGGCGAGATCATCGTTGAAAAAGGAACAGTTCTGACTCACCAAGTCATGGAAACACTAGCTCCTTTCATTGATAATGGCCTAAATTCAGTGACTTACTATCCATCAGAAGACGGTGTGGTCACAGATCCAATGACTGTCCAAGTCATCAAAGTATTTTCACCAAGAGACCCTGAACGTGAAGTAAACGTGATCGGAAACGGCTATCCAGAAGCAGCTGTAAAAACGGTTCGTCCAGCCGACATCATTGCTTCAATGAGCTATTTCTTGAACTTGATGGAAGGTATCGGCAATGTCGATGATATCGACCACTTAGGAAATCGTCGTATCCGTTCAGTCGGTGAACTTTTACAAAACCAATTCCGTATCGGGCTAGCACGTATGGAACGTGTGGTTCGTGAAAGAATGTCGATCCAAGATACTGAAACATTGACACCTCAACAATTGATCAATATCCGTCCAGTTGTGGCAAGTATCAAAGAATTCTTTGGTTCTTCTCAGTTGTCACAGTTCATGGATCAAACAAACCCTCTTGGCGAATTGACACACAAACGTCGTCTTTCAGCCTTAGGACCTGGCGGATTGACTCGTGACCGCGCCGGTTATGAAGTTCGTGACGTTCACTACTCCCACTATGGCCGTATGTGTCCGATCGAAACTCCTGAAGGCCCAAACATCGGGTTGATCAATAGTTTGTCCAGTTATGCGAAAGTAAATAAATTCGGATTTATCGAAACACCTTATCGTCGTGTAGACCGTGAAACAGGTCGTGTTACTGACCAAATCGACTACTTGACAGCTGATATCGAAGACCATTACATCGTAGCCCAAGCAAACAGCCCATTGAATGAAGATGGAACATTTGCTCAAGACGTTGTTATGGCTCGTGCTCAAAGTGAAAACTTAGAAGTATCTATTGATAAAGTAGACTACATGGACGTATCACCTAAACAAGTAGTTGCCGTTGCGACAGCATGTATTCCTTTCTTGGAAAACGATGACTCCAACCGTGCCTTGATGGGTGCCAACATGCAGCGTCAAGCAGTGCCGTTGATCAATCCTCAAGCACCATGGGTTGGTACTGGTATGGAATACAAATCAGCGCATGACTCAGGAGCTGCTTTGTTATGTAAACATGACGGTGTCGTTGAATACGTTGATGCTTCTGAAATCCGCGTACGCCGCGACAACGGTGCATTAGATAAATACGATGTAACAAAATTCCGTCGTTCAAACTCCGGAACAAGCTACAACCAACGTCCAATCGTTCATTTGGGTGAGAAAGTCGAAAAAGGGGATACTCTGGCAGACGGACCATCTATGGAACAAGGCGAAATGGCTCTAGGCCAAAACGTTTTAGTTGGTTTCATGACTTGGGAAGGGTACAACTATGAAGATGCGATCATCATGAGCCGTCGTTTGGTAAAAGATGACGTATACACTTCTATCCATATTGAAGAATATGAATCAGAAGCCCGCGATACAAAATTAGGACCTGAAGAAATCACACGCGAAATCCCTAATGTCGGGGAAGACGCATTAAAAGATTTAGACGAAATGGGTATCATCCGTATTGGTGCAGAAGTCCAAGATGGCGATTTGCTTGTAGGGAAAGTCACGCCAAAAGGGGTAACAGAATTATCTGCAGAAGAACGTCTATTGCATGCGATCTTTGGCGAAAAAGCTCGTGAAGTCCGCGATACATCATTACGTGTACCACATGGCGGCGGCGGTATCGTTCACGATGTGAAAATCTTTACTCGTGAAGCTGGAGATGAATTGTCACCAGGCGTAAACATGTTAGTTCGTGTTTATATCGTTCAAAAACGTAAAATCCATGAAGGGGATAAAATGGCCGGTCGTCACGGAAATAAAGGGGTTGTATCCCGTATTATGCCGGAAGAAGATATGCCATTCCTACCTGATGGAACACCAATCGATATCATGCTGAATCCTTTAGGGGTGCCTTCACGTATGAACATCGGGCAAGTATTGGAATTACACTTGGGTATGGCTGCACGTCAGTTAGGTATCCACGTAGCAACGCCAGTATTTGATGGTGCAAGTGATGAAGACGTATGGGAAACAGTTCGTGAAGCCGGTATGGCCAGCGATGCGAAAACTGTTCTGTACGACGGACGTACAGGTGAACCATTTGATGGACGTGTGTCTGTCGGTGTGATGTACATGATCAAACTTGCTCACATGGTCGATGACAAATTGCATGCACGTTCAATCGGACCTTACTCATTGGTTACACAACAACCATTGGGAGGTAAAGCTCAATTTGGTGGACAACGTTTTGGTGAAATGGAAGTATGGGCACTGGAAGCTTACGGTGCGGCTTATACTTTACAAGAAATCTTGACATACAAATCAGATGACGTAGTCGGACGTGTGAAAACATACGAAGCAATCGTCAAGGGTGAACCAATTCCAAAACCAGGTGTACCGGAATCATTCCGCGTATTGGTGAAAGAATTGCAATCACTAGGTCTGGACATGCGTGTCTTGGATATCGAAGAAACAGAGATCGAACTTCGCGACATGGACGATGAAGACGACGATTTGATCACTGTTGATGCTTTGACAAAATTTGCCGAACAGCAAACTGCCAAAGAATTAGAAAAGAAAGCTGCTGAACAAGTGGAAGATGAAAAAGACGATGTCATCCAAAACTTTGAAACCGCAGAAGATAATTTAGACTAATCCGGTCTATGAGCTGCAAGGCGGTCGAAGATCAGCCGTCTTGCGGTTTGCCATTAAATGAAATGGAGGGAACCCCTTTTGATCGATGTAAATAAATTCGAAAGTATGCAAATAGGTTTGGCTTCTCCCGAAAAAATCAGAAGCTGGTCTTACGGTGAAGTAAAAAAACCTGAGACGATTAACTATCGTACCTTAAAACCTGAACGCGAAGGGTTGTTCTGTGAGCGGATTTTTGGTCCTACAAAAGACTGGGAATGTGCCTGCGGAAAATACAAACGTATCCGTTATAAAGGAATCGTTTGTGATCGATGCGGAGTGGAAGTTACTCGTTCGAAAGTTCGCCGTGAACGCATGGGACATATTGAATTAGCAGCTCCTGTTTCACATATCTGGTACTTTAAAGGGATTCCTTCACGTATGGGTCTTGTATTAGACATGAGCCCACGCGCTTTGGAAGAAATCATTTATTTTGCTTCATATGTAGTCATCGAACCAGGAAATACGAATTTAGAGAAAAAACAATTGTTGACAGAACGCGAATATCGCGAAAAACGTGAACAATATGGACAAGAATTCCAAGCTGCTATGGGTGCAGAAGCGATTAAACAATTACTTGATAATGTTGATCTAGATGCAGAAGCAGCCGAATTGAAAGAAGAATTGAAATCTGCACAAGGACAAAAACGTACACGTGCAATCCGCCGTTTGGATATTTTAGAAGCATTCCGCGCTTCAGGAAATCAACCAAGCTGGATGGTTATGGACGTTATCCCTGTTATTCCACCAGATTTACGCCCAATGGTTCAATTAGAAGGTGGACGTTTTGCAACAAGTGACTTGAATGATCTTTACCGTCGTGTAATCAACCGTAATAACCGTTTGAAACGTTTGTTAGACTTGAATGCACCTGGAATCATCGTTCAAAATGAAAAACGTATGCTGCAAGAAGCAGTAGATGCATTGATCGATAACGGTCGTCGCGGACGTCCAGTTACTGGACCAGGTAACCGCCCATTGAAATCTCTTTCTCATATGTTGAAAGGGAAACAAGGTCGTTTCCGTCAAAACTTGCTAGGTAAACGTGTCGACTACTCAGGTCGTTCCGTTATCGTTGTTGGACCTTTCTTGAAGATGTACCAATGTGGACTTCCAAAAGAAATGGCCATTGAATTATTCAAACCATTCGTGATGCGTGAGCTTGTTCAACGCGAACTAGCTTCAAACATCAAAAATGCGAAACGTAAAATCGAACGTCAAGAAGACGAAGTATGGGATGTTTTAGAAGACGTAATCAAGGAACACCCAGTATTGCTGAACCGGGCACCTACGCTTCACCGACTTGGTATCCAAGCATTCGAACCAGTTTTAGTACAAGGACGCGCAATCCGTTTGCATCCACTTGTATGTGAAGCTTATAATGCCGATTTCGATGGAGACCAAATGGCTGTCCACGTTCCATTGAATGAAGAAGCACAAGCAGAAGCACGTATGTTGATGTTAGCTGCTCAAAACATCTTGAACCCTAAAGATGGTAAACCAGTTGTTACTCCTTCTCAAGATATGGTTCTAGGTAACTACTACTTGACAATGGAAGAAGAAGGACGCGAAGGCGAAGGAATGGTCTTCAGAGATCAAAACGAAGCCGTTATCGCATGGCGCAACGGATATGTTCATTTACATTCACGTATCGGTGTGAACCCTAACTCATTAGGTGAAAAACCATTTACTGAATGGCAAAAAGAACGTACGATGATCACAACAGTTGGTAAGATCATCTTCAACGAGATCATGCCTCCTGAATTCCCTTATCTGAATGAACCAACAGACTTCAACTTGACCGTCCAAACACCGGACAAATACTTTGTTGAAGCTGGTACTGATATTCCTGCACATATCAAAGAGCAAGAATTAGTATTACCGTTCAAGAAGAAAAACTTAGGAAACATCATCGCAGAAGTCTTCAAACGATTCAAAGTAACAGAAACTTCTAAGATGCTTGACCGTATGAAAGACTTAGGGTACAAACATTCGACACATGCCGGTATCACAGTAGGGATCGCTGACATCAGTGTACTGAATGAAAAACAAGAAATCATTGAAAATGCCCATAAACAAGTTGAAACTATTACAAAACAATTCCGTCGTGGTCTGATCACAGATGACGAACGTTATGAACGTGTCATTGCTGTTTGGAATGCTGCAAAAGACAGCATCCAACAAAAACTGATGGAAGGTTTGGAAGCGAAAAATCCAATCTTCATGATGTCTGATTCTGGAGCTCGTGGTAACATTTCCAACTTTACACAGCTTGCCGGAATGCGTGGTTTGATGGCCGCTCCTAATGGTCGAATCATGGAATTGCCAATCATTTCGAACTTCCGTGAAGGACTATCCGTCTTGGAAATGTTTATCTCAACTCACGGGGCTCGTAAAGGGATGACCGATACAGCCTTGAAGACTGCCGATTCAGGTTACTTGACTCGTCGTCTGGTTGACGTGGCCCAAGATGTAATCATCCGTGAAGAAGATTGCGGTACTGACCGAGGTCTTGAAATCCAAGCCATCCGCGAGGGAAATGAAATCATCGAATCATTAGAAGATCGTTTAGTGGGACGTTACACTCGTAAAGAAGTACGTCATCCTGAAACAAATGAATTGATCATTGCAGGAAACCAATTGATTTCCGAAGACATCGCAAAACAAATCGTTGATGCAGGTGTCGAAACAGTGACAATCCGTTCTGTCTTCACATGTAATACAAAACATGGTGTCTGCAAACATTGTTACGGACGCAACCTTGCAACTGGCTCTGACGTTGAAGTCGGAGAAGCAGTTGGTACGATCGCCGCTCAATCAATCGGTGAACCTGGTACTCAGTTGACGATGCGTACATTCCATACAGGTGGGGTTGCCGGAGACGATATCACTCAAGGTCTTCCTCGTGTCCAAGAAATCTTTGAAGCACGTAATCCGAAAGGGCAAGCAGTGATCACAGAAGTAACAGGGGATGTCATCGATATCTCAGAAGATCCTGCAACACGTACCAAAGAAGTAACAATCAAAGGAAAAACAGATACACGTACGTATACTGTTCCTTATACAGCACGTATGAAAGTAGCAGAAGGCGATATGATCCACCGTGGTGCACCATTGACAGAAGGATCAATCGATCCAAAACAATTGTTGCAAGTTCGCGATGTATTATCTGTTGAAAACTACTTGCTTCGTGAAGTACAACGTGTTTACCGTATGCAAGGGGTAGAAATCGGCGACAAGCATATCGAAGTAATGGTTCGTCAAATGCTGCGTAAAGTTCGTGTAATGGATCCAGGTGATACAGATATCTTACCAGGTACATTATTAGACATCGCAGACTTTAAAGATCAAAACTACAATACGCTAGTCTCAGGAGGCGTTCCTGCAACTTCTCGACCTGTCTTACTAGGTATCACAAAAGCATCATTAGAAACAAATAGTTTCTTATCTGCTGCATCATTCCAAGAAACAACTCGTGTCTTGACGGATGCTGCGATCCGCGGTAAGAAAGATCCTCTTCTTGGTTTGAAAGAAAATGTTATTATAGGTAAGATCATCCCAGCTGGTACTGGTATGCAACGTTACCGTGACATGGAACCAAAAGAAGTCGGTGTAGCAAGCGAAAATGTCTACAGTATTTCAGATATTGAAGCGCAAATGGCTGCAGAAGACGCAATGAACAATCAAACAAAATAGATATTTTAAAAAAGAGGTTGTGACAAATTATTGTCACAACCTCTTTTTTGGTTTGTCTAAAATAATTTGTCTAACTAGAAGAAAAGTGGGAAAGGATCTTAACAACATCGGTTCGTATCCAATTAAGGTATCGGAACGATCATCTTCCAAGAGAAGTCAATCAACAAAAGTAAAGATAGATCATTTTTTGAATGCAAAATAAATTGATGGGAAGATAGAGCGGTTATTTTTAATATTTTGCTAGCTATTATTGAATAATTCCTCGAATAAAACAAAACCAGTAGACATGTCTGTTATTCTATTTATGTTTTAGAGATAAGTATCCCCAAATAACATGGATTGAAATAAGGGTAAATGTGTTTAAAAAAACGAACTATAAAAACTTATACACAACGTGGTTAAAAATAGTTTTTTCTTCCCTGTGGAAAAAATAGTTTAACACAAACATTATAGTTATCCACAGCTATCTAAAACAGATGGAAAATAAGAAAAATTCGCTAAAATACCGGGAGGGGGTAACGAGGGATGAGTGATTGAAAAAAGAACAGAGTAACTGACTTATCCTCAGTGTTTCTGTTCTTTTATAATTCTGTTCTACATTTCTTGTTGTTGGATCGAATCTGTGAGAGTAATCTCGGTTGAAAGAATGATTCTTTTTTCTTCAGGGTATTGGTGGTGGATTAGTTGGAATAAAAGTTCTGTGGCTTTGATTCCTAACTGATTTGTCGGAATGTCTATCCGAGTCAACTGTGGCGAAAATAGGGAGGACAATAAGGGATCACTGAATCCTGCGATCGAAAGATCATCAGGTATCTGCTTTCCAGATTGTTCTGCCACTTTGTAAATACTCAATGATTTTAATGCATCGGTAGAAAAAATCGCAGTTGGTCTTTCTCGTAGCTTCATTAAATCATTCATTGCTGCCATGCTATCTTCTAAGCGAAAGCCGCCGTCTATAATCCATTCATTACGGATATCTAGGTGGTGATCAAATAAGCATTGACGGTAACCATTGAGACGATCATTGGATACATAAACTTCTGTCGGAGCATGGAGACAGCCGATATGACGGTGTCCATTCTTGATCAGTGTTTCCACCAAATCGTAACTATCCTGGAAATTATCCGTGTCCACTGAGTAGATGTTCGTGTAGTCGTTTCCGACTTTTCCGATTACCACAATAGGAATATTGTATTGATCCAATTCAAAAAGAAGTGTTTCATCCATCGTAGAGCTTAAAATAATAATTCCTCGGATCATTTTTTCTTGGATCTTTTTCGCGCATTTTTCTAGCTCTTCTTCTGGTGTTTTTGCCGTTTGTAGAATCAAGTCGAAGTTATTTTGTTCAGAAACGGCAGAAATGGATTGAATAACATCTGAAAAAAAAGGATTGCCATAGGTCGTATGAGAAGTACGATGAGATAATGCTAGAATCGCGTCAAAACCATTTCCTGACAGTCCTCTTGCAATTTTGCTCGGTTCATAATTCAATTCTTTGATTGCTTGAAGTACACTTGCTTTTGCTTTATCAGAGATATTTGGCTGGTTATTTAATACTCTGGAGACAGTTGATTTTGAGACATTAGCTTTTTTCGCAATGTCATAAATAGTAGGTTTCAATTTTATATGCACCTCCTTTTTGGGAGCGTTTTAGAATAATTCCATAGTACAATAGACATTCTTTTTTGTCTATGATTTTGAAAATTTAGGAATAGCTTGCATGATCATGAGAGACCATATTTTTTTAAGAAGCTATTAATTATTGATACATAAGCTTTCTTATTTGTATTTTTGTGTATATCAAAATTATTTAAAAAAATGCTATTGACAGTAAGCGTTTTCCATAATATGATCAAATCGTTGGGAACGCTCCCAAAAAAGAAAGGGGAATCCGATGTATACAAAACTTTTACAAGCGATTTATCGCGACTCAGATTTGGCTGAGAAAACCGCCTCTATGATTGAACAAAAAGTCAGTGTTTATCAGCAGAAGAAAGGCCAGGCAGGCAAACTGCATTGGGACGAAGAAGATATTTTCTTGATTACTTATGGGGATCAATTTTTTGAAGAGCAGCAACCAACTTTGCGTACATTTAAGAAATTTTATCAAAAGTATTTGGCAGATACATTTAGAGTTGTACATTTCTTGCCATTTTTCCCATATACATCTGATGATGGTTTCTCCGTTGTAAATTATCAGGCAATCAACGACCGTTTGGGCACATGGGAAGATATAGAAGAAATGAGAAGCGAAACACGGTTAATGTTCGACTTTGTCTGCAATCATATGTCTGCCGAAAGTACTTGGTTTCAGGAATATTTAAACTTGAATGATACGTACAAAGATTTTTTTATTGATTTGCCACTGGATACAGATACAAGCAGCGTGACTAGACCAAGGACCAGCCCGTTACTTACAACGTTCATTGACAAAAACGGGAAAGAAAAACACGTATGGACGACTTTTAGCGAAGATCAAGTAGACTTGAATTTTAAAAATCCAGAAGTTTTATTGAAAATGATCGATATTCTTTTGTTTTACTTAGAAAAAGGCGCTTCATTTATTCGCTTGGACGCTGTGGGATTTTTATGGAAAGAACTAGGAACTTCTTGTATACACCTGCCAGAAACGCATAAAATCATCCAATTATTCCGTGCAATCGCTGATGAAGCAGCTCCAGGAACGGTATTGATCACTGAGACAAATGTGCCACACAAAGATAATATCAGTTATTTTGGGAATGGCGAGAATGAAGCACAGATGGTCTATCAGTTTTCGCTACCACCTTTGACCCTTCAAGCGATTCGTTCGGGTAATACAAGTAAGTTGAAAGAATGGTTAAAAACCATCGATTTCGCATCGAAAAAAACAACTTTTTTTAATTTTTTAGCCTCCCATGACGGTATCGGATTGAATCCGGTACGAGGTATTCTGCCGGAAAAAACGATCCTTGAATTAGTGGAACAGCTGAAGAAAGAGGGTGCCCGAGTAAACTACAAGAAAAACCCAGATGGAACGACCAGTCCATATGAGATAAACGCTACGTATCTAGATGCGTTAAGTTCTCCAACAGATACGACGGAATGGAGAAGCAAACGCTTTTTAGCTGCTCATTCATTTTTGGTAACGTTACCAGGCGTGCCGGCAATTTATATTCAAAGTGTGCTGGGAAGTCGAAATGATTACAAAGGCGTAGAAAAAACAGGAGAGAATCGAAAAATCAATCGGCAAAAATTTTTGTTAGCAGATATTGAGAAAGAGTTGCAGACAGATCCATTAAGAACAGCAGTATATGGTGAATTGACCCAGATGCTATCTATTCGAAAAAAAGAAAAAGCCTTCCATCCGAATAGTTTGATTTACTTACTGGACTCAGCAGATTCTTTTATCAGTTTTATTCGCGAAGCGAAGGAAGAGAAAGTCTTAGTTATCCATAATTTTTCCAATCAATCAGCAGGTTATCTTTTACCAAAAGGAGATTACCTAGACCTGTTTTCTGGACAAATTATCCATTGCAGTCAAGAACGAAAGTTGATATTCCAGCCGTATGAATATATGTGGCTGAAAATAATAAAATAAGAGGTGGAAAAAAATGAAAAAAATTATTGTTACTACCTGTCTGCTAGCTACTGGATTTCTTCTTACTGCTTGTGGTGAAAGTCAAAGCTCTAACGAATCACAACAGACAACGATTCAATTCATGCACTCTTCTGTCGAACAGGAACGATTAAGTGTGATCAATGAACTGGTTGCTGATTTTGAAAAAGAAAATCCAGACATCAAAATCAAGCAAGTGCCGGTAGAAGAATCAGCGTTCAATACAAAAATCGTTACGTTAGCTCGTTCCGGTAAATTACCAGAAGTAATGGAAGTCAGTCAGGATTTTGCTAAAGTGATGGATAAAGATGAACTGATTGATCAGACGGCAGTCCAAAACGTTATCGAGGAAGCTGGAGAAGATAATTATTATGACGGAGCCAAAAACCTTGTTCGTTCAGAAGATGGAAAAAGCTATATTGCTGCACCAATTAGCGGCTGGGTTCAAGGTATTTGGTATGACAAAGAAAAATTATCAGAAGCTGGTTTTTCAGAACCAGAAAATTGGGATGATATTTTAAAAATTGCTCAACATTTCACAGATAAAGAGAATAAACAATATGGAATTGCTATGCCTACTGCTGAAGGAACAATGAGTGAGCAAGCGTTCTCTCAATTTGCTTTGTCAAATGGAGCAAATGTTTTGGATGATGAAGGCGAGGTAACGATCGATACGGAAAAGATGAGAGAAGCATTGTCGTTTTATCAAAACTTATCCCAATACACGATGCCAGGCTCTAATGATGTGACAGAAATCAAAGATGCTTTCATGAATGGAACAGCACCAATGGCAATCTATTCAACTTACATTTTGCCTTCTGTTTATGAAGCGGGGAACTCAGAAAATATCGGTTTTGCTATCCCAACACAAAAAGATCAAGCTGTCTATGGCACAGTATCTGGATTGACGATTTCTTCTGGTCTAGACGAGAAACAAAAAGAGGCTGCTGAAGCATTCACAGCTTTCTTATCTCAACCGAAAAACATGGAAAAGTGGGTCTTGATGTCTCCTGGTGGTGCTCAACCAGTGAATAAACAAGTAGTCGAACTGGATGGTTACAAAGAAAATGAAGTCATCAAGTCTTTTGGCGAGCTGCCATCTGAGATTGCTAGTGCTTTTGATGAAGTACAAGTCTTTGGACTAGTCGGGGAAAAGAATTTCACGAAAATGGGAGATATCACAAGCTCAGGTGTGATCGGAAAAGCAGTGAACCAAGTAACTGTCGGAAACGAAGATGTCGATCAAGCTTTAGCTGACGCACAAAAAAATACGAAATAACAAGAAGTTCTGCCAATGGTGTTCGAAAAAAGTAGATAGCTATTGGCAGATTATCAGGGGGAGGTTTCAATGAATCGTCCAAGGAAACATTCTGACTTAAAATTAGCCATGGGACTTTTAGCACCAAGCATGCTTTTATTAGCTGTTTTAGTGCTGATTCCAATGCTTTCCAATATTCAGATCAGTTTTTTCGATATGCCGCTGAATCCTAACTCAGACGCCGTTTTTATCGGATTAAGCAATTATCTTGAAATTTTAAGTGATAGTGAATTTTATCGTTCTTTAGGTTTAACAGTTGCTTACACATTCTTAGTTGTAGCAGGCAGTACAGCTTTAGGATTAGCCGTAGCTATTTTGCTTAACCGCAAGTTCAGATTTAGGAAAACGGTGCGTTCACTGATTTTATTAAGTTATGTTACGCCATCTATTTCTTTGATTTTTGCTTGGAAATATATGTTCAATAATAGTTATGGAATCGTCAATGATCTGTTAGTAGATAGGTTGCAGCTTTTCAACGAAGCACCGCTGTGGTTCGACCAGCCAGTTGCTAGCTTCTTTATGGTCGTTTTGTTTGCTATCTGGAGATACTATCCGTATGCGTTTATTTCATTTTTGGCTATTTTGCAAACAGTCGACAAAACGCTTTATGAAGCAGCTGAAATGGACGGTGCAAATGCTTGGCAGAAGTTCAAGATCGTGACACTGCCGGCAATCAAACCAGTACTAGCAACTGTGATTGTTTTACGATCTATCTGGATGTTCTATATGTTTACAGATGTCTATCTACTGACGAATAAAGTCAATATCTTAGGCGTTTATTTGTATCAGACAGCCTTTGCGTTCAATGATCTTGGAAAAGCAGCAGCTATATCGATTCTATTGTTCATCATTATTGCAGCGGTCGTCTTGCTCTCACGAAAGAAGGTGGACTTGAAATGAAAAATAAAAAGAGCAGGAAAATCTTATTTTACGCGACGATTTTGTTGCTATTAGCTGTCAATTTGTTTCCATTTTTGATCATGCTGATGACATCATTCAAGGATTCACAAGAAGCAATTGCAACGACACAAACTATTTTTCCGAAAGAATGGACTTTTGAACATTATCAGGATATTTTCAATGCTGAGATTTTTCCATTCATCATGTATTTCAAAAATAGTTTAGTGATCTCCTTGATAGCCTCCGTAACTGCAGTAGTGATTGGGATCAGCGGGGCATACGCTTTGTCAAAACTACGCTTCAAAGCTCGCTCGAAAATCAATGCTAGCTTTTACACCGTTTATATGTTTTCCGGTATTTTGATCGTTGTTCCATTATTTAAAATCATTTCCGGTCTAGGTTTGTATGATACCAATACAGCACTGATTATCACGATGGTCGTTCAAACACTTCCTACTGCGATATTCATGCTAAAAAGTTATTTTGACACGATTCCGACTGATATTGAAGAAGCAGCAATGATCGATGGTCTTAGCCGGATCCAGATCATTATTCGGATCATTATACCATTGGCTATTTCTGGAATCATTTCTGTCTTCGTTTATTGCTTTATGGTTTCGTGGAATGATTATTTATTTGCTTCGATTTTCCTGTCGACCTCCGAAAAATTTACTTTACCAATCGGTTTGAACACATTATTCAGTACACCAGACTACATTTGGGGACGAATGATGGCCGCTTCATTGGTGACCGCTTTACCAGTCATCATTATGTATGCGTTATCTGAACGATTTATTAAAGGTGATTTAGTCGAAGGCGGCGTAAAAGGATAAAAAGAAAAGAAAGAGGAAAGAAAAGATGAAAAAATTAGTTGCATTAGAACCAAGAATAGCCGGATTCAAAGATTACGAAGACCGTGAGATCGAAAAGAACGAAGTACGTATCCGAGTAATTTTCGCTACTCCAAAACCAGGAACAGAAATTGTCGACTTTAGAGGATTAAGTCCATTTATCGATGAAGAATTTTCAGAAGAATGGCGCCTATTCTTGCCAAGAGAAGAAGGAAGCCAACGCGGTGTGGTATTTGGCGAATTTCAATTAGGAAATATGATTGTCGGTACGATCGAAGAAACGGGCAGTTTGGTGACAGAGTATCAAAAAGGAGAGTTAGTCTGCACTTATGGACCCATTCGTGAAACGCTGATTACAAACGGTGTTGATAATTATAAACTACGTAAACTTGATCGGTTGGATCAATGGAAAAATGCAGTATGTTACGATCCTGCTCAATTCGCTTTAGGTGGTATCCGGGAAGCACATGTTCGAGCAGGTGATGCTGTAGCAATCTTCGGTTTAGGCGCTATCGGGCAAATTGCGATTCAATTAGCTAAAAAAGCAGGTGCTACTACCATCGTTGGGATCGATCCCATAGCGCAGCGTAGAGAATTAGCAGAAAAATACGGTGCCGATTACACGCTAGATCCTATGAAAGCAGATGTCGGTTTTCGTCTAAAGGAATTGACAGATAAACGTGGAGTAGATTCAGTTATTGAAACGAGTGGCAGTGCTGCCGCATTACAAGCTTCTTTAAGAGGGATCGGCTATGGCGGGATCATTTCTTATGTTGCCTTTGCTAAACCTTTTCCAGCTGGGTTTAATCTTGGTCGCGAAGCACATTTCAATAATGCAAAAATCGTCTTTGCTCGAGCATCTAGTGAACCAAACCCAGATTACCCAAGATGGAACCGTAAACGAATCGAGGACACATGTTGGGAATTATTGATGAACGGTTACTTGGATTGTGAAGAAATCATTGATCCAGTTGTGCCATTTGCAGAAAGCGCAGAAGCTTACATGCGTTATGTAGACCAGCACCCAGAAGAAAGTATCAAAATGGGCGTTCAAGTCCGAGGAGGAGAACAATGAAATTCGGTACGCAAGATCAAGCATTTTTCCCAAGAGACATTTTAGAAAAATTTAGATTTATCAAAGACTGTGGATTTGAAGAATACGAAATCGACGGTAAGTTGTTAATAGAAAATATCGACACAGTCAAACAGGCAATCAAAGAAACAGGGATCCCAGTAGTGACAGCTTGTAACGGCTACGATGGGTGGATCGGTGACTTTATCGAAGAACGGCGTCTTAATGGTGTACGTCAAATTGCTGAGATTTTGCGTGCACTAAGCGAGGTTGGAGGCAAAGGAATCGTTATCCCAGCAGCTTGGGGAATGTTCACTTATCGATTACCGCCGATGGTTTCACCCCGAAGCAAAGAAGGAGACTATAAAGCAGTCAGCGAATCACTTCGTTATTTAGATAAAGTAGCCGAAGAAACAGGTACGGTTATTTATTTGGAGCCTTTGAACCGATACCAAGACCATATGATCAATTTGTTAGCGGATGCGCGTCATTACATTGACTCTAATCAATTGAAACATGTGCAGATCATCGCTGATTTTTATCATATGAATATTGAAGAAGATGATATTTCAAAAGCATTGACTACGCAAAAAGAGTATGTGGGTCATATCCATTTAGCAGATAATCATCGCTACCAACCAGGATCTGGCGCAATTGATTTTACTCGCCATTTTCAAACGCTACTTCAAAATGAGTATGAAGGTTATATGGTATATGAATGTCGTTTGCGAGGAGAAAATGAAGTGAAAATTTATCAGGAATCATTGCAATACTTGAAAAACTGTCTGGAAACAGCGCGTCATTTAAATGATTTAGAGAAAGAATAGAGAAAGAATAACAATAAGTAAATAAGCAAAGGAGGGAGAAATAAATGAAGAAAGTAGCAATCATAGGCGCTGGACAAGTAGCAGAAAAAGTACATGCTGCTTATTATCAAAAAAGATCAGATGTCTTAGAATTGGCCGCTGTGGTTGATCCAGTCAGCCAGCGAGCAGAAGACTTTTGCCGACGTACAGGATTTTCTCATGCGTATACATCAGTTACACAAATGCTGAATGAGATTTCTCCCGATATCGTGAGTGTCTGTACACCCAATCGCTTTCACTTCGAACATGTATTGGCTGCCCTCGAAGCTAATGCTTCAGTGATGTGCGAGAAACCACCAGCTATGACAGCTGATCAAGCAAGAAAGATGGCAGAGACAGCCGATAAAAACGGGCAGATTTTGGCTTATGGATTCCAGCATCGTTTTTCTGACGAAGCAACAATGATCAAGAATCATCTTGATGTTCTCGGGGATATTTATTACGTAGAAGCGAATGCGCTTCGTCGGTCTGGTGTTCCAGGCTGGGGAACGTTTATCGACAAAGAACTTCAAGGAGGCGGGCCTTTGATCGATTATGGCATTCACATGCTTGATACAGCGATGTATATTACTGGATTTCCTAAAGTAAAAAGCGTTCGGGCGTACAGCTTCCAAAAAATTGGTACGAAAAAAAATTCAGGGAAATTCGGGAAATGGGATCCAAGCAAATTCACAGTAGAAGATGCAATTTTTGGCACACTGGAATTAGAAAACGGCAAGATCATCCAACTGAATACTTCGTTTGCTTTGAATATCAGAGAAGACAAACTGAATGTGGCTTTTTGTGGCGATCAGGCAGGTGCTAATCTGTATCCAGGCGAACTATTCGAAGATGTAGATGGAAAGCTGGTTTCCTTACAAAAGACCACGCCAGTTAATGACCCACATGAACTAAGTATGGCTCATTTTGTGAATCGGGCGCTCGGTGACCAGACTCAGATGATTGCAGATGGCTGGCAAGGATATGTCATCCAGAATCTGGTGGAAAATTTATATCGTTCGGCAGAAACAGGAGAAGTTATTACCTTATGAAAGTAGAAGAAAAACAGTTTGATTTAGAGTATATCAATAAGTATGCGAGTCAGATGACCATTGGAAATGGATTTTTTGGTATCAGAGGAAGCCAGGAGGAAGACTATCGGAATCAAGTAAGGGGAATGTTTGCAGCTGGTGTATATAACCGACCTTTAGGAGCAGAATCAGCCGAGTTAGTGAATCTCCCAGATGTCATCAGATGGGAAATAAAAATCGACGGTGAACATTTTTCTCTTGAGACGATGAAAGTTCTTGCATACGAGCGGGCACTAGATTTAGAAATGGGAGAGCTTAAACGCTATGCGCTCATTGAAACTGCTCAAGGAAAAAAAGTGGAAGTCATTACTTGTCGTGTTGCTGATCAAAATAATCTCCATCAGGCAGCCCTGAAAGTGGTCATCAAGCCGTTGACCGAAGACTGCCAAGTAGATGTGAAAACGGGTATCGATGGACAGCAAACCAATTTTGGTACACAGCAGTTGGTTGAAAAAGAACTGCGAGTATTTGGTGACGATTTGATCAGTGCATCCTACCAGACAACAGAAAGTAAAATTGATATTGGGATTGCAGCTAAATTCAATAAAGCAGGTGTATTCCAAGCAAAAAATCGCCGGATCACCGCTTCCTTTTCAGAAAAGATCAGAAAAAATACGTCCTTTACGCTGGAGAAGATCATCGTGCTCTCTACCTCTCTTCAGCAAACAGACCCGTTTAAGAAAAGTATTGCCCAAGCCCAGAAAAGCGTTAGTTATACAGAAATTTTAGAGCAGTCGATGTCTTATTGGACAGATTTTTGGCATCAGCATCGGATAACGATCCAAGGCGATTCTTCTTTCGATCAGTTAGCGATGGACTTCGCTGCTTACCATTTACAGATTATGACTCCCCGCAATGATCCAAGTGTTAGTGTAGGGGCGAAGGGACTAACTGGCGAAGGTTATAAAGGGCATGTTTTCTGGGATACGGAAATTTTTATCCTGCCTTTCTTTTTATATCAGTTTCCTGAAGTAGCAAAGAATTTGCTGCTGTACCGTTATGATCGATTAGAAGGCGCACGGCAAAAAGCAAGAGATTATCACTATCAAGGTGCACTTTTCCCATGGGAAAGCGCACACACTGGTCAGGAAGAGACACCCAAATTTGCTGCATTGAATATCAAAACCGGAACAAGACAAGAAGTTGCTTCAGCTGCCGCAGAACATCATATCAGTGCAGACCTTGCTTATGCCGTTCAAGAGTATGTCCAAGCAACAGAGGATCAATCGTTTTTAGAAACAAAGGGAAAAACGCTCATTCATGAAACAGCAGCTTTTTGGCTGAGCAGAGCTGTAAAAGTCGATGATCATTTAGAGATACACAGAGTCATTGGTCCAGATGAATACACAGAATATATCGACAATAATGCATATACGAACTATCTGGCGCATTATAATGTGGCCTTAGCTGTTAAATATCAAGCTGGCGATCCGCTTTTTTTGAAAGAATGTCAAAATTTTTTAGATAAGTTATATTTGCCAGTGCCTAACAAAGAACAGCTGATTCCGCAAGATGACACGTATCTCAGTAAGCCAGTTATTGATTTGACCACTTACAAAGAACGTCCTGGCAGCCAGTCTATTTTACTTGATTATGCCCGTAGCGAAGTAAATGAACTCCAAGTCAGCAAGCAAGCAGATCTTGTCATGCTGTTATACTTATTACCTGAGTATTTTTCTCAACCAATCGTTTCTAAGAATTTGCATTACTATGAAAACAAAACAATCCACGACTCATCGTTGAGTAAAGCGATTCACGCCATAGAGGCTTGCCGTATCCAAGAAATGGAATGGGCGTATCATTTATTCCAAGAAGCGTGCCTGATTGATTTAGGACCAGATCCGCATTCATCAGATGACGGAATTCATGCTGCTTCATTAGGAGCACTATGGCTAGCAGTTATATTTGGTTTTTCAGGTATTACAGTAACGAATGGAACTCTTTCTATTTCTCCAAGACTTCCTTCAGCATGGGAAAAAATTTCTTTTCCTTTTATTTGGAAAAATCACAGGTTGCTATTTGTTTTGACAAAAAAACAAATAGTAATAAAAAAAGAGACGAAAGAAACATTACCTATTTTTGTCAATGGAGACCAATACCAGCTGGAAAAAGAACTGATCTTGGAACGGAGGGGAAAATAATGCGTATTCTGATTGCGCCAGATTCTTTCAAAGAAAGTCTGACAGCCTTAGAGGCAGCACAAGCCATTCAATCAGGTTTTCAAGAAGTTTTTGTTCAGGCTGAATATGATCTGCTACCTATAGGCGATGGAGGAGAAGGAACGGTTTCATCATTAGCAGACAGTTTAAGGTTGAAGCGGCAAACAGCAGTCGTTACTAATGCATTTGGCAAAAACAAAGAAATCCAGTACGCTTCAGACGGTCAAACTGCGATTTTTGAAATGGCAGAAATCGTCGGATTGAAAGATGTCCCACTAAACCAACGACAGCCACTTAGGTTATCCACGCGAGGAGTAGGAGAACTGATACGACAATTGTTGCAACAAGGTGTTCGACACATCATCATCGGCGTTGGCGGAAGTAGTACCAACGATGGCGGCATCGGCATGGCAGAAGGTCTAGGTTATGCTTTTTACGATCAAGATAATCAAAAAGTAGAAGCACTGGGAGAAAATCTAGGTAAAATTGCTACAGTTGATAAAACGAACGTGCCTATTGAGCTGATTAAAGCCAAAATCACTGTCATTACTGATGTTACTAATCTTTTATGCGGAAAAGAAGGCGCTTCTTTTGTTTTCGGACCACAAAAAGGCTTGAAAGAAAATGAATTAGCAGTGGCTGACCAAGCCATGCATGATTTTTATATGAGATTTGCCCCTCAAGTAATCGAGGCATCGGGCAGTAGTGCTGGTGGTGGAATGGGTGCAGGACTGTTAGCATTTGCTTCAGGGAAAATAGTCTCTGGCATCGACTACGTATTGGATTTACTGGAGTTCGATAAACGGGTACAGCAAGCAGACCTCGTAATCGTAGGCGAAGGACGTCTAGATGGACAAAGTCTAAAAGGAAAAGCGCCAGTTGGGATTGCTAGAAGAGTACCAGAGGGCGTTCCTGTGATAGCTATTTGCGGAAGTGTTGGTAAAGGAAGCGAAAAAGCAGCAGATGTTGGCATTTCGGCCGTTTTTCCGATCCTTCCTGCAGCTGTGCCTTTACAAGAAGCTTTACAGCAAGCCACTGATAATCTTCATCGCACAGCTAAAAACATCGCATCTTTACTTCAAGTCGTTCATTTTCAAGGAGGTAATCGATGAAAATCAAAGCAGCACTATTCGATTTAGATGGCGTTCTTGTAGACACAGCTCGTTATCATTACGAAGCGTGGCTGGTTTTAGCTAACCAGCTGTCCATTCCATTCACTGAGAAAGAAAACGAGCAACTGAAAGGAATATCCAGAACCGAGTCACTAGAGCGATTGCTGTCATTTGGAAAAATGGAACAGAAATTCTCAGAAAAAGAGAAATCAGCCTTTGCTGAGCAAAAAAACAATCTATATCTTCAAGCGATTCAAAAAATGGATGAAACATCCGTTTTGCCTGGTGCAATAGCTGTTCTTGAGTACTTGAAAAAAACAAACATCAAGATCGGATTGGGATCAGCAAGAAAAAATGCACGCCTCATTTTAGAAAAAACGAATTTGACAAGTTATTTTGATGTCCTTATTGACGGCACGCAAGTATCAAAAGCAAAACCTGATCCAGAAGTTTTTCTCAAAGGAGCACAGCAATTGAATGTACCGCCAAATGCATGCTTGGTCATTGAAGATTCAGAAGCTGGTTGTCAAGCAGCTTTGGCTGGTAACATGCATGTATTGGGAATAGGTGAAAACATAAATCTTCCTTCTGCTGAATATGTGATTCCTGATTTAACCGTTTTTGATCAAGTACGTTCGTTTTGGCATTTATCAGAAGCCGTATCACGTATATAATAGTTTCCGTTTTTTCTGTCACAAGCAAAACGTTATCCTCCTTTTGGAAATCAAGGTATGATGAGAAAAAAGGGGGATTTTATATGACAAAAAAAGCAGTTTTCGCAGGCGGATGCTTTTGGTGTATGGTCAAACCATTTGAAGAGCAGCCAGGGATCATTTCTGTGACATCCGGTTATACTGGCGGGCATGTACCAAATCCAACTTATGAACAAGTAACAACAGGCACAACAGGGCATACAGAAGCAGTAGAGATCGAATATGATCCAGAAGTTATTTCTTATGATCAGTTGGTGGAAATCTATTGGCAGCAAACCGATCCGACTGACGCATTAGGACAGTTCGCTGATCGCGGTGATTCTTATCGTCCAGTGATCTACTATAATGATGAAGAAGAACGAAATATTGCAGAGCGTTCAAAACAAGCATTGCAAGACAGCGGGCGATTCGATAAGCCAATCGTGACAAAAATCGAACCAAGAAGCGAATTTTATCCTGCAGAAGATTACCATCAGGATTATTACAAGAAAAACAAGCTCCATTACAATCTTTATCGAGAAGGTTCTGGACGTGCAGGTTTCCTTCGTCGACATTGGGGCGTCAAGAAATAAGAAGCCGAAAAAGCTACTTATGGAACACCGTATATCAGAGGTTGTAAAACCAGCATTTTGAGCTAATACTGAGGGTCAGCTGATTGAACACCATTTAGTGGAGAGGTTGTGAACCTGTCGCCTAGCTCCAAGTCACAAGGATTTGGTAAGAGAACACTATATATCAGAGGTTGTGACAAGTCGTTTGTCACAACCTTTTTTCAATACCTAAGATGAAGGACAATCAGCAACGCACTGCTCAAAAAAGGAATGAAAGGCAGCTTTTCCAACTTTTTTTTATGACAGATAAAGTAAACAGAAAAAACGGATATTCCAAACAGACTAGCAAGAAACAAGATCTGAAGCAACTCTTCTAGAGACAAGCCACCACTCCAAGAAAGCATCAACAGAGTATCGCCAGCTCCGAGATAGGATTGACCATAGCGAAGGCACACACCGCCTACGATAAACGTTAACAGCACACTTTGCCATTGGAAGACGCCGGCCTGCAACCAAAAAATCCATAAAATTGCCCAAGAACAGAATAGCGTGTGAGAATGGACCATGAAGTAAAATAAATCCATCAACGAAAATAGCAAAGCCGAAAGCATCCATATGAACGTCGAAAAATTTCTTGCGGAAGAAAAAGTAAAGAACCAGGCAAAAAGACCACCACATAAGGCTTCTGCCAACAAATAGTAGAAGGGCAACCGACACCTGCAATAGCGGCAGCGAAATCGTTGGACGATGATCGAGAGAATCGGAATCAATTCATACCAAGAAAGCGAACGACAGCATTTGACACAATGAGATCTAGGATAAATAATAGAGTGACCTAACGGAATCCGCTGGGCGGTTAAACATAAAAATGATCCGATACAGCAACCAATGATAAAATAAAGTAACACGCCATCTCCCCCTTTTCAAAACCAAGATACGCAAGCTTAAACTAAATTTTTGTACATACATAAAATTTGAGGTGAAAAAATGAACGTTTCAATCGGATTAGATATCGGAACCACACAAACCAAAGCAGTTGCTTTCACAGATGAAGCCCAAGAAGCAGCATCCGCTTATTTTCGCTACCCTTTGATCCAAGAAACACAAGGGATGGCAGAACAAGATCAGGAATTGATCTTTCAAGGTGTCTGCACCGTTATAAAAGAAGTAATTAAACAGTTGCCTTCAGACACAATCATTCAATTTGTCTCCTTCTCCTCTGCGATGCATGGCCTGATATTGTTGGATGAAGAGAAAACACCGTTATCTCGAATGATCACTTGGGCAGATAACCGAGCAGCGGACGAAGCAGAAAAACTGAAATATACCGTGCTTGGCAAAGAATTTTATCGGCAGACTGGGACGCCGATTCATCCAATGACACCATTGAACAAAATCAAGTGGCTGCAAAACAGCCAACCTGAATTATTCAAAAAAACTGCTTATTTTGTCGGTATCAAAGACTATATCTTTTATAGATTGTTTGGCGAACTGATCAGCGACTACGGAACAGCTTCAGGAACTGGATATTTTGATATCCATGAATTCCAATGGGCAGAAGAAGTGCTTGACTACTTGAACATTCGAATAGAGCAATTGCCGCAAGTCTTTCCTTCCACCTATCAAGTAACAGGTCTACCATCAAAAACAGCAGCAGAACTAGGTTTGCCAAATGATATATCATTTGTTTTGGGAGGGGCAGACGGGCCGCTTTCTAATCTAGGGTTAGGTGCTTTTGGTGATACGATCGCCGCTTTGACCGTAGGAACGAGCGGAGCACTTCGTTTTATTACTACTCAGCCTCAGTTCCATCCAGAAATGGAGACGTTTTGTTATGTTCTGGATCAGAAACATTGGGTAGTGGGAGGAGCGACTAGCAATGGTGCTGGCATCTTTGATTGGGCAGGGCATACATTTTTACAGGAAGTCGTTCAATCTGCTAAAGAAAAAGGAGAAAATCCATATGATGCACTGCTTTCGGCTATCGCTTTTGTGCCAGCGGGTGCCAATGGTCTGATTTTTCATCCCTATTTACTTGGTGAGCGAGCACCGCTTTGGGACGCAGATGCGTTTGGCAGTTTTATCGGTTTACAGCGGCAACATACAGAAAAAGAAATGATGAAGGCGATTCTAGAAGGGATCTGTCTCAACCTTTATCGGATTTTAAAAGGAGTTTGCCAGGAAAATCAGCTCACAGAGATCCGTGCTACAGGCGGGTTTGCTCAATCTCCGATTTTTCGTCAGATGATGGCTGATGTACTGGGTTACCCGCTTGTTTTCCCTACTGTCACAGAAGCATCCGCATTAGGAGCTGTGATTTTAGGCTGGAGAAGCATCGGAAAGATCCAAAGTATCAGTGAAGCACAGGAATTGATAGAATTGAAAGAGCAAGTTGGAGTACAAGAAACTGATCATAAAAAATATCAGAAAATCTATCCATTATTTGTTTCGACACAAAAGCATTTAGCACAGACTTATCAGCAATTTGCTCAACTGCGAGAAGAATTAGCTGATTCTGAAAAATGATTGGCTTTACGGATAAAAAAGCGAACTGAAAATCGTTCTCAGGTAAATGATTTTGTTGTACTTTTCATTGAAAGTCTACTATTATTTTAAGTGTAAGAAAATGTTAGGAGGCAAGAAAGATGAAATTCCAACAAACCAAAGAAGTATTAAATCAATTAGTTGCAGATCTAAGCCAAATGTCTGTTGTTGTTCACCAAACACATTGGTACATGAGAGGACCAGGTTTCCTTACATTGCACCCAATGATGGATGAGTTCATGGATGATTTGAACGCTCAGTTAGATGAAGTATCCGAACGCTTGATCACATTAGACGGTTCACCTTATTCTACATTGCGTGAATTTGCAGATAACACAAAAATCCCTGATGAAATTGGCCGCTGGGATCGTACTATTCCAGAACGTTTGGAAACACTTGTTGCAGGCTATCGTTATCTAGCAGATCTTTACCAAAAAGGAATCGAAGTTTCTGGAGAAGAAGGCGACGATCCAACACAAGATATCTTTATCGAATTCAAAACAGCCACAGAAAAACGTATCTGGATGATCCAAGCTCATTTGGGCAAAGCGCCAGAGATCGACGCGTAAAAACTGTTGTTGAACTTGACCGAAAAAGAGGTTGTGAAATCAGCGTTTTGACCTGAGTATTAGAGAAACAAACGTCAAAATAGTTCCTCATATTTTGCCGTTTTTTGAGCTAATACCGAGGGTCAGCTGATTGAACACCGTTTACCAAGAGGTTGTAAGCCTGCCGTTCAGCTCCGAGTCACAAGAAACAATTTTAAAAAACAGCTTCTTATGTTTTATGGATATTGTGACTTGTGACCGAGGAGTTGGCAGGAGAACACCGTTTATTCAAAATAAGGGGTTGTGACAAGACTTTTGTCACAGCCTCTTTTTGTTTTTCATTTTGACAGGAAACGACCCTTTTATATAAAAGAAAGAAAAGAAGTAAAGTTTCATATAAATTTTTCAATCAAGCAGAAAAACGTTGACATTGACTAGATTAGCGGGTAATATGTTAAATGGTATTGTTTGCCCCACAAAGAGCCCCGGAAACTCGAAGTGTATGTCAAACATCAGAACTTAAATTGGAGGAAAATAACGTGCGTACAACATATATGGCCAAACCAGGCGAAGTAGAACGTAAATGGTATGTAGTAGACGCAACTGATGTTCCATTGGGACGTCTTTCAACAGTTGTTGCATCTGTACTACGTGGTAAAAATAAACCAACTTTCACACCTCATTTGGATACTGGCGATTTCGTCATCGTCATCAATGCAGACAAAGTGAAATTAACAGGTAAAAAAGCGACTGACAAAATTTATTACCGTCACAGCAACTACCCAGGAGGATTGAAATCAATCACTGCTGGCGAATTGCGTGCTAAAAATTCTCGTCGTTTGATCGAAACTTCTGTAAAAGGTATGCTTCCTAAAAACACTTTAGGCCGCAAACAATTTACAAAATTGAACGTATACGGTGGAGCAGAACATCCACATGCAGCACAACAACCAGAAGTTTTAGACATCACAAACTTAATCTAATAGGAGGGAATTTCATTGGCACAAGTTCAATATATCGGCACAGGCCGTCGTAAAAACGCAGTTGCTCGCGTACGTCTAGTACCAGGAACTGGCAAAATTACTGTAAATAAAAAAGATGTTGAAGAATACATTCCACATGCTGACTTGCGTGAAGTAATCAATCAACCTTTCGCTGTTACTGAAACAAAAGGCGCATATGACGTATTTGTTAACGTAAACGGCGGAGGATACGCTGGACAATCAGGAGCTATCCGTCATGGTATCGCTCGTGCATTGCTAGAAGTTGATCCTGACTTCCGTTTAGCTCTTAAACGTGCTGGCTTACTTACTCGTGACGCACGTATGGTCGAACGTAAAAAACCAGGTCTTAAGAAAGCCCGTAAAGCTTCACAGTTCTCAAAACGTTAATTGCGATTATCGTTCGAGTTCACGAGTTACGAGAATCGTACTGGGCGAAGCAATGCTGAGCGCAGTTACCTTAATCCTAACTTTTCTGGCACTTTCCACAATTTGGAAAGTGCCTTTTTTGTGTTTTTAGCTATGTTAATAGGTAGGATTCTTGGTCTATAATATCATTCGATCTATAAACAAACGGGAAAAAGATAAAGTATCATCAAACAATATTATTTATCCGCTTCTGAGGTTGTGACAGAAGTGGTCAGCTTCAAGAAATAAGAAGGAATTTACAAAAATTGCTTCTCATGTTTGATAAATATTGTGACTTGTGACCGAGGAGTTGGCAGGAGAACACCGTTTATTCGGAAGAAGGGATTGTGAAAAGTCTTTTGTCATAACCTCTTATTTGGTAGCTAATTGTAAATCCCAAACGGCATGTATTATTTTTCATAAGTCCGTTTTTAAGGATTAATGTTTTCTTTTGCTTTTTATATGGTCTGGCTTCAGCGAGAAGTTCCAACGCATATACAAGGACGTCTGATGTCAACGATAACAACGATTACCATGGTGGCCAGTCCACTTGGATTAGCACTGTTTGGTGCGCTCTTTGATTGGCAGACAACTCAACCACGTCTGCGAGACAGTCTGATTTTTCTTGAAATTCAATTGGAAAATTTACACTTTCTTTATACATTTCTGGCTGCTTTCTTTATACCCGTCAACTATACTTCACTTATCAATAAGAAAGAAGGATAAGTATGGATTTTGGAAATGAAACGGTCTTGAAAGCAACTGGTATAACCAAAAAATACGGTGCTGCCAAAGCATTAGATAAAGTATCGATCGAAATCAAACGTGGAATGATCTATGGTTTGATTGGGGAGAATGGAGCGGGTAAGTCTACCTTTATGAGAACTATTATGGGTTTGATCTCGATTGATGAAGGTTCGATCGAATTATTTGGAACGACGGATTTGCAGGCAGCAAGACGACGTATGGGTCAATCGATTGAAACCCCTGCTCTTTATCCAGAATTAACTGCAAGAGATAACCTACGTATCCAAGCAGCGAACGGCGGTGTGTCGGATAGAGAAATCGAAGACCTGCTGAAAATGATGCGATTGGAAAATACAGGGAAAAAGAAAGCAAAGAATTTCTCTTTAGGTATGCGCCAGCGTTTAGCTATTGCAAATGCACTGATCACGAATCCAGAATTTTTGATTTTGGATGAACCGACGAATGGGATGGATCCAGCAGGGATGGCAGAAATGCGAGAAATCATCCAACGTTTGGTAAAAGAACGGGGCATCACCGTCTTGCTTTCTAGCCACTTGCTAGATGAATTGTCACAGATCGCCACTCACTACGGTATTTTGCATGAAGGACACTTGATCAAAGAATTATCGAAAGAAGAATTGGCACAAGAATCTCGTCAATTTATAAAAATTGACACTTCGGCGACGGAACAAGCAGTAACGGTTCTCGACTCTCTTGGTTATAGGGATTATTTTGTCCAATCTAGCCGTGTTATCCAGCTTTTTGAAGGAATTGACCAAGTAGCAGCCATCAATCAAGCATTGGTAGAGGCAAAAGTTCCTGTGGATGGTATCCACCTAGTTGGGCAAAAACTGGAAGATTATTTCTTACAATTAACTGGAGGCAATCCACATGTTTAATCTATTAACTGCTGAAAAAATAAAAGTATGGAAGAGCCGTAAAATGTGGGTCTCACTAGGACTGATGGTCGTACTTCCGCTTTTTTATTCTTGGAACGAATGGTATATGCATACAAAATACGGCAATGAATTAAACCAAGCAACGGATACAGTCATCAACGGTGCAACAGGGATTTTAATGGTGGAAAAAATGGCTGCATGGATTCTTCTGGCTTTCGCAGCATTTGCGTGCTTTTATATTGGGGAAGAATTTCAAAACGGTACGATTCGCAATACGTTATCTTTAGGACGGAATCGAATGACTTATTATGTGTCGAAACTTCTCGTTACGCTTTTGATCACAACACTTGGCGTGGTTTTGATTACGGGGCTAGCCATGATTGCTTACACACTTGCTTTCGGATTTGGTGAAGTTGAGGGAATCAAAAACTATGGAAATTATGTTCTAAAAGTATTTCCTGTATTGCTTCTGCTGATATTAGCGACATTATCTGTTCCAGTGGCTTTGACATTCATCACTAGAAGTACCAGTGTCAGTTTGCTTCTTTCTTTTCTTTATATCATGGGAACGGCCTTCGTTCCCGGTGTTTTCGCAAAAATCAAAGGCTTGGAATTTCTAACGGAGTGGTTTACGGAAACGTGGCTCATGTATACGGACTTTGCGCAACAAGCAACTTATTCGCAAGCACCGAAAATGATTCTGGTCAGTCTAGTAACAATCGTGGTATCATCAGCTCTAGGAATGTTTATTTTCCAAAAATCTGACATTAAGTAGGTGTTCCTGCTGGAAACTATTTTGATTATCGAAGACGATGAAGCTGTTCATTCTTTACTGGAGGAGGTTCTTGAACAGAGATACAAACTTCTTGATGCTTATTCAGGTACGGAAGGAAAATTATTGTTAAGCACATATCCTGTCGATTTGATCCTTCTAGATCTCATGCTTCCAGGGCTTTCAGGTGAAGCATTGTTAGCAGAAATCCGACAGACATCGAATGTTCCGATCATCGTTCTTTCAGCAAAAAGCGATCAAAGAGATAAAGTTTCCTTGTTGGCAGCAGGAGCGGATGACTATGTGACGAAACCATTTGATATCGAAGAACTGTTGTTACGAATCGGCATCCAACTTCGTCATCAGACTTCTGTCCAAGTAAAAGATCTGTCGCAACGCATCTATTACAAGGAAATCTTACTGGACAAAGAGTCGAGGGATGTAAATGTGAATGGTGTGGCTGTCCATTTGACAGGAAGAGAATTCGATCTGCTGAAGCTTTTTTTAGAACATCCGAAAAAAGTATTTTCGCGAGCAAATCTTTATGAAACAGTTTGGCAAGAACCATATTTTGATAGTGAGAAAACAGTGAATATGCATATTTCCAATCTTCGAGGGAAACTAGCAAAGGCACATGCTGTGTATATTCATACGGTGTGGGGAGTGGGGTTTAGATTTGATTAAGTGGCTGTTGCTTCTCGTTGTTATCTTTATGGGAAGTTTTATTTTCTTCCTGCAAAGGGAAATCAAGAGATTAACTAAGAAAATCGCCACTCTTTCTGAACGACAAGAATATGGTGGTCGTCTTTCAGTCGAATTTCGAGAAAAGAATCTAATGGACCTAGTAGATGCACTGAATACATGGGTGGATGAAAATGAACAAAAAGGACAAGCATTTCAAGAAATGGAAGAAAACATCAGACTATCGATCGTCGGCCTTTCTCATGATCTCAGAACTCCTTTGACTGCTATTAACGGTTATGTACAATTACTGGAACAGGTAGAGGATACGGAGAAACGGGAGAAGTATTTAACGATCATCAAACAATCTGTTGCAAGATTACTCAGTATGACGGATCAGTTTTATGATCTTGCTCGAATAGAGACGAAGCAAAAAGAAATGGATCTCCATACGCTTTCTTTTTCTAAAGAGGTGGAAGAAGTATTTTTCTCTTTTTATGAACAATTTTCTGAGAAAAATATCGAGGTAGCGTTCGCTGAACACTCGATAAATACAACTGTATTAGCAGATCCGCTCATGTTGCTGCGAGTGCTGCAAAATATCATACAGAATTTATTGCGTTATGCAGATGGACAAGCAAAGGTGACATTTTCAAAAGAGGATTCATTCATTCGATTAACAGTGGCCAATCCTATCAAACCAGGAGCGCAAACCTCTGTTGAAAAAGTCTTCCAGCGTTTTTATACCGAAAATACCAGCCGCACAAATACGGAATCTAGTGGAATCGGGCTTTACCTGTCAAAAAAATTGGTGGAAGGAATGGGAGGAGAGATGACCGCTAGATTAGACGGGGGCATCTTCTCCATCTCCGTCAAGTTGCGGAGGGTTTAATTGGCTCTAATTTACCTGAAGTGAATGACAAAAAATTGTATCTCGTTTTAAAGACATCTTCTTTTTTGGAAGGTGTTTTTATTTTGGTGTGATTGATACGAATTAGGTAACGAAGACAGTTATTTTTGTACCCCCTTTTCAAATAGCGCAACAGTGCTATACTAAAACTAACAAATCAAGGAACGGAGAGGGATATGGGCCAAAGAGAATTTATCGTTTTAATTATTATTGCAGTTGTTATTTTATTAGTTGTTTTAGACATTTTTTCACGTTTGAAAGTAAAGGAAACAGTTCGTAGTAATTGGGGAAAAATTCCTTATCAACCGAGATTTGATAAAGAAGAAAGTTTGAAGGATGCGTGGCTCACGGAGAAAAAATTCCGTTCATGGGATAGTGAAATCGACGATCTTACTTGGTATGACTTGGATATGTTCGAAGTATTTGAAGGGATCAACAGTACCTATTCTAGTGTAGGTTCAGAAGCGTTGTATCAGCGTTTACGTAGCTTTGATTTTGGAGAAGATTATCAGTTAGAAAAACTAATTGCTTTTTATCAGGAAAATCCTCAACTGAGAGAAAGAATCCAATATCAATTCGCTCGTTTAGGAAAAAAAGATCATAATTTTGCAAAACAATATCTAGCGGATGGAAAAAGTAAAAAGATTGGACGCGTAGGTTTATTTATTTTTCTTGGCTTGCTTCCGCTGGTGGGTGTAGGTTTGCTTCTTTTAGGGCAAGTACTAGGAATCTATCTAGCAATCGGTGGCTTAGTATTCAATACGGTCTATTATCTAGTGAAGAAACAAACACTAGAAACAGAGCTGAATAGCATGAGTTATTTGGTTTCAACGATTTCAGCCGCCAATCAGTTAGCAAAAATGACGACACCACTTCAAAAAGAGCTGAAACAGCAAACTAAACCATTAAGAGACATCCCTAAATTAGGTTTTTCATTTCGAATGAAGAGCGGGAGTGAAGCAGAATTGATTTTTGAATATGTCAACATCATGTTCATGCTGCCATTTATCTCCTATCATTTCGTTCTCACTAAATTAGAAAAGCATTCAACTGAAGCCATCAAGCTGTGGGAATTGCTGGGAGAATTGGAAGTTGCAGCAGCCGTTTTGAATTATCGCACCTATATGCCGATCACTTGCCGACCAGAGTTTACTGAGGGCGGTGTGACAGCGAAAGATATCTATCATCCATTGTTAAAAGAAGCGGTAGTTAATCCAGTCAACTGGCAGAAGAATACATTAGTCACGGGTTCCAATGCATCAGGAAAATCTACGTATGTCAAAAGTATAGCCATCAGCTGTATTCTAGCACAGACGATCCAAACAGCGATTGCAGAACAGTTTACCCTGCAACCTGGACATGTGTTGACTTCCATGGCAATCGAAGATGATTTATTTGAAGGCGACAGTTATTTTGTTTCAGAAATCAAATCGATCAAACGTTTGCTGGACCAAGTGGCTTCCAAAGAACGCTGCTACTGCTTCGTAGATGAGATTTTAAAAGGAACAAATACGATCGAACGGATTGCTTCTTCCGCTTCAGTCGTTCGGTGGCTTGCGGAGTATCCATCTTTAGCATTTGTCGCCACACATGATATCGAATTGACAGAGATTTTAAAGAATTATTGTGAGAATGTCCACTTTGAAGAACAAGTAACAGAAGGAAAAGGAATCAGTTTTGATTTCAAATTAAAAGAAGGACCTTCAAGGACCCGAAATGCGATTGCCTTGCTGAAAGTTTTGAATTATCCTAAATCCATAGTTGAACAGGCCCAAAAAGAAAGTTTGTTGTTCGATGAACAGCGTCAGTGGTATCCGTTTGATTAACTTTATCAAACGAAGCATGATGCGTGGGTCCAAAAAGACGATTATCAAAAGAAGTACATTGATGCCAAAAAAGTGGCAGAATTCAATGGGAACGAGTCTGCTGTCCAGATGATCTTGGAAGATTTAGCAAAAGACGATACAAAATAAACCACGCTGTCTTCCTTCTAGCAGCTTTTATCGAAAAAACTTAGCATCAGCGACGAGACGCACGTTCCATGGCAAAGTTCTCCGTAAAACAAACAGCGAAAACAGAAATTGAAAATAACTATTTCCATTTTATTTATTTCGGTTAAAATAAAAGAAAAAAGCTTTCGATAAAAGGACGGAGGAAAGCTTAACATGAATAAAAAAGACAAGAACCTCAGTTATAAGGATCTTCTATATGTCATCGTAGTAGTTGCTGTCGGTACTTTTATGATTTTAAAAGTTCCAGAGTTGTTTAGATAGTTATTCTATCGAAGATGATCATGAACTAGAAAACACATCTCCTCTTTGTTAGCAGGTGTGTTTTTGTGTGGAAGCCAAGTTGTTTTTTCATCTGCTGTATTCCATGATACAATTAAGAATCATGTCTATAAGGAGATAGGAAATAAATGGCAAATGCGCTTGAAATAAATAATTTGAAAAAGATCTATGGAAGTGGGGTCGAAGCATTGCGGGGAATCGATCTTTCGGTGAAAGAAGGAGATTTCTATGCGCTATTAGGGCCAAATGGAGCTGGGAAGTCTACAACGATCGGGATTATTACTTCTTTAGTCAATAAAACATCTGGAAAAGTGAATGTCTTCGGTTATGATCTGGACAAGGATCTAGTTCGAGCAAAGCAACAGATTGGATTGGTTCCACAAGAGTTCAATTTTAACCCTTTTGAAACGGTCCAGCAAATCGTCGTGAATCAAGCAGGCTACTACGGTGTCTCTCGCAAAGAAGCGATGAAACGCAGCGAAAAATATTTGAAGCAGTCCAATCTTTGGGAAAAGAGAAATGTCCGTGCACGTATGCTTTCCGGGGGAATGAAGCGAAGACTGATGATTGCTAGGGCATTGATGCATGAACCACGTTTGCTGATCTTGGATGAACCAACAGCAGGAGTTGACATCGAGTTGAGACGCGAGATGTGGGAGTTTCTACGAGAATTGAACGAAAATGGTACAACGATCATTTTGACGACGCATTATCTAGAAGAAGCTGAAATGCTTTGTCGCAACATCGGAATCATCCAATCGGGTGAACTGATCGAGAATACAAGTATGAAAGAGCTTCTGTCAAAACTGCAATTTGAAACATTTATCTTTGATTTAGCGCCATATGATACCAAACCTGTGATTGAAGGATATGCTTGTACATTTGAAGATGAGCAGACAATCGCTGTCGAAGTTGAACGAAATCAAGGGGTGAACGGAATCTTCGATCAGCTTACAAGACAAGGAATCAAAGTTCTTTCTATGAGGAATAAGTCGAATCGTTTAGAAGAACTGTTCTTGAAAATCACAGAAGAAAATAATCATACGGAGGAGAAAAATGTTTAATCTTTATTTTACTGCATTAAAAAGTTTAGCTATCAAGGAAACGAACCGCTATTTGCGTATATGGGTCCAAACACTGGTTCCGCCAGTGATCACGACATCCTTGTATTTTGTTATTTTCGGAAAAATGATCGGTGGGCGGATCGGTGACATGGGTGGTTTTTCATATATGGAATTCATCGTTCCTGGTTTGATTATGATGTCTGCTATCACTAGTTCGTATGCCAATGTTTCTTCGTCCTTCTTCTCTCAAAAATTTCAGAAAAATATCGAAGAAATCTTGGTAGCACCTGTTCCTACGCATGTGATTATTTGGGGCTTTGTGATTGGTGGTGTGGGTCGCAGTATTCTCGTCGGCTCTCTCGTAACGATCATTTCCTTGTTCTTTGTACCACTTCATGTGTATTCATGGTTCATGGTAATCATTACATTATTGATGACGGCAATCTTGTTTTCATTAGCAGGACTGCTCAACGGGATTTTTGCTCAGTCTTATGATGATGTATCGATCGTGCCTACATTTGTCTTGCAGCCGTTAACTTATCTAGGTGGCGTTTTCTATGCCATCTCTATGTTACCGCCCTTTTGGCAAGCTGTTTCAAAAGTCAATCCGATCGTTTATATGATCTCCGGTTTCCGTTACGGATTCCTTGGAACGATCGATGTGCCAGTAGCAACATCGATGATCGTACTTGTGTTATTCATCGTTGTTTTGTACGCCGTTACTTGGTATTTGATCAATAAAGGAAGAGGATTGAGAAGTTAGAAAAGAGGTTGTGAAATCAGCGTTTTGACCTGAGTATTAGAGAAACAAACGGGAAAATAGTTCCTCATATTTTGTTGTTTTTTGAGCGAATACCGAGGGTCAGCTGATTGAACACCATTTATTCCGGAAAATGGACTGTGATAAGATTTTTGTCACAGTCTTTTTTTTGCTCAATCAGAAACATCTTTTAAGCTGTTCACTTTGCTTCTTTTTTTGTTTCCTAGTATAATGACAATGTTTTTGAGAAAGATTGCGACTTCACTGCTTGATAGAATGGAGAGTAACAAATAAATGACTACTAATTTTTGGAAAGAGCTGCCAAAGCCTTTTTTTGTTTTAGCACCAATGGAAGATGTAACAGATGTTGTATTTCGCCATGTCGTAAAGCATGCAGCAGCACCGGATGTCTTCTTTACTGAGTTTACAAACTCAGACAGTTTCTGTCATCCAGATGGAAAAGACAGTGTACGAGGAAGATTAACATTTACAGAAGATGAACAGCCGATGGTTGCCCATATTTGGGGAGACAAGCCAGAATTTTTTAGAGAAATGAGCATTGCTATGGCAGAAATGGGCTTCCAAGGAATCGATATCAACATGGGCTGCCCAGTCCCTAATGTAGCAGAACGTGGAAAAGGCAGTGGCTTGATCCTTCGTCCAGAAGTAGCGGCACAATTGATTGAAGCAGCTAAAGCTGGCGGTTTGCCTGTCAGCGTCAAGACGCGTATCGGCTATACGGAAATGTCTGAGATGGAAGAATGGATCAGTCACCTACTTCATCAAGATATAGCCAATCTTTCTGTCCATTTGCGTACGCGTAAAGAGATGAGTAAAGTAGATGCACATTGGGAAGTCATTCCTAAAATCATTGCTTTACGTGACCAAATCGCTCCACAAACACTAATCACGATCAATGGAGATATCCCCGATCGCCAGACAGGAGAAGAATTGGCCGAGAAATATGGCGTTGATGGCATCATGATTGGCCGAGGGATTTTCAAGAATCCTTATGCATTTGAAAAAGACCCGAGGGAACATACAGAAAAAGAACTGATCGGACTACTTCGTCTGCAACTAGATCTGCAAGATCATTATTCAGAAATCATCCCGCGTTCCATCACAGGACTACATCGTTTCTTTAAAATCTATATCAAAGGATTTCCAGGAGCAAATGACTTGCGAGTTCAGTTGATGAATACGAAATCTACTGATGAAGTACGAGAGATCTTAGAGACCTTTGAAAAAGAACATCCAACGCTTTTCAGTGAACAATGATTTCTTGCTTGAACACCGTGAATTAGAGGTCGTGAAAAAGCTGTCCTGTATCAAGTAATAAGAACAGCCAAACAAAAATAGCTCTTCATATTTTGTCGTTTTTTGAGCTAATACCGAGGGTCAGTTGATTGAACACCGTTTATATCAGAGGTTGTGAGCCTGCCGTTTAACTCTGAGTCACAAGGAGCAATTTCAAAAAACAGCTTCTCATGTTTGATGAATATTTTGACTTGTGACCGAAGAGTTGGTAGGAGAACACCGTTTATAAGAGGTTGTGACAAAAGTCTTGTCGCAACCTCTTTTTTAACCAAAAAAGTGCAAATAGTTTACTTTAAGTAAGAGAATAATTATGATGAATAAAAAAGGTGGAACAAATAGCATACTATATATATTGAAATGAACACTGTATGGATGCTCCAACTTGATGAAGCTAAGGAGGAATTCGTATGTCAGAAAAGGAATTAATGAAGGTAGTCGGTTTTTATGAAGGGTTGCCGATCGATGATCCAAAAAGCTTTATTGATGAAAAAGAACAGATACCTGTACCCAGTTCACGGGATCTTCTGGTAAAAGTCAACGCAGTATCTGTTAATCCTGTCGATACGAAACTTCGCCAAGATAACGGGATAAGAAATGCTTTACGTATCTTAGGTTTTGATGGAGTCGGGAAAGTTGTTGCTGTAGGTGACGAAGTGCAAAAATTTTCTGTCGGCGATCGCGTTTTTTACGCAGGTACAACAACAAGAGCAGGAAGCAATCAAGAATACCAACTAGTTGACGAACGTATTGTCGCTCTTGCACCAAAAAATCTTTCAGATGAAGAAGCTGCAGCCTTGCCGTTGACCTCATTGACCGCTTATGAATTGTTATTTGAAAAATTTGGTCTAACTCCAGAAGAAAATGCCAATCGCGGGAAAAAAATCTTAGTGATCAACGGATCCGGGGGCGTCGGTTCGATTTTGAATCAACTAGCGCATTGGGCTGGCCTAGAAGTCTACGCGACTGCAAGTCCGAAGAATTTTGAATGGCTGAAAAAAACAGGTGTAGACTATCCAATCGATTATCATCACGACTTAAGTAAAAGTTTTCGTGAATTAGGAATCGATCAAGTAGAGTATGTCGCTGTATTATTCGATATTACCCGCTACTTTGATCAAATCAAGCACCTTGTCCGACCATTTGGACATGTGGGAACGATCGTAGGGATCAAAGAGCCGTTAGATATAGGTGTTTGGAAAAACCAATCTATCAGCTTCGACTGGGAGTATATGTTCGCTAAAACAGACTATAACTATGAAATCGAAACGCAAGGAGAAGCTTTAGCGCACATTGCTGCTTTAGCAAATGAAGGGATTATCCGCAGTACATTGAGCAAGGTCTATTCAGATGGGATGAATGCGAAGAACTTGAAACAAGCAACCAAAGACGTAGAAACAGGACATATGTTAGGAAAAGTCGTTGTTAGTGGTCCGTTCAACGGATAAGCAAGAATACGCCGATTTTTTTCTTATTTGACTTTGATAAAAACAAGAGCGCATGACAGTAATTTGCCATAAGCTCTTGTTTTTTTATTTATAATAAGCGAATCAACGAAAGGGAAAGAATTCCTGCCAAGACGATCACCAATAAGCTTTTTGAAAGAATAGCAGCTAAAAGTGTAGGAACTGAAGCCAAAGCATTTTCGAGATTGATCTGCGGCAGATGTCCGATATTTTGGGTAAATAGACTGCTGAACCATAAAGCAGACATAATGACGATCGGGACAAAACTTAAATACTCAAGCAACGGTTGCGGTAAATCGAATTTTTTCAGTAAGACAAATGGTAGGACCCTAGAAAGCCAAGTTGCTAAAGTACAACCTAAAATAGTCAGCAATGTAAACTCAAAAGAAGGCATGTTTGATCCACACCCCCAATCCGCACCCAATCAGTGTTACAACTACAATCACTAAGTTGCTTGGGATAAAAATCAGTCCGACATATACCAGAATCAAAGTGAGACCAATCAGGATCAACTGTAATCGTTTAGAGGTGTTTCTATCAGAAATGACTTGAAGATAAAGTAACCCGATAAACATAGCGACGATGGCGAAATCCAAACCAAACTTTTTCGGATCAGTAATAAAATTCCCTAAAAGTGCGCCAACAAGAGAAGAACCCACCCACGTCAAATAAGAAATCCAATTAGCTGTATTCATCCAACGAAAGTTTAACTTTTGTCCAGTATAGTTCAATTTATTCATTCCCAGTGCGAAACTTTCATCTGTCAGCAATGTGCCAATCAGCAGATTTTGAAGCAGCCGATTTTTCTTGAAATAAGGAGCAATCGTCATACTCATCAGAATCATTCGGGAATTGACTAGAAAGGTCGAGAAAACGATGGAAAGCAATGGGCTGTGACTAGCAAGCATGCTGACTGTGATAAATTGGGCAGAACCAGCATAGACCAGCAGGGACATCAACGTGACGACTAGTGGATGAAATCCGGCAGCTTTCCCAACGATACCAAATGCAAGTCCAATACCGATATAACCGAAAACGGTAGGTAACGTGTCTTTGATCGCAGTTTTTATATCTAACTTTTCATCCAATAACAAAACTCCTTTAGCACGACATAAATTTTCATAATTGTCGTTAAACTTGTGAATATTCTAAATTTTTAATGAGCATTTGTCAATGGTGGGATTGAAACGTAAAGAACTAGCGGGTCGCAGATTTACACGTATTGTTTCGGTGGGAGGAGGCGCGAAAAATCTTGCATGGCTACAAATCCAAGCTGATATTTTCGATGCAACGGTCTATTGTTTAAGTGTGGAGGAAGGACCTGCATTAGGCGCAACAATGATTGCTGCACTAGGGTTAGGGTGGTTCGACACACCTGAAAGTTGTTGTCAGAATTTTATCCAATATACAGATGCAGTGGAACCTCTCTTACAAAATGTAGAAAAGTATCATAAAATCTATCAACAATGCCGGAAAATCTATCCAGCAACGAAGGAAATTTGTCATGACTTATAAAACAAAACGCGTACCTAATAGTCAAATGACTAATATTGGGTACGCGTTAAGTCTTCTTTACTTCATCCTTTGCATGATTCGTGTTTTTAAAGCAAGGTCTGCTGTATTTCTTGTGGATTTAGGATGGTTGTTATCGTTTACTTGCTATTTTTCATTGAAATCGTCTTTCTTTACCGTTTCTTTAGTTTTTTATCTATTTTTTTCTTTTGGTTAGAAAATTCTTTTTCCCGAAAGTCTTCTTTCAGGATTTTTATGGAGTAGCGTTTTGAATAAGAGGCGTCAGTATGATCGACTTGGCAGACGAACCAAGAGAACATTTGCCTTTTTTCTGCATGAGGTGCTTCTGCTAATAATTCTTTCCATAAATAATAACAGTCCTCTATCAGAAGAAGGGTTCGTTCATCCTCAGGCTCCCAATAGAATGTTTCGAGAGTAGCAATCACTTCATTGATCAATTCGAATGCGGGAAGATAGGCATTTTGCTGAATAAGCGATTCAACTGCTTCTTGGATGAACTTTCGCATCTCCATGATGAACTTCGCTGTTTTCCTGTTTTTGTTTTTCTTGATAATATGATCGTATTTATGGATGATAGTTGTTAATTTATCTGAATAATTTATTGCATGAAATGGCATCTTAACTTTGAAGCGTTCGATAAAGTGCGGATGTTCTATAAGAATCTCTGTTAAAAGCTCCCGTACAAGAGAGGAACTAGCGGAGGAAACAAGGGACGAGAGTTCGGAAAGTGAGTAGTTGGATTTTTTTATTGGACGTTCTTCGTAAGCGAATAAGACAGCAGCCATGTGTTTGCATTTTTTTCCTTCTATGGCATATAGACAATCACAAGTCATGTTGGTCTTTTCATCCCAAGTGATCACTACCTTATAATCTTCCGTGCCAGAAACTGTTGCGGACAAGTACTTGCTTGTATAGTTCAAATGACGGACAAAACCGTGCAGATGATAGCTGTAACCGCGTTCCAAAACGTTTTCAGGAAAATACTCAAGCCAATTATTCATCTAGTTCTCCTTTCATGAAACACTTATTTATATTTAGTATAAAGAAACGTTTAAGAAAAAAGTAGCTGATTTTACATATTTGATAATCACTTTTGCTCGAATTGTCAAAAATTCATTCTCCTTTTCTTTTCTTAGAGAATGTGAGAAAAAGTAAAAGAATAGCGTGTTTTAAAGATGGAACTTTTTTTGTTTTTTATTTATCTGACAAAAATGAAGTGATTTTGTTAGAAATAAATAATTGTTCCAATTGATAAAAGAGGTATGATGTATCGCAAAGAAAAATCCAAGCAGCGTTCTGATCAGCAGTTTGAACAACAATTTGCTTTGTACAGTAGGTAGTAAGCGGATTAACTAAGGGAATAAAAGATATTTTTACCGCTTTGTTTACTTAGAATCTGTCTTCCCCAAAATTTATTTTTCTAAAGGTAAAACATAGATAGGCAGATAATACCAATTATCCGTTACGAAACGCTGCTTGAGAATTTTCTTTAGATCCATACAACATTTTCTACATCTGACTAAATTGGTTCCTGATTCATCAAGTAATTGACTTTCTTTGATAATATGATAAAAAGGCAATCAAGGAGGAAGATAAATATGCTTAAAGATCTGAACCAATTGATCGATTACATCGAAGAACATTTGACAGAAGGACTTTCCTATAAAATAATAGCCGAAAATACAGGAATCTCTGAATATCAATTAAAACGCATCTTTACGTTTATTGCAGGGATGTCGCTAATGGACTATATCAAAAACCGTAGATTGGCTTTGGCTAATCGCGATCTTCTAGATGGATCAAGAGTGACAGAAACGGCGTTTAGATATGGATATGAAACAGTCGAAGGTTTTTCAAGAGCTTTTCGTGATTGGTCAGGATATCTGCCTTCAGAAATCAGCAGATACGGCATACAAAAATCTTTTCCACGCTTGACATTTTTTATTGATGTCAGAGGAGGAAAATCGATGGAATTTCGTATCGAAAAGAAAGAACAGTTTTATGTGGCAGGTGTGGCGAAAAAAGTTCCTGTCAAATTTGAAGGAGTCAATCAAGAAATACAAAAGTTAGCGCAGACGATCACGGAGACTCAAAGGGAAGAGATGCATAAGTTAGGAGATTTATATCCAAATCAAGTAATCAACGTTTCTTATGGATTTGATGGAGACCGCTTGGAAGAAAAGGGCAGTTTGATGCACATGATTGGCTTTGCTACGACAAAAGAAAATCCGTACGCTGATTTAGAAATGCTTGCTATAGAAGAACACACTTGGGCCATTTTTCCTAATAAAGGGCCATTTCCCCAAACTTTACAAGATACTTGGGGGAAAATCTATGCAGAATGGCTTCCTTCTTCAGATTATGAGTTAGTCGAAGCTCCCGAGATCTCTTTTACAAAATGGGGAGAGGATTTCAGTAATGTTTACAGTGAGATTTGGATTGCAGTGAAAGCAAAAAAATAGTTAAAAAATAAAAATATCCCTAGAAAAAAGAGCGTAATCGTGTCATTTCCCTTTAATTTTATGTAAGATGAACTTAATATAATAGAAAGGGTGGGAGAAATGGCAAAGTATAGGATCGAAGAAAAACCAGATTTTACGGTGACGGGTATTGGTGTGGAATTGAAGAGTAGCAATACGGATTTTGTCGGTTTGGCTGCAGAGAAACAAGCATTTGAGCAAAAAGTTATCGGTAATGGAACAATAGATGCATTGAAACAAGCTGCTGAAAATCATTATTTCTTTACAGTCAACGAACCCTATAACGGGAAAATGATGTACTATGTCGGTGTTCAAACGAGTCAGGATGTTCCAAACACTACGCGAATCATCCCATTCCCAAAAGGAACGTATCTTGTTGTAAGCGCTTTAGCAGAATCGCCTGAAGAATTAAGAAATGATTTGACGAATACGGCCTTTGGGCATGTTTTAAGAGAAGTAGAAGATTACGCCTATGTTGGGGGTCCAAATGCTGTAGTCGAAATGGGAGTTACCAACGGGAAATATATGGGAGAAATCTGGATACCGGTAGTCAATAAACCATGATAATATAGAGGTCGTGAAAGTAGCGCTTTGACCTGAGCATTAGAGAGGAAAAATGGGAAATAGCTTTCCATATTTTGCATTTTTCAGAACTAATGCCGAGGGTCAGCTACTTGAACACCGTTTATCAAGACGTCATGACTTCAGCGCTTTGACCTGAGCATTAGAGAGGAAAAAGGGGCATGACAAGGCTTTTGTCCCCCGGAGAATAAAAGAATTTATGTAGACGATTCCGATCAGAAAAATGCAGGCACAGTAGAGAGAATTATAAAAATCTCTCTACGAGGCCTGTGTTTTCTGGTCTTTTTTCTTTTTCCAAAACGGCTATTTTATGTATCAGACTATCAAGTGTGATCTTAGCCATTTCTTCTTCTGCCTTTTTCTGCAGCCGAGCGTAGCTTTCTTCTAAAGCTTCTTGGATATTCGCACCAACGACGCAATTTGGATTTGTTTTTGGATCGACTTGGATAAGCTGTGTATTACCTTCGATGCTGCGATAGACATCTAGTAAAGAAATCTGATCTGGACTTTTGGCAAGGGAAGGCTGCGGTTTTCCGGTTTTTGTAAAGATCAAACCGGATTTTTTGAGCTGACTCATGATTTTACGTACATTTGCTGCATTTGTTTCGATACTACTGGCAATCATCTCACTAGAAAGTGATCGGGTATCTTGAAACATTTCAATATAGGCAAGTACATGGATTGCATCACTAAATTGCAGAGAATACTTCATCAGTTGTCATCCTTTCATTTTTTTTGCTTGACTTATCTTACCACACTCTTTATGATAAAGGTGTAATTTATAAATGTACAGCTGTAAATCTTAACAAATAAAAAGAATAGGGAGTGGCAAATATGCATTATTTAGTAACAGGAGCAACTGGAGGTTTTGGTGGTTATGCGCTGGAATTCTTAAAAAAGATGGTTCCACAAAATGAAATCTATGTACTAGTACGTAGTGAAGAAAAAGGAGAAGCACTGAAAGAAGCTGGATTTAATATACGTATTGGTGATTATGATGATTTAGACTCAATGAAAGAAGCGTTGAAAGGAATAGATCGATTGCTTTTTGTCTCTGGCGTTCCAGGAAATCGTCAAGCCGAACATAAGAATGTAGTGAAGGCAGCACAAGCAGCTGGGGTATCTTATATCGCTTATACAAGTTTTGCAGATGCCGATCACTCGATCAGTGTATTAGCGCCAGATCACCAATTCACTGAAAAAATGATTAAGGATTCAGGTATTTCCCATACATTTTTACGGAATAATTGGTATGTAGAGAATGAATTACCTATCATTGGGCAGGCTTTAAAAACTGGTCAATTCGTTTATGCTGCAGGAAATGGAAAAACAGGTTGGGCATTGAAACGTGAATATGCAGAAGCTGCAGCAAAAGTACTAGTAGAAAGTGACTCTCCAGAAATCTTAGAATTATCCGGCAATCTAACTGACTATGAAGAATTAGCCAAGGCATTAGAGCGTGCGACAGGTAAAGAGTTAGAAATTATTGAAGCAAGTGATGCAGCGTTTGTCGAAAATCTAAAAGAAGCCGGATTCCCTCAAGAAGCAGCTGACATGTTTTTAGCGATCCAACATGATATTAAAAAGGATCAGTTAGCTATTTCCTCTGATGATTTAGAAAAAGTATTGGGAAAACCATTAACTTCTCTTGAAGCAGCATTAAAAGAAATATTGGATCAGGAATAATGTATAAAGAGGTTGTGAAAAAGCCGATTAGTTTTGAGTATGAAGAAAAATTTTGTGAAAAAGCTGTTCTGCATCAAGTAATAAGAAGAGTCAAATAAAAAATAGCTCTTCATATGTTTCGTTTGGCTGGACTTATTACCGCGGAGTTGGCAGGAGAACGCCGTTTTTATTCGGAAAAAGGAGCTGAGACAAGATTTTTGTCTCAGCTCCTGTTTGTTTATCGATAAAAAAGTCTGGGGAAGACGATGGCTCAGGCTTTGTTGGAAACAGAGCCGATTTTATCATTTGCTTTTACATCACGTGCGGGTTCGATTTCTAAGCTTTGGACTTTGTCGCCATTTGTGAATACAACGACCATATCCGTGTTTTTGCCTGCAGATTGAATAGCGGCAAGATCAACTAAAGCAATCAATTGACCTCTTGCGACTTTTTGACCTTCTTCTACATATAAAGTGAATGGTTCGCCTTTTAAGTCAACAGTGTTGATGCCCATATGAAGCAAGACTTCGATACCAGCATCTGTTTGGATTCCGACAGCATGTTTCGTTGGGAAAATGTTTGTGATCGTACCAGCGATTGGAGAGAAGATTTCTCCATTTTCTGGTAATACAGCATAGCCGTCACCCATCATTTTTTCCGCGAATACATCATCTGAAACTTCAGTGATTGGAATCAGTTTCCCATTTGCGATAGCGTAAATATCTTGTTCGATCGTTTCACCGGCAAATGTTTCTGTTTTAACCACGGTGTTTGTTTGTGCAGGTCGTGCTGCAGCACCACCATGTAGTTTTGCCATCTCATCTGCAACGAATTGTACTTCTGTACCTACGATGACTTGCGCATTTTTTCCGTCGATGATCTTCATACCAGGTACGCCAGTGGCTTTGATTTTATTTTGATCGATCAGGCCTGTATCTTTGACTTGCAAACGAAGGCGTGTAGTACAGTTATCGATCGAAGTTACATTGTCGGCTCCGCCTAATGCAGCGTAGATTTTGCTTGCTTGTGCCGCATATTTATTGTCTGAATTAGTCGTTGCAGTATCGTCATCTGAAAGATCTGCTTCCTCGCGGCCAGGAGTCATCAGATGGAATTTTTTGATAGCAAAGTTAAAGCCAAAGTAGTAAATCACTGCTGTTACTAATCCTTGGACGATCAACATCAATGGCTGATTCGCAATCGGATTTTTCAAAGATAGGAAGTAATCGACAAATCCGGCACTAAAGGCAAATCCTGCTGTCCAATGGAAGAATGCACTCACTGCTAAAGAAATCCCAGTGAAAATTGCATGCAAGACATATAATGGCCAAGCAACGAACATAAATGAAAATTCAAGTGGTTCTGTCACACCAGTAAAGAATGAAGCAAAAGCTGCTGCTAGCATCAAGGAAGCTGTTTTTGCTTTGTTTTCTGGACGTGCATTTCTGTAAATAGCATATGCTCCTGCTGGAAGCCCGAACATCATGATTGGGAAAAATCCAGCTTGATACATTCCTGTTACGCCTTTTGTTCCTTCAGAAGCCAAAAATTTACCAATATCATTGATTCCTGCTACGTCAAACCAGAACACGGAGTTCATTGCTTGATGCAATCCTGTAGGGATCAGTAAACGGTTGAAGAAGCCATAAAGACCTGCACCACCCCAGCCTAAACTCAAAATGAATTTAGCAAAAGAAACTAAAGCAGAGTAAACCGGAGGCCATACGAGCAGTAGCACTGCACTGATCAGCAACATGACAAAGGCAGCCAAGATTGGCACTAGACGCTTGCCGCTAAAGAAAGATAAAGCCATCGGTAATTTTGCTTCGTGGAAACGATTATAAAGAGCTGCCGCAATCAATCCGGCAATAATACCAATAAATACGTTACTGATCTGAGCAAAAGATGGATCAACTGATTCTGGTTTGATATTCAATAAAGTAGCTACTGAATCAGTTTTTAAAACATTTACTGGAACTTCAAATGCGACCAAACCTGCCAAGGCAGCAGCACCTGATTTGTCCACTGACATCCCTAGTGCTAACCCAACGGCAAACAGCAAAGGTAATTGACCTAAAACTGCGTTACCGCCAGCTTGTAAAAAATGAGCGACAATGTCGTTACTATAAGATGCCCACCAGTTTCCGATCCCTACTAGTAAAGCAGCAGCAGGTAAGACCGCAACTGGAAGTTGAAGGGAACGTCCCATTCGTTGTAGATATGCTTTCAATTTTTTTCCTCCTCATGATTGTTAACATTTGTTTGTACGATTGCGCTTCTTAAACGCTCGATATGGATGGCCAAGTAACCCAGTTCTTCTTTCGTGATCGCGAGCTGGTATTCTTTGGTCAGCAACACACGGATTTTTTTAGAAATCTTATAGCTTTCTGGGTATTTTCGTTTGACCATTTCTACGATTTCCGTGTCTAAAACAGCATATTGTTGCGCATGGGTTCGTTGTAGAAGCAGTCGTAAATGATTCACCAGTCTTGAATAATTCAGTGAAAATGGTTCTGAATGGATATCTGTTTCCAATTCTGATTCCACTAAATGGATGATGTCAGATACAATCGTCACTTCACGGATACTGCGATGGTTATTGTTCCGACCGCTTCGTCCGCTGTGAATATGGATTGCGATATATCCTGCTTCGTCATAAGTATATGGAATCCCAAGCTCTTTTGTCAGATACTCTACTGCCCATTGAGCAATACTGAATTCATCACTGTAAAGCACTTCGATTTCTCTTAAAAGTTTGTTGCGGATGACGATACCGTTATTAATGTTCTCCGCAGAAAAAGCAATGTGGTCGGTCAAAGCGATCAATACATGTTCATTCAACTTTTCCATCAAAACAGTTTCCGCATGATCAATGATCGTTTCTGCTGCAAATAAAAAGCGTTCATCAATCTGATTAAGTAAATTTTGCAACTTGATTTGACCTTCTGGTTCCATGACAAATATCCGTTCGACATCACGATCAAAAATCAAATCATTTCTTTTTCTGTCAAATCCAATCCCTTTTCCAATAGCTACTTTTTCCTGTCCACCGTCATCTACCAATACTGCATTTTGATTAAAGATCTTTTTGATTTTCATGCGCGCACCCTTTTTGAAGATTTGGTTTTCACGTTTGCTAGACCAGTTGATTGCGGCCAAACAAAAATAGACACGAAAAACCTCCTAGGGAAACCATGTTCCTCAGAGATTTTTCATGCCTAGTATGATCTAGTCACATGAAACGAATTATTGTTAACGTAATCAATTTTATATAGACAGTTATGTTTTGTCAATTCTTTTTTTATAATTATAGTAATTTACTGGAATTATCAGAAATAAAAGGAAGAAATAAATTAAGAAACTTATGTTATTTAATCGTTGGATCTTTTGCTTATCTTATTCGTTGTTAAAAAGCTGAAAGCGAAGGAAAAAAACTCTACTTAACTGTATTTCTCCGTTAGGACATCTAAAAATTTACGAGCAGCAGGAGAAAGAGGCTGGTCTTTTTTCCAAATGAGATTCAGTGAAGCTTGTAATGGCGGATCGAGTGGGATGAATATTTTTTCCGTCCCATAAGTATTGATGATCCCATCTAGAGCTAATGCACCAAAAGTCCCGTTATCGACCATCAAAGAAGCATTGTACAATAAGTTATATGTTCCGACGATCGATAACTGATCTATGCTGAAACCTAGCCATTCAGCTAGTTGACTGTCCACTGACGTTTGCCGGGAAATGATCAAAGGAACAGTTTTCAGTTCCTGCGGATGGATGACGGTTTGCTTTGCTAAAGGATGATTTCGATGTATCAAAAGTCCCCAACGATCTTGGGCTGGCAGTCGAAATGACTGGTATTTTTGTTTGTTTGTCGGTTCGATTACGAGTCCAAAATCAAGTAATCCGCTATCCAGTTTGTCTATGATATCATCTGCATTCCCGCTATATAAATGAAACTGGATATCAGGATGCGCCTTGATCAACGAATGAAGGCTATCAGAAATGAAAGAGATTGCTTTAGTTTCGCCTCCGCCAATGTAGATTTCTCCAGAGATGATTGCGTCATTTGTTAAATTGTTCGCCGTTTTTTCTACCAACGACAAGATTTCTTTTCCTTTTGAATAAAGATATCGACCAGAATCCGTCAACTGTATCTCTCGGGAGCCCCGAGTGAAAAGTGTCACACCAAGTTCTTCTTCTAAATCTTTCAGTTGTTTTGAGAGAGTAGGTTGCGTGATATGCAGAGATTTTGCTGCTCGGCTGATATTTTTTTCTCTAGCTACTGCTAAAAAATACGTCAGTATACGAATATCCATTTTTTCCCTCCTGTTTTTAAAAAAGCATACCACTAAGTATAGTTAAAAGGAATAGTTAAGTATGTTTTATAAGTATTAGACATGATAAGCCGTCCGTTATAAAGTAAGGATAAAAGGAGGGAGCAAAATGACAAGCCTCATCGAAAAACAAATCGTCAATAAAGAGATTCGAGTAACGGATCCGCTCTTTGAAGTGATCCATCAGATCCAAGCTGAAAACGAAGAGCCTTTAGCAGCGCTGAATACTGGGTACCATGAACCAGCAGATATCCGCAAACGGCTAGAAAATATCATTAGTGACAAAGTAGATGATACGGTGACTGTTCTGCTGCCTTTTTATACAGATTTCGGCAAACATATTAGTATAGGGAAAAATGTCTTTATCAATCGTCAAGTGATGTTCGTTGACTTAGGTGGCATCTGTTTAGAAGATTCAGTATTGATTGGTCCTCGTGTCAACCTCATCACGGTGAACCATCTAACCGATCCAAAAGAACGAAGAGGCTTGTCAGTAAAGCCAATCCACATCAAGAAAAATGCTTGGATCGGAGCAGGAGCAACTATTCTGCCAGGCGTAACGATTGGCGAGAATGCCATTGTTGCAGCGAATGCAACTGTTACGAAAGATGTCCCAGACAATACCATCGTTGCAGGAATCCCTGCCAAAATCGTCAAACCTGTCGAACGGATTATTTGAACAGTAAGATGAAATAAGAGATAGTGAGTATAAGCAAGAGATTTTTCAAAACAGGAGGAGAATAGAATGAATGATTTATCAGAAAAAGTGATTGTCATCATGGGCGCTTCAAGCGGAATCGGTGAAGCAACAACGAAGCTATTAGCAGAAAAAGGGGCTAAACTAGTTATAGCTGCACGCCGAGAAGATCGCCTAAAAGCAATAAAAGAATCTTTACCAGAAGCTGAGCTATATATTCAAACAGCAGATGTAAGAGATTTTGCACAAGTCCAAGCAGTTATCGATTTAGCGATGGAAAAGTTCGGTCGAATCGATGTATTGTACAATAATGCAGGAATCATGCCAACCGCTCCATTAGTTGAAGGTCACCGTGATGAATGGCAAAATATGCTTGATATCAACATCATGGGTGTGTTAAATGGAATTTCCGCCGTACTTCCAATCATGGAAAAACAAAAATCTGGGCATATCATTTCAACTGATTCTGTGGCGGGACATGTTGTTTATCCTGATTCCGCCGTTTATTGCGGAACAAAATTTGCTGTCCGTGCAATCATGGAAGGATTACGTCAAGAGCAACGGCAAAATAACATCAAATCTACGATCATCTCTCCAGGAGCTGTTCAAACTGAATTATATCAAACCATCAGCGACAAAAAGGCTGCTCTTGAACTTCATGAAGCGCAAAAAGAATGGGGATTGACCTCCGAAGATATAGCTTCTGCTGTAGCATTTGCGATAGAAACGCCAGACCGGATGTCTGTCAGTAACATGATTATCCGTCCGACGACACAGGAAGTATAATCCATAACGGATAATATCCAAAGAGAATTACTTGTTAAATAGTTATTCAAACGACCATCAATTTAAGGCGTGAATGGAGAAGAATATTCTTCATTTACGTCTTTTTATGTAGAAAAAGCAAATTTATCAAAAAGAAACAAATGTTATTTAAATATGGACATTGACTTGCTTTTACTTTTTTAGTTACACTGTTATTTAGGAAAAGTTTCATAATTCAAAGGAGAAAAAAGATGAAAGCAAAGAATTTATTATTTAGCGTTATTCTTTTAGGAAATCTAGCAGTTGCCAACACAACAGTGCTAGCTGAAGAATCGACAGAAACTGTCGCAACTCAGACATCGAGTTCTTCAGAAACAGGAATTGAAAACGATACAGAGAGTACTTTGCAGTCAGCTACTGTCTCAGAAAATACAATTTCAACCGAAGAACCAACAACTGAAACAACAGAACAAACACAAACCGAAGACAGTACATCAGCAGAAGCTCAGAACAATCCAGAGAATGCAGAAGAAATCACGAACCAATTGACAGATGGGCAAACATTGACACATACCCATCAAGCAGATTTGTCTGAATTCGAAAACTATACTGGCTATGCTTTTTATGCTCGCTCATCTGCTAATTCTCAACAAGCGTTCATTGATAGTATTGCCTCAACTGCACAAAGTTTGGCAAGTGCCAATGACTTATATGCATCAGTCATGATTGCTCAAGCCATCGTTGAAAGTGGCTGGGGGAACAGTACTTTGGCTTCTGCCCCTAATTACAATCTATTTGGGATTAAAGGAAGCTATAATGGCCAATCTGTTACGATGCCTACTTCGGAATATGTGAATGGGCAATGGATTACGGTGAATGCCGCTTTTAGAAAATATCCTTCGTACAAAGAATCATTGCAAGATAACGTAACGGTATTGAAGACGACTTCTTTTCAGCCAGGCGTTTACTACTATTCCGGTGCATGGAAAAGCAATACGAACTCTTACAAAGATGCTACGGCTTGGCTAACAGGTCGTTATGCCACTGCGCCTAATTATGGTTCTACATTGAACAATGTAATCGAAACCTATAATCTGACACAGTATGATACAGCACCAACTTCAACTTCTCCGATGTATCGTCTGTATAACCGTCATACAGGAGAACATTTATATACATTGAATGCCGGAGAAAAAAATTATCTGCCAACTGTAGGCTGGGAATATGAAGGGATTGCTTGGCAAGCACCAAACAGCGGACAACCTGTCTACCGTTTATACAATCCTTACAGTGGAGACCATCATTACACAATGGCACAATCTGAGATCAACTCTTTAACAAAAATCGGTTGGCGTTATGAAGGTCTAAGTTTTTATTCTGGTGGTTCCAAGCCAATTTATCGACTATTTAATCCAAATGAAAAAACTGGTACCCATCACTATACCTTGAGTGCTAAGGAAAGAGATTGGCTAACACCGATGGGCTGGAGATATGAAGGAATAGGATTTTATGGTTATTAAAAAGAGGTAGTGAAAAAGCTGCCCTGCATCAAGTAGTAAGAACAGCCAAACAAAAACAGATTTTCATGTTTTTTGTTTGGTTGAACTTATTACCGCAGATGCAAGTTTTTGAACACCGTTTACTCAAAAAAGGTTGTGACAACATCTTGTCATAACTTTTTTATTACTGTTTAAGCATACTGATCCAATTTCTAATATTCGACGGGATTCTTGCAAAAGGCGATTTCGGAAATTTTTGGCGGTGTAAAATTTTCTACTGCAGAAGAGCTATCTTCTATAGTTTGATAAGAATCAATAATCTTGGTTTTAGCGTTGTGCTTTCTTTATCATTTTTTCCGTTCATTCTACAAAAAATTTCTTTTCTCTATACTTTTCTATTGAGAGCGTTTTTTTTATTACACAGCTGATTCTTTGACTTTTTTCTTTTTTTATTCTATTATTGACAAGTCAATCGTTGACGAGTCAATTATTAGAAAGGAGGAAATTATGTCTTTAGAAGAGATTAGTCACCTTTTATATCAAATCAAATTAGCCGATCAAAAAATCGTCCAGATCTTTGAAGAAAATATCGGTATAAGTCTTACTAGATACGAGATCATGATGAGACTGAAAGAAGAAAATCCATTGCTACAAAGCAGTTTGCAAGAAAAGTTGCAGATTGATCAAGGAGCAGTTACTCGTCATCTGAAGGTATTGGAAGCAAATGGCTATGTTTCGCGTCAGAGAAATCCTCAGAACAACCGGGAAGTGTATGTAGCGCTAACAGAAAAAGCCCAGAAGAAAATCGAGCATTGTGAAATGGACCATAAAGATACAGGTTCCGTGCTATCCCCGGCTTTCAGCGATGTAGAAATGAAACAATTTCTAACACTTTTAGATAAATTGAATACCCAACTTTGCAATATAACAACAGAAACGAAAGAGGTTAATAATAATGGAACAAAAAAATGATTTTTCAACAATTATGACTGGTAGAAGATCCGTTCGCGTATATGATGAAACATACAAAATCCCACACGAAGAAATGCTGGAAATGATCAAAGAAGCGACGACTGCACCTTCTTCTGTCAATATGCAACCATGGCGCTTTGTGGTCGCTGAAAGCGAGGAAGCAAAAGAAATCTTGCGTCCTTTGATCCGTTTCAATACGAGACAAAATGATACTTCTTCTGCAATGGTCATGATTTTTGGCGATATGCAATGTTACGAATATGGCGAAGAAATCTATAACCAAGCTTACGAATCAGGGAAGATGCCAAAAGAAGTCAGAGATCAACAATTAGCTGCGATCATTCCTTATTACAAGAGTTTTTCAAGAGAAGAAATGAACGATGTAGTCAAAGTCGATTCTAGCTTAGCGGCTATGCAATTCATGTTAGTTGCGCGTGATCATGGCTATGAAACAAATCCAATTGGTGGATTCGAAGCAGATCAGTTGGCAGAGGCATTTGGTTTGGATAAAGACCGTTATGTTCCAGTTATTATTTTATCAATAGGAAAAGCGGTAGAAGAAGGTTACGAGTCTGTTCGTTTAGCACCAGAAAAGATCACTACGTTCGAATAAAAGGTTTTCAGTTACTATTCAGTAGCTATTGCTTTTTTTGAATCGTGTGTGGTAACCTAATAAAAAAGGAGGTCGGAAAAATGACTGCATCGATGAAATTACGTTTCGAACTTTTGAATAACAACTAAATAAATTCAAAAGACATGTATAAACAACAATTTCATGGATGGAGTATGTCCATTTTTTCGAACGACAGTAGAATAGGTGAAAGCTATGACAGATTTGGTGATTTAGTCATAGTTATTTCGTTCAGAGTAGGAAAAGATGTGATGCAGTTTTTTTGCAAACAGATTTTTCTGCTCTTTTTTAGTATCGATAATTGTTGTTTTACATGAAATAGGAGTGTAAAACATATGGAAAATTTAGCAGTAAATATAACAAATCTACAAGTCAGCTTTGGCAACCAGCTAGAACTATCTATTGATTCTCTTCGTGTCTATCAGCAAGATCGTATAGGGATCATAGGAGAAAATGGTGTCGGTAAATCGACTTTGCTCAAACTAATAGCCGGTGAACTTTTTCCCGATCATGGGAAAATCCAAACAGAGATCACCTTCAACTACCTGCCTCAATTAACCTATCTCGCTGAAGCAAAGGACCTAAATTTGGAATTAGCCAGTCATTTCCAGTTAAGACTGGAAGAAACTTCAGAGCGGAAATGGAGCGGAGGGGAAGAACGAAAGATCGAGTTGATACGTCTTCTTTCTTCTTATGAACAAGGGATGCTTCTAGACGAGCCAACAACCCATCTAGATAGAAAAAGTATTGATCGACTGATTGAAGAGCTTCGTTATTATTATGGTACGCTGGTTTTTGTTAGTCATGATCGCTATTTTCTAGATGAGCTAGCATCGAAAATCTGGGAAGTAAAAGACGGAGAAATCCGAGAGTTTTCGGGGAATTATAGTGCCTATCTCACTCAAAAGGAATTGGAGAAAAAGACTCAGCTACGAGAAGCAGAGTCGATCATGAAAGAGAAAAAACGATTGGAAAAATCGATCCAAGAAAAGAAAAAACAAGCGGAAAAGTTGGAAAAAGTGTCCAGTAAAAAGAAAAAGCAACAAATCAGACCGGATCGGTTGTCTTCCTCTAAACAAAAAGACAGTGTACAAAAAGCCATCCAAAAGAATGCGAAAACATTAGAGAGAAGACTCCAAAAAATAGGAGAAACAACCAAGCCGCAGCAGATGAAACAAATCCGTTTTCCAGTACCAAAATCTCTTGAACTCCACAGCCGCTATCCCATCATGGGACAAAATGTCCAATTGGAAAGAAGTGGGAGAACATTACTGGTAAATGGTGATTTTCAGTTTTCTTTAGGTAAAAAAATCGCGATTGTCGGTGAAAATGGTTCAGGTAAGACAACCTTATTAGAACATATCCGCAAACAAGGAGAAGGAATCCTTCTCTCTCCGAAAGTAAGCTTTCAAGTATATCAGCAAAAGGGTTATCAAATGACATCTGAAGAATCCATCATTCGTTTTGTCATGAGACAAACAGAGTTTTCAGAATCGCTTGTCCGTAGTTTGCTGAATCACTTAGGGTTTGCTCAGGAAACTTTGACGAAACCGTTATGTACATTAAGTGGGGGAGAAGCGACCCGTCTGACGATTGCTTTGCTTTTTACTAAGCCAAGTAATGTGTTGCTGTTAGATGAACCGACTAATTTTATTGATATGGCAACGATCGAAGCTTTAGAGAAGCTAATGCAAATATATCCGGGAACGATTTTGTTTACTTCTCATGATTCTTACTTTGTCGAGCGTACGGCTGATGAAGTTTATGAAATAAAAGGGCAGAAAATAAAAAAAGTACTTACGAGAAATTTTTAAATGTGCTACGATGATTTTCGTGACAAATTTAAAGGAGTGGTACAGATTGCCTACAAATAAAAAAGAAGGAATAATTTTTACAACAATGATGTGTTTTTTGATGGTCTTGGGGATGAGCGCGTATAATTTATGGCTGCATCAAGATCTTCATTTATCAAGTTTGTTGATTGGTCTAGTGCCTGGATTCGTGGTGGCTTTCATTTTGGATGTCTTCATCATCGGTGTGCTGGCGAAAAAAATTGCCTTTAAACTACCAGTAAATCCAGAAAGCAAGGTCCAAATGATCTTAACTATTTCATGCTTGATGGTTTTAGGAATGGTGACATGTATGTCTTTATTCGGTGTGATCATGGAACAAGGAATACCTGATCAATTATTCTCTGCTTATATGAATGCTTGGAAAATGAATGTGATTGCCGCTTTACCGTTGCAGTTGATCATCGTTGGCCCGCTTTCAAGAAGTGTGCTAAAAGCAATTCAAAGTAATGAATGATGGAACACTGTTATTTGAAAAAAGGCCTTGGCATGCTTTTTGTCATAGTCTCTTGAATGCAGTTCTAGAAAAATAGTGATCCGAACGATAGGTTTTGGCCTGTCGTTCGGATCGCTTTTTCTTTTCCAACTGTATTGCTCTTTTATTGAAGATAATTTGCTCTTCAATAGATATTTCTAGAAAGGTTCTGTTTATCCCTTACTCAAAAAACTGCTGCATTTGTTCTCTTACTTGCTGACACCATTGGAGTTCCTGCTGACAAAGCATAATTCTGCGCTGGATCACAACATAACGTCCAAATTCTTGTTTCTTGTCTAGCGAGAGGTCATTCAATTTTTTTTGATTTTTTTGCATGATTTTGTTCAGCTGTTGTTCTCTAGTGAATAGCAGTCCAGTAGCTGTTGTTTTATCGAGCGTCGAAAAAGCATAGATTTTTGCTAGAAATTCATCTTTTTGCGTAGGAGCGGGAGTTTCCTCTTTGATCCATTCCTCTACAAGAGCACGTCCTTCATCAGTCAAGTGGTAGATCTTTTTTTGAGAGTGCTCGTCTTTGTCCAAAACGGTCACATAACCCTGCTGGTCTAACTTGGCAAGCGTTGTATAGATCTGACTGTGATGGGCTTCCCAAAAAATTGTGATCAGCTGCTTCAATTCATACCCAGAACGTGGTTTGGATAAAAGCACGCATAATAATATATAGGCTAAAGTATTCATAAAAATCCTACCTCTCGTCTTATTTTCTTTATTATATCACAGTAAAGTTTCCACGTTTTACATGTGCATATTTACATGTAAAATAAATCATGTATGATGCTAATAGAGAGAAAGGGATGGAAATATTGGAGAATCAAATAGATATACAAGAACAAACAAATGAAGAAACAAAGGGGAAAAGTTCAGCGCTAGTTGTAGCAGCTACCTGTATGATCGCTTTTATGGGAGTGGGTCTAGTAGACCCAATCTTAAAAACGATTGCTGCACAGTTAAACGCTACGCCAGCTGAAACGACCCTGTTATTTACTAGTTACATGTTAGTCACTGGTGTGGTGATGCTATTTACAGGTTTCTTATCTAGTCGGATCGGTTTGAAAAAAACATTGATGACAGGATTGTTTATCATCGTTGTATTCGCTGGTCTTGGCGGATTATCTGGGAATATCGGAATGCTGATTGGGTTACGTGCCGGCTGGGGTGTCGGGAATGCTTTATTTGTCTCTACTGCTTTAGCAACGATCGTCAGTATTTTAGTTGGTAACACAGAAAAAGCAATCATGATGTATGAAGCAGCACTTGGCTGCGGAATGGCTGTTGGCCCTCTAGTCGGTGGGGTCTTGGGCAGTGGTTCATGGCGTTATCCATTTTTTGGGGTAGCATTTTTGATGTTTTGCGGTTTTATAGCCCTAGCGGTACTTTTACCTGAAACTGAGAAACCAAAGAGAAAAGTAGGCCTTTGGGAAGGTGTCAAAGCGTTAAGCAATCATAAACTTCGTTCAGTTGGACTAATCGCATTGTTATATAATTTCGGATTCTTTACTTTACTTGCGTATGCGCCATTTTTATTGATTGGCTATTCTGAATTAGAAGTCGGTTTTGTATTTTTTGGCTGGGGTGTGCTTCTGGCTATTGCTTCGATTTTCGTTGCACCGGCTCTTGAGCGGAAGTTTACGACTTATCGGACAATTTTAGCAGCATTTGTCTTATTCATTATTTGTTTGCTGTTATTAGGAGCTGGAACTTCTATGCCAGTCCTTGTACCGATCAGCATTGTGTTAGCAGGATTTTTCCAAGGAATTATCAATACACTGTTGACGACGATTGCTATGGAAATACCAGGTCTGCAACGAAACGTTGCTTCGTCCAGCTATAGTTTTGTCCGCTTTTTCGGTGGAGCTTTAGCACCATTTATTGCAGGTGTGATTGGTGAACATATTGGTGAAAGCTATGCGTTTTATTTTGCAGGTGCCATTGTTCTTATCAGTGTATGTTGTATCATTTATCACCGTAATTATTTTGCTACAAATGAAGAAGAATAAGAAATCAGAGGTTGTGAAAAAGCTGTCCTGCATCAAGTCATAAGAACAGCCAAACAAAAATAGCTTCTCATATTTTTCGTTTGGTTGGGCTTATTACCGCAGATGCAAGCTTTTGAACACCGTTTATCAGGGGGTTGTAAAATCAGCGTTTTGTCCTGAGTATTAGAGAAACAAACGGAAAAATAGCTTCTCATATTTTACCGTTTTTTGAGCTAATACCGAGGGTCAGCTGATTGAACGCCGTTTACCAAGAGGTTGTGAGACTGTCGTTTAACTCTGAATCACAAGGAACAATTTCAAAAAACAGTTTCTCATGTTTGTTGAATATTGTGACTTATGATTGAGGAGTTGGCAGAAGAACACCATTTATTCGGAAAAAGGGGATGTGACACGATTTTTGTCACATTCCCTTTTTTTCTCAAAATAATGAAACTGGAAAATTTTCAGTAGGTAAGCTAAAATTCATTTAAGAAAAAGAATGGGGGGATAATAGATGCTGGAAGAATATTTTCAGGAAGTCGGGTTGACACTCGTTGAATTACCCATTGAATTTTCAGATGATCGGTTGATTTATCGTGGCTATATCAAAGAATTGCCAATAATCAATGCGGAAGGTGAAACTAGAAAAGCGATGCAGCAAAAAATAGCTGGTATGTATCAGGTGTATCGGGAACAGCTACTGGCTGAATCAGCGGAAGAAGAAAAAGAAAAAACGATGAACTTGTCCATGGATGAGCTGCTTCGTTATTATGATGGCGAAACATTTGACGGATTTTCGCTTCTTAACGAAGAGGAAACAGATTTACCAGGCAGCTGGTAGGCGAACGCCGTTTATATGGAAAAAGAGGCTGTGACAAAATCTTTGTCACAGCCTCTAAAAAGTCCGGCAGTTTTTTGCCGATCTTCAAGGCACTCTACTTATCGTACGGATATTTTTTAGCGGAAAGTCCGATTCAAGTGGTTTTTATTCAGCTGATATTTATAAGATAAGTGAAAAATCCCAGCAATCAGTAGCGTAATCGTATAAGCGATTGAATGATCGAAAAAAGAATAGTAATTGATTGTCGCTAATAAGCATAATGCAACCATGTAACTAATGTGCAAGCGTGTAACCAGCCCTTTTTGCCCGATTTTGTCAAAATACTGCGACCATTTTTCCCGTTGACTCCCTATGCTTCGTTTTTTGAATTGAAAGAAAAGGGATAAAATACCGACTCCCAGAAAAGCAGCGATATTCAGAGAAATAAGGTAAATAAAAAAAATCATTAAAATTTCAAACATATTGACACCTTTCTAGTTGGATAGAACCTTTACAGAAAAAAGGCAAAAGGCGGGAATAATGTTTCACACGAAACATTATTCGCGGATTTGTCCATCGCCATAAATGATATATTTTGTGGAAGTTAATTCATTTAACCCCATTGGACCACGGGCATGCAACTTTTGAGTAGAGATACCAATCTCTGCACCAAAACCAAATACCGATCCGTCTGTAAAACGAGTGGAGGCATTGACATAGACAGCCGCCGCGTCCACTTCATTTAAGAAACGTTGACTAGCCGCATAACTATCTGTCACGATCGTTTCTGAATGTTTAGTATTATGCCGATTGATATGTGCAATTGCTTCATCCAAAGAATCGACCACTTTGACAGCAAGGATATAATCTAGATATTCAGTATCCCAATCTGTGTCTTCTGCTAAAGCAGCCGTCTCTAGATATTCTAACGCACGAGCATCCGCACGTAAAGAGACCCCGTGTTCTACCAGTTCTTTTTCAATAGCTGGCAAGAAAAAAGGTGCGATCTCAGAATGGATCAGCAATGTTTCTGCCGCGTTACAGACAGATGGACGGGAAGCTTTTGCATTGACGATGATGTTCACTGCCATAGATAACTGTGCTTCTTTATCGATATATACGTGATTATTTCCTGTACCTGTTTCAATGATAGGTACCGTTGCCTGTTCTTTGACTCGTTGGATTAATTTTGCTCCGCCTCGAGGAATCAGCACATCTAAGTATTCTGTCAATCGCATCAACTGTCCTGCAGTTTCATGAGAAGTATCATCGACAAACTGGATGGCATAAGGAGATTCGCCAGCACTGACCAGTACTTGCTGCAATAATTGGACTAATAATTGATTCGAGAAGAATGCTTCTTTGCCACCGCGAAGGATAACGGCATTCCCTGATTTGAATGCTAGACTAGCTGCATCTGTCGTGACATTTGGACGAGATTCGTAAATGATGCCGGTCACGCCTAGTGGCACGCGCTTTTTGCCGATTCTCAATCCGTCGGTGTTCGTCCACATCTCATCTACTTTTCCAATAGGATCGTCTAACGAAGCAATTTTTTCGATCTCTGTAGCCATGGCATTGATTCGCTCAGGTGTCAGCTGCAAGCGGTCTTGCATCGTTTCACTGATATTGTTTTCGACTGCTTTTTCTAAGTCTTTATGATTTGCTTCAATGATCGCTTGTTGATTCTTTTTGATGGTTTGTGCCATTTGAACAAGTAGCTCATTTTTGCGGTTTGTAGGCATAAGTGCTAGTTGTTGCGCGCTATCTTTTGCCTGTTGTCCTAATTGCATCAAGTCAGTCATTTCAAGTCCTCCTTAAATAAAGTACCTACTTCTTTTCCTGCAAGAATATCAAAAATAATTGCCGGATTTTTTCCATTTGCTAAAATCATTGCGCTGTTTGCTTCAAATATCCTAGAAGCGGCTTTTAATTTACTCTGCATACCGCCTGTTCCAAATGTGCTACCAGCACCACCTGCTTGTGCCAGAATCTTTTCATCGATTTTATCGATATAGCGATACATCTGAGCCTCGGGATTTGTAGTCGGATTATCTGAATAAAACCCGTCGATATCAGAAAGGACGATCAAAAGGTCTGCCGCGACAAGTTTTGCCATGATGGCTGACAGCTGATCATTATCGCCAAATTTTGTCAGATGATCTAATTCATCCACTGCTACAGTATCGTTTTCGTTCACGATAGGGATCGTGTCCATAATCAAAAGCTGTTCCAATGTATTCCTCACATTTTTACGACTTTCAGGATAATCTACCACGTCTCTTGTCACGAGGATCTGTGCCGTCTGTTGATTATATACACTGAATCTTTGATTATAGATATTCATCAGTTCGGCTTGACCAACAGCCGCCGCAGCTTGCTGTTCAGGAATCAAAGTCGGACGTTCTGACAAATGTAATTTATGCATACCAACGCCTACAGCTCCTGATGAGACTAAGATCACTTCCTTTCCCCGATTTCTAAGATCAGAAAGGACAAAAGCTAACTGATCGATTGCCGCAAGATTGATATTTCCATTGGGATAAATCAATGTACTTGTTCCTACTTTGACAATAATTCGTTTTGCATTTTTAATTTCTTTACGCATGTGACACCTCAATCAAATATCCACTCATTAATTTCGTTCTATTCTACTTGTTTTGACGAGTAAAGTCATGTAAAAAATAGTTTTTTTGTACAACTTGCAGTCGTTTGGAAAAAGAACGAATTAATGGTTTACTTTAAGATAGCAGAATTTCTTGAAGAATTTGTAAAGAAAGTCTTTTACAGCCTCGGATATGTTAGAATAGGAGTAGTTTATTTAGGGAGGAAAACCGGTGAGAAAAAGAGGATTTGAAGTTATTTCTAAATATAAAGATCAAAATATCAATCTACCGCAGCGCGCTACACATCATGCTGCTGGCTATGATTTTGAAGCAGCAGAAGAGGTCGTGATTCCAAGTATCTGGAAAGCAGGCTGGAAAAAGGGGTTGGAAACAGTCGCAGATGGATTGAAAAAAGATGTATCAGAAAATGAAAAACAATTGAAACCAACCCTCGTGCCTACTGGAATCAAAGCTTACATGGGAGAAGATGAATTTTTGCAGCTTGCTAACCGTTCAAGCAATCCGTTGAAGCGGTTTTTAGTGTTGACAAACGGAGTAGGTGTGATTGACAGTGATTATTACAATAATGAGGCAAATGAAGGCCATATCATGTTCCAATTCACCAACTTTGGTTTCAAGGATGTAGTGATCAAAAAAGGCGAGCGTATCGGCCAAGGGATCTTTTTGCCGTTTTTAAAAGCAGATCAAGATCAAACGACTGCTCAACGTCAAGGCGGATTTGGTTCTTCCAGTAAATAAAACGTTAAAGATACTTAAGCTTGATTTAATGTCTCATGATTAGGATAAAAGGAGGCGGTACAATGGCAAAAAAATCAAAAGTACAATTTGTTTGCCAAAATTGCGGGTATGTGTCGCCTAAGTTCTTGGGACGCTGCCCAAATTGCGGAAAATGGAATACGATGGTCGAAGAAATCGAACAAGATACAACGGACCGCAGAACTCGGACAAGTTTGACAGGAGAAAAAGCAAAACCAACAAAAATCGCAGACGTCGTCCCTAAAAAAGAACCTCGGATCAAAACAAAATTAGAAGAACTGAACCGTGTGTTAGGCGGAGGTGTGGTGCCAGGGTCTATGGTCTTGATTGGTGGCGATCCAGGTATCGGGAAATCCACTTTGCTGTTACAAGTTTCTCAGCAATTAGCAGCCATAGGCGGAAAAGTCTTATATGTATCCGGCGAAGAAAGCGCAGAGCAGATAAAATTACGCGCGGAACGCCTCGGAAGTATCAACACAGAATTTTATCTATACGCTGAAACAGATATGAACGAAATCAGTCGTGCCATCGAACATATCTCCCCTGATTATGTTATCATTGATTCCATCCAAACGATGACGCAGCCAGACATCACAAGTGTGGCAGGAAGTGTCAGCCAAGTAAGAGAAACCACTGCAGAACTACTCAAAATCGCTAAAACAAATGGGATAGCCATTTTTATCGTCGGTCATGTTACCAAAGAAGGCTCGATCGCCGGCCCAAGAATGTTAGAACATATGGTGGATACGGTGTTATATTTTGAAGGTGAACAACATCATAGTTTTCGGATTTTGCGAGCAGTAAAAAACCGATTTGGCTCAACGAATGAGATTGGGATTTTTGAAATGCATGAGCATGGATTGGAAGAAGTCGCTAATCCTTCACAGATTTTCTTAGAAGAACGCCTAGACGGTGCAACTGGCTCTGCTATCGTTGTGGCAATGGAAGGGACACGTCCAATTTTGGTAGAGATCCAAGCATTAGTCACACCTACTATGTTCGGAAATGCCAAACGAACAACAACAGGTCTTGATTTCAATCGGGTATCTCTGATCATGGCAGTGCTGGAAAAAAGAGCTGGGTTGCTTCTTCAGAATCAAGATGCTTACTTAAAAGCTGCAGGTGGGGTAAAATTAAATGAACCAGCGATTGATTTAGCTATCGCTGTCAGTATTGCTTCAAGCTATAAAGAAAAAGGAACACAGCCAACGGAATGTTTCATCGGTGAAATTGGACTGACTGGAGAAATCAGACGTGTCAGTCATATTGAACAACGAGTCAAAGAAGTCCAAAAACTCGGCTTCACAAAAGTATACCTACCTAAAAACAACTTAGGTAACTGGGAAGCGCCAAAAGGAATCGAGATAGTTGGAGTAGCAACTTTGGCTGAAACGTTGAAGCGTGTGTTCCGCTAACTAATAAATGATTGTCGAAACGGAGGAAAAACGATGCAAAAACGTGTCATTACTTTGCTGATGATCATTGTCGGCGCAAGCTTGGGTATTTCATTTTTACCCTCAGCTTGGCAGGCAATCGGTCAACAGTCAAACGGATGGCTGAATAATACATTTACCAACAGCCTGTTAGGCGCACTTATTTTCTTTTTATTATCTTTGCTGTTGGCCAAACATATCTCAGCTATTATCAAACAAGTAGAACAAAAACTAAGTGAGGTCAGCTTGACTTATCTTCTCTTCGGTGCGATCGGTGCGATCATCGGATTGACTTTAGGTGTTGTGATCTCGACCCCTCTTTACAATATGGAAATTCCATTCGTCAATAGTGTATTGCCGATTTTACTGATGATCATCTTAGGCTATCTGGGATTGAGAATGGGAACGACACGAATCGAAGAATGGAAGAAAGTTTTTGGTTCACGAAGCAAAAAAATCGAGCAAGAAACAGCTAGTCAAGTTGAGAGTCAACTGTTAGAACGAAAATCAGGAGAAAATTTCCATAAATATAAAATCTTGGATACAAGCGTGATCATTGACGGTCGGATTTATGATATTACAAAGACTGGATTCTTAGAAGGAACCTTGATGATCCCTAATTTTGTTCTTTACGAACTACAATACATCGCGGACTCAGGGGATAGTTTGAAACGTGTGCGTGGTCGTCGCGGATTAGATATCCTAAATGCCTTGCAAAAAGAAGAGGGTATATCTGTCGAAATGTACGATGGAGACTTTGAAGATATCAGTGAAGTAGACAGCAAATTGATCAAATTGGCTAAGCTTTTAGATGGTGTCATTGTAACCAATGACTATAACTTGAATAAAGTCTCTGAATTCCAAAATGTACCTGTTCTTAATATCAATGCGTTGGCAAATGCCGTAAAACCAGTCGTCATCCCTGGTGAAACGATGAATGTTCTAGTAGTAAAAGCCGGGACAGAACGCCAACAAGGAGTAGCCTACCTTGATGACGGCACGATGGTTGTCGTAGAAGATGGACAGCATTACATGAATGAACGTATCGAAGTCGTTGTAACAAGTGCCCTTCAAACAGCTGCTGGACGCATGATCTTTGCTAAACCTGCACATGCAGGACGAGGAATCGACAATAAAAAAGAGACAGAGAAAAAGACTAAACAATCAAAATAAAAAAGAAATTCAGCCAACTGGTAAGGAAATTCAACCAGTTGGCTTTACTATTTACCTTAGAAAAGGTAAAATTTGTGCTGAGTGGCTTTAAATAAATGATATTTGAGAAGCCGTAACTGACGGAATTTTTGCTGTTAGTCAAAGTCTAGTTTGAAAGAAGAGGAAGAAAATGACGAAAGTACGCGTACGCTATGCACCAAGTCCAACTGGGCACCTGCATATTGGAAATGCAAGAACTGCATTATTCAATTATTTGTTTGCCCGCCACAATGATGGAGACTTTATTATTCGTATTGAGGATACTGACCAAAAACGTAATATCGAAGATGGCGAAAAAAGCCAGTTGGAAAACCTTGCTTGGTTGGGAATGAATTGGGATGAATCTCCTGAAAATCCTGGAGAATACGGCCCTTACCGTCAATCTGAACGTAAAGAAATCTATCAACCGCTGATTGATCAGCTGCTTGCTAGCAATCGAGCATACAAATGCTATTGCACAGAAGAAGAATTAGAAGCAGAACGGGAAGCACAACGCGCAAGAGGAGAAATGCCTCATTACGCAGGAACATGTGCGAACTTGACACCTGAAGAACAAGCAGAAAAAGAAGCACAAGGTCTAGAATCTGTTGTACGTTTCCGTGTGCCTCGCAATACAGAATACGCATTTACAGATATGGTGAAAGGCGCTATTTCGTTCGAATCCGATAATATCGGTGGCGACTTTGTCATACAAAAACGCGATGGTATGCCAACTTATAATTTTGCTGTTGCGGTCGATGATCATTTGATGAAAATCACTCACGTTTTACGTGGAGATGACCATATTGCCAATACACCAAAACAACTGATGATCTATGAAGCATTTGGCTGGACACCACCAACCTTCGGACATATGACATTGATCATCAACAGTGAAACAGGTAAAAAACTAAGCAAACGTGACGAATCAATCTTGCAATTTATCGAACAATATCGCGAATTAGGCTATCTACCAGATGCAATGTTCAACTTTATTGCATTATTGGGCTGGTCACCTGTGGGCGAAGACGAAATCTTCGAACACCAAGAATTGATCAAAATGTTCGATCCAAAACGCCTAAGTAAATCACCCGCAGCTTTCGATGCGAAAAAACTGCAATGGGTAAACAACCATTACATCAAAGCAATGGATCTAGATGCATTTACTGACATGTGTCTGCCTTATCTAATCGCTGATGGACGTGTAGCAGAAAACCCAGATGAAAAGACAATCGAATGGGTGAAGAAGATCGTTAGCCTGTATCAACCTCAAATGAGCTATGCTGCAGAAATCGTTGATCTGTCTACGCTATTTTTCAATGAACATCCTGTATTGAATGAAGCAGCAAAAGAAGTACTTGCTGGTGAAACAGTTCCTACTGTTCTCCACGCATTCAAAGCACAGCTAGAACAAATGGAAGTAGTAGATGCTCCAACTGTCAAAGCTGCCATCAAAGCTGTTCAAAAAGAAACTGGCGTAAAAGGAAAAAATCTTTTCATGCCAATCCGTGTAGCTGTATCAGGACAAATGCATGGTCCAGAATTGCCTGAAACGATCGAATTGCTTGGTCGTGAAAAATCATTAGCACATTTAAATCAAGTACTGAACTAAACACGATGAACAGAAAAAAGTAAGCAGCTGATCATTACAAGAGAGATACCGGGTGGTGCAAGGTATCAATGAATGGTTGCCGAAATGCCTCTGGGAGTGGTCTTGGCGAAACACAGAAAACAGGAAAAACTGTTTTATAGGAAACAAAGTAGCCAAGAACGTATAACAGGCGTTAGCTGTCAGAGATAATCATTGATTATGAAGAAAAGTGGAACCACGCGGAAAGCGTCTTTTGATAAGGAAACTTATTTAAAAGGCGCTTCTTTTCTTTATAAGAAGATGATTTCCTACATAAAATTCTTACGAAAGGAGTGGAAAGTCATGAGTTGGTTTACCCGAGCGATTGATGCAGCAAAGAGAAACGATCCGGCTGCACGTTCGACAGCTGAGATCGTTTTGACATACCCTGGTTTTCATGCCTTGTTTTGGCATCGTTTCTCTCATTTTTTATATCAGCACCGGCTCTTTTTATTGGCGAAGATCAATGCTCAATTCTGGCGTTTCCTAACTGGTGTTGAGATCCATCCAGGAGCAACGATTGGAACTGGCGTGTTCATCGACCATGGAATGGGAATCGTCATTGGCGAAACCGCAGAAATCGAGGACGATGTGATTTTATTCCATGGCGTAACATTAGGCGGCACAGGAAAAGAAACGGGTAAAAGACACCCAACTGTTAAACAAGGAGCCATGCTCTCTGCGAATGCGCAGATATTAGGACCGGTAACGATCGGAAAAAACGCCAAAATCGGTGCAGGTGCCGTTGTGTTGAAAGATGTTCCAGACGACGCTACAGCGGTAGGAGTACCAGCAAAAGTCGTTCGAATCAAAGGAGAAAAAGTGAGGAGATCAGAATGATAAAAATCTACAATACATTGACCAGAAAAAAAGAAGAATTCATCCCTATACAAAAGGGACATGTCGGTATGTATGTCTGCGGACCGACTGTGTATAATTATATCCATATCGGAAATGCTCGTAGCACCATTGCTTTCGATACAATTCGACGCTATTTTGAATATCGAGGCTATAAAGTCGATTTCGTATCGAATTTCACGGATGTAGACGATAAAATCATCCGTACAGCAAACGAATTAGGTATTACAGCACCAGAAGTTGCTGATCGTTTCATCCGAGCATTTGAAGAAGATACGAAAGCGTTGAATGTCGAGCCTGCTACACTGCATCCAAGAGTCATGGATCATATGCCAGATATTTTAGCATTTATTCAAGTGTTGGTTGAAAAAGGCTATGCTTATGAATCTTCAGGTGATGTGTATTACCGTACCCGTAAATTTGAAAATTATGGGAAATTAAGTGACCAATCCATCGATGAACTGGAAGTCGGAGCAAGTCAGCGTACAGGGGAAGAACAGCAGCAAAAAGAAGACCCATTAGATTTCGCTTTATGGAAACAAGCAAAACCTGGCGAGATTTCTTGGGATTCACCATGGGGCAAAGGACGTCCCGGTTGGCATATTGAATGTTCCGTTATGGCAACAAAACATTTAGGAGAAACGATCGATATCCATGGTGGCGGGCAAGATTTAGAATTTCCTCATCATGAAAATGAAATCGCACAAAGTGAAGCGAAAACAGGGAAAAAATTCGCTAATTACTGGATGCACAATGGCTATGTAACGATTGGCGAAGACGATGAAAAAATGAGTAAATCTCTAGGGAATTTCATCACTGTACATGAAATGATCAAAAACGTTGATCCACAAGTCTTGCGTTTCTTCATGGCGACCACACAATACCGTCGTCCGATCCGCTACAGTGAAACGACGATGAAAGAAGCAGCCACCAATTTACAACGATTGAAGAATACGTTTGACAATTTGAAATTCCGCCAAGAAACTGCCTCAGAGAATTTGGCAGATGATGCGGATAAAATCGCTTTGTTAGAAAATTTAGAACAGCGATTCATCGAAGAAATGGACGATGATTTTAATGCAGCAAATGGGATCACAGTGGTCTATGAGCTTGCTAAGTGGCTGAACACTTATCTAGACCAGCCGAAAGTTTCTGCCGCTGTCTTGGCACAAGGAGAAGCTTTATTCTCGCAATGGCTTTCGATCTTCGGTATTTTATTTACAGCAGAAGAGTTATTAGATGAAGAGATTGAACAATTGATCGAAGAACGAAATCAAGCAAGAAGCAATCGTGATTTTGTCCGAAGCGACGAAATTCGTGATTTGTTGAAAGAAAAAGGGATCTTATTAGAAGATACACCGCAAGGAACCCGATGGAGAAGAGAAGCATGAGAGATTACACACAATTGAACGGTTTAGCCTTGGCTTATGTTGGAGATGCGATTTACGAAATCTATGTTCGTGACCACCTGATTGATCAAGGAGAAACAAAACCCAATAAGCTGCATCGTGCGGCAACGAATTATGTTTCTGCGAATGCACAAGCCTTTTTGATTCAGCAAATGCTGGAAGAACATCTTTTGACAGAAGAAGAAGAACTTTATTATCGCAGAGGAAGAAATGCTAAAAGCCATACGAGCGCAAAAAATGCTGATGTTACGACGTATCGGGTCGCAACAGGGTTCGAAGCGCTCATGGGCTATCTGCATTTGACAAAACAAACCGAGCGGATGGAAGAATTGATCCGCTGGTGTATTCAGAAAGTTGGTGAAAAAAATGGGTAAAGAAAGAACAAACAAACATCAATCGAAACGTGGATTTGAAGACAAAAAACAAAATAGATATTCAAATAAAAAGCAAACTGGACGAAATCAGTCAGTTTCTGATCAAAATGAAGAAGCATTAGAAGATAATTTCGTCTTTGGGCACCATGCCGCAGTAGAAGCGCTACAACAAGGGCGAGGGAATAAACTCTTTCTTCAAGAAGATTCACGAGGAGAAAAAGTAGAAGAACTGAAAGAAATCGCACGTGAACAAGCTGTGCCAGTCAAATGGGTTCCTAAACAAAAATTAGAAACTTTGAGCGATCACGGCGTGCATCAAGGAGTCGTTCTTGCGATTACACCTTATGAATATTTATCCCTTGACCAACTGATTGAACGAACAAAAGAGAAAAAAGAAGACCCCTTCTTTTTGATTTTGGATAGCATCGAAGATCCACACAATTTTGGGTCGATTTTACGGACAGCAGACGCAAGTGGCGTCGATGGTGTGATCATACCAAAACACCGAGCAGTTGGAATCACACCTATCGTAACAAAGACTTCCACTGGGGCAGTCGAACATGTCCCTGTTGCACGCGTGACGAATTTGGTACAAGCTGTGCAACAGCTCAAAGAAACAGGATTTTGGGTATTTGGCACAGATATGACCGGCACAAACTTCCAAAAATGGAATGCCAAAGGATCAATTGCTTTAGTCATTGGTAATGAAGGCAAAGGAATGAGTCCAGGATTGAAAAAAGAAATGGATGAATTGCTGACGATCCCGATGACCGGGCACGTCCAGAGCTTAAATGCCAGTGTTGCTGCTGGTTTGCTTATGTATCAGGCTTTTTCCCAACGTCAGGGGGAGTAGACCATGAAAAAACAGCTGTTGATTGTAGACGGCTACAACATGATTGGTTCGTGGCCGGAACTTGTCCAGCTTAAAAAGCAGGACAAAATGGCGGATGCAAGAGAAGCTCTTTTACATCGTTTATCAAATTATGCGAAATATGAAGGAATGGAAGTCATCGTTGTCTTCGATGCCCAACTAGTTCCGGGCATCCAACAAAATTATAAGAAATACCAGTTGGATGTTGTTTTTACGAAAGAAGACGAAACGGCTGACAGTTATATCGAGAGAATCGCTGGTCAGCTGAATGACCGTTTGACACAAGTGACAGTGGCGACAAGCGATTTAGCAGAACAGTGGATGATCTTTTCCCAAGGAGCATTACGAACTTCTGCTTATGAATTATATAAGACGATAAAAAAAACGGAAAAAACAATAGCCCAAGAAAATAAAGATATGCATTTTATTGATTTCCGACGTAATTCTCCATGGAATGAAGAGCAGTTAAAAAAATTGTCCCAAAAATTGGACGATTTAATGAGAAAAAATAAATAACATATCGTTCTAATCAGTTCGATGAATCATTGATGATAAGATTCCTCCATAAACGAATTTATGGAGGAATTATTTTATGTCTGAGGAGTTATTGCGCGCTGCACGTAATGGTGACGAAGAAGCATTTGCTGCCCTGTATCAAAAATATTTTCCACTTTTACTACGTTTGAAAAACACCTATTATTTAAGAAATTATGTTTCTGAGGATTGGGAACAAGAAGCAAGGATCGCTTTATATCAGGCATTGAGAACTTACGAAAAAAGCAAAGGTGTTAGCTTTGGAAGTTATTATAAAAGCATTATAAGCAATCAAATCTATTCTCTGTTGAGGAAGCAGAACGCGCTGAAGCGTCGTGATCAAAAAGATGAAGTCTCAATCGACCAAAAAATAGAGACAGAAGGACCAGACTTTTTAGCAGAGATCACATTGCAAGAACCTTTAGCGATTCAGCATCTTTTATTAAAAGAAGCAATCGAAAATTGCGAAATCCAGTTTTCAAAAATAGAAGCTAAAATTTTTCATTATTATATGCAAGGCGTTGATTTTGTAGACATGGCTGAATGTTTAGCAATGGATCACAAGCAAGTAATGAGCGCTTACGGGAGAGTAAAACTCAAAATAAAAAAACACTTGAAATTTTATAATGAGGAATAATTTAGAAAAATCTTAATGAGCTTCTTATTTATTTTTATTGCATTTCTTTTTTTTTTATGGTAAACTTGAAAATTTTAAAAATATGTGGTATAGTTGATAGTAGAGGTGAACTGTATGCCAACAACTTTAGCTTCAATCAAGAAAGATTTAGAAGGTCGTATCGGCAGCCCAATCATGTTGGTTGCTCAGACAGGAAGAAAGCGTCAAACAGAACGCCGCGGCGTTTTAACAGAAACCTATCCTTCAGTATTCGTTGTTGATTTGGATCCTGAAGAAAATTCTTTTGAATGAGTATCTTACAGCTATTCAGATGTACTTACTCGGACAGTTGAGATCGAATTTTTAACTGAAGCAGTTTAAAAAGCAAACGAGCCTGAGATTCGTAAGGTTCGTTTGCTTTTTTGTGTGCGAATCGGTATGCTAAGAATAAAAAAGCAGGGGGCGTTTGCTTAGTGGAATATCAGGTAAAGAAATTTGAAGAATTGTCAACAGCAGAGTTTTACGCGATCGTCAAAGAACGAATCGCAGTTTTTGTTGTGGAACAACAGTGTCCTTATCAAGAAGTTGATGACATTGATGGACAAGCTTGGCATACGTTTTTTCAAGATACTGATGGGAAGATCCTTGCCTACACGCGAGTATATGAAGAAGCGGAGAGTATCCATTTTGGACGTGTCCTTGTTCATCAGGACAACCGTAAAGATGATTTAGGAAGAAAGATTGTTCAAGAAACGATTAACATGATCCAGAAAAATTTTCCAGAAAAACCAATCGTGATCGGCGCACAAGAATACCTACAAGCTTTTTATGAGTCGTTTGGATTCAAGGCAATCTCAGATGTGTATTTGGAAGATGATATTCCACATATCGACATGAAAAAGGAACAAGTAGCAAGTTAAGAATCTAAAAAAAGAAAGCCGACACTGAAAATCGGCTTTCTTTTTTTTAGATTCTTTATTATTTAGAAGTATCGGAAAGATTTGTTTGCTCTACTGGATGTGTATTGTCTTCTGCCACTTGTTTGGCAAGAAGATCGCGTATGTCACTAAGATAATCTTCTGCAGTAGGAGTTTCTTCCACTTCCACTTGCTCTTCTTTGGAGCGTAAATTCTTCGCACGGTTTGCCGCTTTGACAACTAAGAATAAGACAAAACCAGTGATCAGAAATGTAATGATAGCACTAATAACGTTACCAAACGCAAATGTGACGCCTTTTGTCGGCGACCAGTCAAGAATTGAAAGTGCTCCTTCTAAATCAGAAGTACCTGTGATCATTGCGACAAACCAACCTATTAGTGGTGTGATCAAGCCTTGCACCACTTGGTTTACGATGCTTGTAAACGCACTACCAATAACAACGCCGACAGCAAGATCCAAGACATCTCCACGCATGATGAACTCTTTGAATTCTTTGATCATGAATGACCCTCCCTTCTTTTATTTGTCTTTAGTATATCGAAAAATAAAAAATAAAAAAACAATATACGCTTTTAGCCGTCTGTTTCTTTTGATAAAAAACATCTATGCTATACTATAAAGTGTAACATCATTTAGAAAAAACGGCGAATTGCCTGAACTTATAAATTTCAAGCAGAGGAATAAGTAAAAAAGGCAGGTTGACCCATTAAAAGAGTAAGCGGGCAATCAACTGTGAAAAGGAGCATATAAATATGGTGTATCAATTGGCAGAAGGCGTGAATCTTCATGTCTTACCAACAAAACAATACAAAACGATCCGGATTTTTATCCGTTTTACTGCGCGTCTGCAACAAGAAGTCATCACGAAACGTTCACTTCTCAGCAGCATGTTGGAAACAAATAGTTTGAATTATCCGGATCAGACAAAGTTAAGTGCGCAACTTGCAGAGCTTTATGGCGCAAGCTTTGGATTATCAGTTAGAAAAAAAGGAAATTTACATTGGCTAAACGCAGGGATCAGTTTTGTGAATGGTGAATATGTCAATGATCCAAACCTTTTTTCTCAAGCGGTAGATTTTTTAAAAGAGGTTTTATTTTATCCAAATATTAAAAATCATCAGTTTGATCAGTTGACGTTTGACTTGGAAAAGAACAATCTGCGTCTATATTTGGAAAGTTTGAAGGAAGATAAACAAACTTTTGCTTCCTATGCCTTGCAAGAACTTTATTTTGAAAACAGCCCGGAACAAAAGATCCCAGGGTTGGGCGTAGTCGAAGATTTGGACAAGATCACTGCTAGTTCGCTAGCGTCCTACTATCAAGAAATGATGGCAAATGATCAAATCGACATTTTTGTTGTCGGCGATGTTGATCCGGACAAAGCAGCTGAAGCAGTTGGGCAATTACCATTTGAGTCGCGGGAAACAGTTTATCCAGATCTGTTTTATACCCAACCTCAAGTGAATATCGTGAAGGAACGACAAGTACGTGAGCCAATCGTTCAAGCAAAGCTGAACCTAGCTTATCAGACAAATGTGTATTACGATGAACCAGAACGTTTTGCGCTAATGGTCTTTAACGGTTTATTTGGCGGTTTTCCTCACTCTAAACTTTTCATGAATGTCAGAGAGAAAGAAAGTCTAGCTTATTATGCCTCTAGTAGCGTGGATACGTTCCGAGGATTCATGAGTGTCCAAACCGGTATCGATGAAAAGAACCGAAATCAAGTACTTCATCTGATTCACGAGCAATTAGAAAGTTTGCGAAATGGTGAAATAACAGAGTTGGAACTGTCTCAGACAAAAGCAATGCTGAGAAACCAATATCTGCTTTCTCTAGACTCTCCGCAAGCGGCAATCGAAGCTTCTTTTTTGGACAGCTGGCTGCCGGAAACAAAATTATCTGATGAAGAATGGTTGAAACGTATGGAGAGCGTAACGATCAAAGAGATACAACAAGTAGCTGAGCAAATCGAATTGCAGGCAATCTTCTTTTTAGCAGGAGGAAATGCAAATGAATAAAACAGAATATGAGCAAATCAATGAAACACTTTATCATGAAGTACTGCCAAACGGTTTGACCGTGTATTTGTTGCCTAAAAATGACTATCACAAGACATATGGTTTGTTCAGTACGAATTATGGTTCGATCGATAACGAATTTATTCCCTATGGTGAAAAAGAAAAGGTGAAAGTTCCAGATGGAATTGCCCATTTTTTAGAACATAAGTTGTTTGAAAAAGAAGATGGTGATGTCTTTCAATTATTTGGGAAACAAGGAGCTTCCGCCAATGCTTTCACAAGTTTTACGAAAACCAGCTATCTGTTTTCTACGACGGATCAGGTAGAAAAGAATCTGACGACTCTGATCGATTTTGTACAAGCACCTTACTTCACAGAAGAAACTGTAAACAAGGAAAAAGGAATCATCGGTCAGGAAATCCAAATGTATGAAGACGACCCTAACTGGCGGATGTTTTTTGGCATACTAAATAACTTGTATCCTACACACCCATTGCATATCGATATTGCGGGCACGGTTGAAAGTATCGACAAAATCACAGCTCAAGACTTGTATACGTGCTATCGGACGTTTTATCAGCCAAGCAATATGGTTTTATTTGTAGTTGGTAAGATGGAGCCTGAGAAATTGATGAAACTTATTCGGGAAAACCAAGAAGCAAAAAATTTCCCTCCAAAGCAAGAAATTGTACGTTATTTCCCTGAAAACACAAAAGAAATCATCAAACAAAGTGCATTGGAAGCAGCCATTACACGAGATAAATTTGTACTTGGTATTAAAGGATTAGACACATTGCCGCAAGAAGGAACAGAACTGTTACGCTATAAAACAGCAATCAATCTGTTGTTCCAAATGATTTTAGGCAATACTTCTCGAAACTATCTAGCGATGTACAATCAAGGAATTATCGATGACAGCTTTGGTTTTGAATTCAGCTTGGATCGTGAATTTCACTTTGCGGACTTCAGCGGAGATACGGACGAACCAGAGAAAGCAGCAGAAAAAGTCAAAGAAATCATTCTTGGATTCGCTGATGATCCGGAAGTGTCAGAAACAAATCTCGATTTGCTGAAGAAGAAAATGCTTGGACAATATTTCCAATCATTAAATTCGATCGAATATATTGCCAATCAATTTACGCAAAGTTTATTTGGCGATCGAACTTTATTTGATCTTCCTGAAATCATCGATTCGATCCAAATGAAAGACGTACTGGCAGCTGGGGAAGCATTTATAAGTGAAGAGGCCTTCAGCGAGTTTTACATGAGACCAAAATAAACCAGTATTTTATGAGGAAAAGTCTTAAATTTCGTTTTAGACTTGTAGTAGGAACCTCCTCCAAAATCAGCTTTTATGGTATTCTTAGTTGTGTTGGAAAAATTAGTGAGAAAATAAAACAAATCATGCTCTCTTTTAATCAACTTATATTAAAATAAAATCAAACGAAGTAATCAAAGAGGTTGTGACAGAAGTGGTCAGCTTCAAGAAATAAGAAGGAATTTACGAAAATTGCTTCTCAAATTTTTGTGATATTTCGGCTTATTGCCGAAGAAGCTACTTCTGGAACACCGTGTACCAAGAGGTTGTGAAAAAGCTGCCCTGCATCAAGTAATAAGAACAGCCAAGTAAAAACAGCTTCTTAATGTTTTTAACTTGGTTGGACTTATTACCGCAGATGCAAGCTTTTGAACACCGTTTAAGGAAGAGGTTGTGAAATCAGCGTTTTGACCTGAGTATTAGAGAAACATACGGAAAAATATCTCCTTATATTTTGCCGGTTTTTGAGCTAATACCGAGGAACAGCTGATTGAACACCGTTTAAGAAAGAGGTCGTGAGCCTGCCGTTTAACTCCGAGTCACAAGGAACAAGTTCAAAAAACAGCTTCTTATATTTATTGGATATTGTGACTTGTGACAGAGGAGTTGGCAGGAGAACAATGTTTATTCGGAAAAAAGGAGCTGTGACATGACTTTTGTCACAGCACCCAAACATAACGTCTTTCGTTGCAACAGCAGATGCTTCGGAGAATCAAACAGACTGGAGAAGATGAACGAGTGGCTTTTGAAACCATCGGAGAAAAATTACGGCAAGCACGCCTGAATAAAAAAATATCTTTAGATGAATTACAGCAGATTACAAAAATTCAAAAACGTTATTTGGAAGCAATCGACAATGATGATTTTGACCAATTGCCTGGTAAATTTTACGTGCGGGCATTTATTCGGCAATACGCTGAAGCTGTAGGAGAAGATGGAGACCATTTAGTCGATGTTTTTGATGGGAAAAGCAAATTGACAGGATCGGTCCCTGAACGTCCGCAGCCTGAAACAGTAAGTACTTCTAGAAAAGCAATGCATCAGGAAGAATCGCATCCAAGTCGCTTTTGGACAAGTCTTCCTGTCATTTTATTAGGATTGGTTGCTTTGGCGATTGTCGTTGTCGTGGGCTATATGACTTGGCAAGATCGTCAAGCTGATCCAATAATCGGAGACACAGCTTCTTCGCTTAAAGTAGAAGGATCAGTCGAGGAGTCCTCTTCCTCAGAGCAAAGCACGCAGACCAAAGAGTCTTCTACAGTAGAATCAACAACAAAATCAAGTGAAGAAAAGAAAATGGCAATAGCTACAGGAGAAGATTCTGGCAGTGCCATCGCAGTAAATATCACAGACGCTACCAAGCCTGTAACCCTTGAATTTACTGCTGTCAATCGTGTATGGTTAGGTGTGCTAGTAGACAATGCCTATGTTTATCAAGGGACACTGGCAGCAAATGAAACACAGAGTACCGTGTTACCGGAAACAGCAACAAATGCGACCATCACGATTGGTGCAGCAAGCAATGCAACGATCAAAGCGAATGGAGAATCCGTACCAGTTAATCCAGGGGAAAACAATCAGAGTCCAAAAAATGTGAACCTTACTCTTCAATACGCAGAATGATCGTATAAATTAGTTTACGCATCTGTTTACTTGTAGGTATAAAAAAGAAGGATCGTGACAAATCTGTGTCGCGGTCCTTCTTCGTTAATTCAAAAAGATCAATTTCAATAAAAATACTCCTTTGAATAAATTCATTTGGAAAAGTAAATAATATCGGTGGAAACTTCGCTGATAGTCACGTAGAATAGGGAAGAAAGGAGTCGATAGTGTGAATTTACCAAATAAATTAACTGTACTTAGAATTTGTATGATCCCGATTTTCATTTTGGTTGTAGGTTTACCTTTAGATTGGGGACAATTTAACGTAGGAGACACCACACTGGCTGTCACACAGCTAGTAGGTGCAGTTATTTTTGCTTTAGCTAGTATCACAGACTGGTTAGATGGAAAAATTGCCCGTGCGCGAGGCCTTGTCACTAATTTTGGCAAGTTTGCGGACCCGTTGGCAGATAAAATGCTAGTTATGACTGCTTTTATCATGTTGGTTGACCAAGGAAAGGCCCCTGGTTGGGTAGTAGCGATCATTGTCTGTCGTGAATTAGCCGTCACAGGCTTGCGTTTACTACTTGTCGAACATGGAGAAGTCATGGCTGCAGCTTGGCCGGGAAAAGTCAAGACGGCTACACAAATGGTTGCTATTATCTTGCTGTTTATCAATAATATCCCATTCAGCCTGATCGGTATTCCAGTAGATCAAATCATGCTTTATGCTTGTCTGATCTTTACTATCTATTCAGGTGTGGATTACTTCATCAAAAACAGCGGTGTGTTCAAAGGATCAATGTAAGTATCGTTTAGTGGAGAGGTTGTGAGCCTGCCGTCTAACTCTGAGTCACAAGGGATAATTTCAAAAAACAGCTTTTCATGTTTTATGTATATTGTGACTTATGACCGAGGTTTTGGCAGGAGAACACTGTTTATTTGGAACAAGGAGCTGTGACAAGATTTTTGTCACAGCTCCTTGCCCTCTTTTTAAATAAAAAAATATAAAAATACAGCGTATACTATATAAGGGAGCGGGAAGTAATGAAAGCAGAAATAATAGCTGTCGGAACAGAACTTTTACTAGGACAAGTCGTGAATACGAATGCCACTTTCTTGTCAGAACAGCTAGCTGATCTAGGTATCGAAGTTTATTATCAAACAGTTGTAGGAGATAATCAGCAGCGTTTAGAAGAGTTGATTGCTCTAGCTGAAACAAGAAGTGAACTCATACTCTTATGTGGCGGATTAGGACCGACAGAAGATGACCTGACAAAAGAAGCAACTGCGGCTCACCTCGGTAAGTCTCTCATACAAAATACGGAAGGATACAAAAAATTATTGGCATATTTTGAAACAACCCATCGAAAAATGACCAAAAACAATCTGCAACAGTCCCAGATTATCGAAGGCGGGGTTCCTCTACCAAATCGTACAGGGCTTGCTTTAGGGACTTTTTATCAAACAGATACACATGCGTATATCCTTCTTCCCGGTCCGCCTAATGAGTTGAAACCAATGTTTGTGGAACAAGTACGTCCTTTACTAGAGGAACGTTTTCCTTCTGAAGAAAAACTAATTTCTAAAGTTTTGCGCTTTTATGGGATTGGTGAATCGCGACTGGTCACTGAGCTAAAAGATCTGATTGAGACACAGATCAATCCAACGATCGCACCATATGCCAAACCAAATGAAGTGACATTACGACTGACAGTGAAAACAAATGATGTTCAGGCAGGGAATCAAGCTCTTTTAGCATTAGAAGAAAAAATCCAAGAACGAGTAGGGGAATATTTTTATGGATACGGCGATGATAATTCGCTAGCAAAAGTCGTAGTGGAACTACTGAAAGAAAACAAGCAGACTGTAACAGCAGCGGAAAGTTTGACAGCCGGCGCCTTCCAAGCCGCATTAGGCGACATTGCTGGTGTATCTGAAGTATTTCCAGGCGGATTCGTTACCTACTCGCTCCAAACAAAAGCTGGTTTTCTGGAGATTGATCCGGAGCTATTAGCAGAATATGGAACAGTCAGCAAAGAATGTGTGGAGCAGATGGCCATTCAAGCACGTGAGATAGCAAGAACAGATTACAGTGTAGCTTTCACCGGAGTGGCTGGACCGGACACGTTAGAAGGTCAATCTGCAGGAACAGTATGGATCGCTATTTCATCTAAAGACGGCGTGGTTTCGGAAAAATATCACTTTGCCAGAGATCGTGCTGCTATCAGATATAATGCGGTTATGCAAGGATTTGATCTTTTGAGAAAACAGCTTTTAAGAAAATGATAAATGCGAATATTTGTTCGGTTTTTTCTTGCTTTTTTTCACTAAAAAAGATATGATAAGGATAATGAAATGTTGCTCTGATTTGTAAATATAAGGAGGATTATCGTATTGGCAGATGATCGTAAAGCAGCCTTAGATGCTGCACTGAAAAAAATTGAAAAGAGCTATGGTAAAGGCTCTATTATGAAATTGGGCGAAAAAATCGACCAACAAATCTCTACAATTCCAAGTGGCTCTCTTGCGTTAGATGTCGCTTTAGGTGTCGGCGGTTACCCCCGTGGACGTATCATCGAAGTATATGGACCTGAAAGTTCAGGTAAAACAACAGTTGCACTACACGCTATTGCAGAAGTACAAAAAAATGGCGGAACGGCCGCTTTCATTGATGCTGAGCATGCGTTAGATCCGCAATATGCACAAAAATTAGGTGTGAATATCGATGAACTACTTCTTTCACAGCCTGACACAGGAGAACAAGGTCTAGAGATCGCTGATGCTTTAGTATCAAGTGGGGCTGTAGATATCGTAGTAGTCGATTCAGTTGCTGCTTTAGTTCCACGAGCAGAAATCGACGGCGAAATGGGTGACTCACATGTCGGGTTACAAGCACGTTTGATGTCTCAAGCATTGCGTAAACTCTCTGGTTCGATCAACAAAACAAAAACAATCGCTATTTTCATCAACCAAATCCGTGAAAAAGTAGGCGTGATGTTTGGGAATCCAGAAATCACTCCTGGAGGACGCGCATTGAAATTCTACGCAACGATCCGTTTGGAAGTACGTCGTGCAGAACAATTGAAACAAGGTACAGATATTGTTGGTAACCGTACAAAGATCAAAGTCGTAAAAAACAAAGTAGCACCTCCTTTCAAAATCGCTGAAGTAGATGTCATGTATGGTTTAGGGATCTCACAAGAAGGAGAACTTCTAGACATGGCAGTAGAAAAAGACATTGTTGATAAAAGCGGTGCTTGGTATTCTTATAAAGAAGATCGGATTGGTCAAGGACGGGAAAACGCTAAAATCTATATGGCTAATCATCCTGAAATGATGGCAGAAGTTTCTGCTCTAGTTAGAGCAGCTTATGGTATTGGTGAAGAAGTCGCTGTCCCAGAAGATGAAAAAGGACAAGAAGAATTGCCTTTAGTAGAAGAATAAAAATTATGATAAACAAAAACGGCTGGTCTGAAGAGTAGGTACTCTCCTTGACCTGCCGTTTTTTTATTGAATAAAGAAATCGTGAGTTATTTAATTATACGAGTGGGTACATAAAATAAAAATATCTGTTCATCTACAAAGAATAATTTAATAGAAAAGTTTCTCAATTTAAAGGTTTACCTATATGAAACTAGTGTCATTTATTTTAAAAACCATCGTTTAATGAATAAGTAGAAAGCCGTTTCTTTGTTTATTTAAAGTTGACACTACGGGGTACAAACATTAGAATAAAGTTGTGCATGTTTTTTGTACACATATATGCGAAGATGCATATTGACGAGTTTAGAATAATTTATCATAGAAGCTGTATAGATGATAAAAATGAAAAAGATAGTATGGAGGTGGATTTTATGGTATTCAACATTCTCCTCGCTATCATCGGTTTAATTGTCGGTCTTGGTTTAGGGTTTATGGTCGCAAAGTCACGTCACGAGAAAGAAATAGCTGGTGCACAATCATCAGCTGCTGGAATCATCGATAGTGCAAAAAAAGAAGCAGAAACTCTAAAAAAAGAAGCATTGTTAGAAGCTAAGGAAGAAAATCAGAAATACCGTTCTGAAGTTGAAAGTGAGCTGAGAGAAAGTAAGTTAGAATTAAAATCTCAAGAGAATCGTTTGATTCAACGCGAACAAACGCTGAATCGTAAAGATGACTCGTTAGAAAAACGCGAGAACTCACTTGAAAGTAAAGAAGAAGCACTTAGTTCAAAACAGCAATTAATTGAAGAGCGAGAAAAAGACGTTGAAAAAATGATTGAAGATCAACAAAAAGAACTAGAAAAAATTGCTGGTTTATCAAAAGAGGACGCACGAGATGTCATCATGAAATCGACTGAAGAAGAGCTGAATCATGAGTTAACTCTAATGGTAAAAGAATCTGAACAGCGTGCCAAAGAAGAAGCAGATCGCAAAGCGAAAAACTTATTATCATTAGCGATTCAACGCTGCGCAGCAGATCAAGTTTCAGAAACGACTGTTTCAGTCGTTACCCTTCCGAATGATGAAATGAAAGGTCGTATCATTGGACGAGAAGGTCGTAATATTCGAACGCTTGAGACGCTGACTGGTATCGATTTAATCATCGATGATACACCGGAAGCAGTTGTTCTTTCCGGATTCGATCCAATCCGAAGAGAAATCGCACGGATGACCTTGGAAAAACTGATACAAGATGGACGAATCCATCCAGCGCGTATCGAAGAAATGGTCGAGAAATCTCGTAAAGAAATGGATGAACGTATTCGCGAATACGGGGAAGAGGCAGCGTTTGAAGTCGGTGCTCATACACTTCATCCAGATCTAATCAAGATCATCGGACGTCTGCGATTCAGAACTAGTTATGGACAAAACGTCTTGAAGCATTCGGTCGAGGTTGCAAAATTAGCTGGTATCTTAGCAGCAGAGCTTGGCGAAGATATCCAATTAGCAAAACGTGCCGGGTTGCTCCATGATATTGGGAAAGCACTTGACCATGAGATTGAAGGATCTCACGTTGAGATCGGTGCGGAATTAGCTGCCAAGTACAAAGAAAACCCAGTAGTAATCAACGCGATCGCTTCTCATCATGGAGATGTGGAAGCTACTTCTGTTATCTCTGTCCTTGTAGCTGCAGCAGATGCGCTCTCAGCAGCAAGACCTGGTGCGCGAAGTGAATCATTAGAAAACTACATCCGTCGTTTAAGAAGTCTGGAAAATATTTCGAACAGCTTCGCCGGTGTAGAATCAAGTTACGCAGTTCAAGCTGGACGCGAAGTTCGGGTAATGGTCAAGCCAGAAGAAATCTCGGATTTAGACGCTGTTCGTTTAGTACGTGATATTCGTAAACGAATCGAAGAAGAACTGGATTATCCTGGACACATCAAAGTAATCGTTATTCGGGAAACTCGTGCAACTGATTATGCTAAATAATAAAAAATACAAAAGAAGAGCCGCGGCAAAAGCCACAGCTCTTCTTTTTTTGTAAGGCACGAAAAAACATTGCTATCATTATTTTTTATTCAACATCTCAAGATCTTTCTCGATCGTCGTATTGATTCCTTTGATGATTGCTGGGATGAATCCTGCTTCTTCTAAGGCAACTACACCTGCAACAGTTGTACCGCCAGGAGAAGAAACTTGGTCTACAAGTTCCCATGGATTTTTATCACTTGAAAGGAATTTTTGACAAGAACCCATAATTGCTTTTGCAGCAATCTCAGTGGCTGTCTGTTTGGACAAACCATTCAGTACACCAGTCCGTCCCATCGCATCGATCAGCATGTAAACGAATGCGGGTGAGCTGCCAGCAAGGCCAATGAATGTACTGAAATCTGATTCTGCTAAAGGATAGACGCTGCCGATTGCTTCAAAAATCATCGTAGCTTGCTGAAGCTGTTCCTCCGTGGCAGCTTCATTTTTGCAAATCGCAGAAACGCCTGCTCCTACGCTGACATTGACATTCGGCATCACACGTACGATGGAGGCCTGAGGATCTTCAAGCGCTGTTTCTAAATCTGTTAATGATTTTCCTGAAGCAATAGAAATGAATAAGACTTTCTGGCTATATTCTCTTAGTTCTTCCAATACTTTTTCAATGATTTTTGGTTTCACGGCTAAAAGAACGATATCTGATTGTGATGCAACTTCCTGATTACTTTTGCATGCATGGACGCCAGTTTCAGCAGCAAATTTTTGTGCATTTTCAAAATGTCCACTGGAAACGAACACCTCTTCTTTCGAGACTGTTCCTTTTTTTAATAAACCATCAATAATAGCTTGTGCCATATTCCCTGTGCCGATAAATCCTACTTTCATGTTATCCTCTCCTTTAGCATTAGGATATCTTTCTTTTTCTATCATCGCAAGCAAAGAACAGGTCTAAAGTGGAAAAATTAAAATAAATAAGATAACATTGGGGTATGACACAAAAGTATACAAGTTAGGAATGGGAAAATGTGAAAAATAAACGATACTTGATGCTGCAATGGATAAAGGAACATAGTCTGATTTTAAAACTGATTTTTTTCGGCTCCGTGTTAGTCTTTGTGGCAAATCAAGTCGCAAATATTGCTAATGGCATGAGTTGGCAAGATATTTGGCAAAGGATGGGACAACAAAGCCGCATGACGATCCTGCTCATGATTCTGGCTGGACTGCTGGGTGTCACTCCGATGTTGTTGTATGATTGGGTGACGATCAGAGTCTTAGAAAAACAAGGAAAACCAAAAATGGAAAGAAAAGAGTTTCTTCTTGCTGCGTGGGTAACAAACACGATCAACAATCTCGCCGGTTTTGGTGGTGTGGTAGGAGCAAGTCTGCGGGCTAGTTTTTATGGAAAGCAGACAAATAGAAAAATGGTTTTAGCCACTGTATCAAAAGTCGCACTATTTATGCTGACTGGTTTGTCTGTATGGTCGTTTCTTACATTTATTGATGTCTTTTTTATTCAGTCAGAAAGTATTTTTCGAAGCTATTGGATCTGGCTTTTCGGCGGTAGTTTTTTAGCACCAGTCATTTTCTTTTTTGCTTATCTAAAGAGAAAGACATTGTTCTTCGAGTTTTATCCAAAAGGCTTGCTTGGTCTGCTACTGGCATCCTTTGGACAATGGACGGGAGCCCTTGCGGTATTTTTGATCATCGGCAAGTTGATGAGAATAGATATTTCGATGCTTTCGATCTATCCTATGTTCATGATTGCTACATTGATAGGAATGCTGACGATGGTCCCAGGTGGAATGGGGACTTTTGACGTTTTGATGATCTTAGGAATGAGTCAATTGTCTGTTCGGCAAGATGTAGCAGTAGTTTGGCTATTATATTATCGGTTGTTTTATTATGTTCTACCTTTTATGACGGGACTTCTATTGTTCATCACACATACAGGAGTCAAAATCAATCGATTTTTAGATAACATTCCGCGACTGTTTTTCCAAAAGGTTGCGCATATCGTGCTCGTAAGTGCTGTCTATTTTGCGGGGATCATGATGGTACTTCTATCAACAATCACTAATCTGTCTGCAATCAGTCGGCTATTTCAAGTATTATTGCCGTTCTCATTCAATTTTTTAGATCAGACAGTGAATCTATTGGTTGGCTTTTTATTACTCGGCCTTGCTAGAGCACTTTCAGTAAAAGTCAAAAAGGCATTTCTGCCTACGATTGCTTTACTATCTTTTGGTATTTTAAATACAATCACACGTACGTTATCTTGGCAGTTGATATTGGTATATGTCTTGATTCTGTTAGCTGTGTGGTTATCCAGAAAAGAATTTTATCGAACAAAATTCGTTTATTCTTGGGGAGCTATAATCTTTGATGCTAGCTTGTTCGGCTTTTTGTTTATCGTTTACGCAATTGCAGGCTATCACAGCGGACGCTTTTTAGTCGGTCGAATAACAGGAAATCATTTTATTTTGTTTCCTTCAGATGATGTGTGGTTCTCAGGGCTTATTGGTTTGGGCATCTCATTGCTAGCTTTAGTGGCGCTTTATCAATATTTAGCTGAAGATACTACGAAGCTTGGCAGTGAGTACGAAAAAGACCGTTTTGACCGTTTATTGGAAACATACGGAGGCACAGCTACAAGCCATCAGCTTCGCTTGTCAGGTTACAGTTATTTTTATTACCAAGAAGACGACCAAGATCAAGTCGTTTTTGGTTATCAGATCAAAGGAAACAAATGCTTTGTTTTAGGAGATCCAGTTGGCAATCCTAAAATGATGCGGGCAGCAACGAATCAGTTTATGAAACAAGCAGATTGTTTAGGCTATCAGCTTGCGTTTTATAAGATATCAGAAAGCTACGTAGTGATGCTTCATGAATTGGGTTTTCACTTCACGAAAGTAGGTGAAGCAGGGATTGTTGATCTAGCAACAGAAGACTTGTCTCGGCTGAGTCAGCAACTTGAATATCAACGTTTGATGAAAGAAGGATACCATTTTACTTGGTACGATCAACTGCCGGAAGAATTACATCAAGCTGTAAATGAAGTTTCACAAAAATGGCTTCAAGGTGCACGAGAAAAATACTTCTCTGTGGGACGATTTGATAAATCATATGTATTATCTAGCGGTGTCGGTATTGTCCGTAAAGATCAAAAAGTCGTTGGCTTCATCACCGCTCAGCCGATGACGAAGAAGCAGGCGGGATATGATTTGTTGCGGGTCTTACCTAAAGAATCTGAGGAATTAGCTGACTATCTGTTAGCCAATCTGTTTATTGTATACGAGAAAATGGGCTACTCGGAAGCCAATCTAGGCTTAGCTCCATTAGCTAATGTTGGAGAAACAGATTTTTCTTTCTTTCAAGAAAAAGTCATGCATATCGTATATAATTATGGTAATTTTTTCTATTCCTTCCAGTCTGCTTATGAAAAGAAATTAAAATATGTCGATCATTGGGAAGGACGTTATTTTGCTTATAGGAAAGGAAGTAATTTCGGATTTGCTACCATGCAGCTACTCAGTCTGATAGGAAAAGAAAAAGGAAATGTTCCGAGTTTGGCAGAAGAAGTGCTCACAGAATTATAAGAATCACTAGAACTTGTTTGGATTATGAAGAGAAAATTCTGTGAAAGCTGTTGAAACGATGACAAAATCAACCACTAGGCAGACATAAGCTATACTTTTATTTTTCCCTATGATAGAATACTTGCGACTTAGACTTTTCGAATGGGTGAGAGGATGGAATTGATTGAAAAAGCGCCAGCCAAGATAAATTTAGGACTGGATGTATTATATAGACGGCAAGATGGGTATCATGAGTTGGAAATGGTGATGTCGAGCGTAGACTTGGCAGATCATCTATTTTTTGAAGAAATAACAGAAGACAAAATCATTGTAGAAACAAATAAAGCATTTTTACCGGTAGATGAACGGAACAATGTTTATCAAGCTGCTTTATTGCTAAAAAATAAATACAATATCAAAACCGGTGTCAAGATCTTTGTTAAGAAGAATATTCCAGTAGCAGCTGGATTAGGCGGAGGAAGTACAGACTGTGCAGCTGCTCTAAGAGGGATCAACCAATTATGGAATCTGGGCTGTTCGTTAGAAGAACTGGCAGAAATCGGTTTGGAAGTCGGTACAGATGTTCCTTACTGTGTCTACGGAAGTACGGCATTTGTCGGTGGCAAAGGGGAAGAAATCCAAGTATTACCTTCTATGCCACAGTGCTGGGTTGTGTTGGTCAAACCAAGAATGAGTGTCTCTACACGTACAGTGTTTAGAGAAGTAGATACGCAAGCCATCCAACATCAAGACATCCACGGACTTGCTGAAGCCATCCGAGAGCAAGATTATCAGCAGATGATCAAAAAAATGGGAAACAGTTTAGAAGATATAACGGGAAAGCGGCATCCAGTCATCCATCAAATCAAAGAGCGTATGATCAAGTACGGAGCAGATGCTGCATTGATGAGTGGAAGCGGACCAACCGTTTTTGCCTTGTGTCAACATTATTCAAGAGCGCAGAGAGTATATAATGGGTTAAAAGGTTTTTGTGAGGAAGTTTATTTAGTACGAACCCTGCAATAAAATATAAGAAGTAAAATAGGTGATGAAAAACTGAGGAATCCTAAAATGGTATTCTTCAGTTTTTTATTGTAGTGAAATGGCTAGATATGAGCAGCAACTCATCCATTTTACGATTTAATCAAGAATATACATGCTTAAATCAGAAATTGATGGATTTCTATTGACTGTGTTTTTTTATTTTGATACATTAGTTCACGTTAATAAATCGTAAAATTCCGATTTGTTCATTGAAAGGAGCATATAAATGAAAAAATATCTTTTGACAGCTACGGTAATGATAGGTGCTTTACTGTTTGCAGCATGTGGAAATACGAACAAGGAAGCAGACAAAAAAGAGGATTTGACGATCGTTACGACTTTTTATCCGATGTATGATTTTACAAAAGAGATCGTAGGGGATGAAGGAAACGTGAAACTTTTGATCCCTGCTGGAACGGAGCCGCATGATTTCGAACCAAGTGCAAAAGAAAGAGCAGAAATTTCCGATGCAGATGTTTTCGTGTATAATAGTTCAGACATGGAATTTTTTGTGGATTCGTTAAAGGATTCAGTGGATAGCAAACAGACCTTGATGATCGAAGCAGCTAAAGGAATCGACCGTTTAGAATCGCAAGAAGCAGACGAACATGAAGAATCAGAAGAAGGGCATGGTCATTCACATGAATACGATCCACATGTTTGGCTCGATCCGGTATTAGCTATAAAAGAAGTCAGAACGATTGCTGAAGAATTAGGCGAAAAATATCCAGATAAAAAGGAAACTTTTACGAAGAATGCCGATGCTTATATCAAAAAGCTTGAAGCACTGGATCAAAAATACTCCGATGAGCTAAAAGATGCAACAAACCGCACATTTGTCACTCAGCATGCTGCTTTTGCTTATTTAGCGAATCAATACGACTTAAAACAAGTAGCGATTTCGGGCGTTTCACCAGATCAGGAACCCACACCAAGTCGCTTAGCTGAGCTAAAAGAATTTGTGAAGAAAAACAACATCAAAGTGATTTATTTTGAAGAAAATGCCTCTTCGAAGGTAGCTGAGACATTGTCGAATGAAACAGGAGTGAAGCTAGAAGTGTTGAATCCTTTAGAAAGCTTGACTAATGAACAAATCAAAGCAGGCGAAAATTATATTTCTGTCATGGAAAAAAATCTGAAAGCTTTAAAAGAAAGTATCAATTAAGTTTTAGAATGGAGGTTGTAAGGTGCGTTATATCGAAATATCTGATTTGACCTTTTACTATGATGATGAACCTGTACTAGAAGATGTCTCTTATCATGTAGATGCGGGTGAATTTGTCATTTTAACTGGAGAAAATGGAGCAGCCAAGTCAACCTTGGTGAAAGCATCGTTAGGATTACTGAAACCTTCAAAAGGAATGATAAAGATTGCTGAGAAAAATCAAGAAGGAAAAAAATTAAGTATCGGTTATATTCCTCAACAAGTTGCATCTTTCAATGCAGGTTTTCCTAGTACGGTGATCGAATTAGTCCGTTCAGGAAGATATCCAAGAGGCCGCTGGTTCAAGCGTCTCTCTGAAAAAGATCATCAACATGTACAGCGTGCTTTAGAAGCTGTAGGGATGTGGGATATGCGAAATCGGCGAATAGGTGAATTGTCTGGCGGACAAAAGCAGCGAATCAGTTTAGCGCGTATTTTTGCTACTGACCCTGACTTATTTGTTCTTGATGAACCAACAACAGGTATGGATGAAGAATCCAGAAATGAATTTTATCGTCTTCTCCGACATAGTGCGCATGTCCATGGGAAATCAGTTCTAATGATCACCCATGATCATGAAGATATCAAACAGTATGCGGACAGACAGATCCGACTGGTGAGAAAGGAGGATTCTCAATGGCGTTGCTTTCATATGAATTCATGAGAAGAGCGTTTCTTGCCGCTATCTTCATTGCCGGAATCGCCCCGATGCTAGGTGTGTTTTTAGTGATCAGAAGACAATCGCTGATGGCTGATACGCTTTCTCATGTCTCTTTAGCAGGGGTAGCGTTAGGATTCTTTTTGAACCTTAATCCTACACTTACGACCATGCTAGTCGTTGTATTAGCAGCTGTGATATTGGAGTATCTGCGAACGATCTACCGAACCTATTCAGAAATCTCCATTGCCATTTTAATGGCTGGTGGTTTGGCGCTAGCGTTAGTATTGATGAATTTGAGCGGAGGGAATTCAGCAACAAGTATCCAATCCTATCTGTTTGGTTCGATCGTGACCATTACATGGGAGCAAGTCATCTTTTTAGGAATCTTATTCGTTGCCATCGGTATATTGTTCTTTTTATTCAAACGGCCGATGTATGTTCTGACTTTTGATGAAGATACCGCCCACGTGGATGGGCTACCCGTTCATTTGATGTCGATGATGTTCAATGTGATTACTGGTGTGGCTATTGCTGTGATGATCCCGATTGCCGGTGCACTTTTGATATCCGCAATCATGGTTCTTCCCGCAGCAATCGGTATGCGATTAGGCAAAAGCTTCAATGTCGTGATTGCTATCAGTGTTTGTGTAGGATTTCTAGGGATGCTGTCAGGACTAACTAGCTCGTTTTATCTAGATACACCTCCAGGAGCAACAATCACATTAGTCTTTATTGCTTTGTTCCTGATTGTAAATATCATCAAACGAATATTGGTTGCCTTCAGAAGAAAAAATAACTAAATTATAAAGAAAAGAAGCCTTATAAAAACGAAAAATTTTTTATAGGCTTCTTTTTATTTTAATAAATACCGAACTATTTTCTTATTTTTTCATAAAATGCTCGAATTTTTGAAGAAAAACTTATATAATGTAAAACGATAAAATTTCTTAAAAGGAGTTGGAATAGGTGAAAGTACGTCGCAGTGAACGTCTAGTTGACATGACACAGTATTTATTGAATCACCCGCATGAATTGATTTCCTTAACAAGCTTTGCCGAACGTTATGAATCTGCTAAATCTTCTATCAGTGAAGATTTGGGAATCATCAAGAAAACATTTAAAGAACGAGGGTATGGAACCTTGGAAACAATCCCGGGTGCTGCAGGTGGTGTATTGTTCATCCCTGAAATTTCATATGAAGAGGCGAAAAAATATATTGAATCTCTAGCAGAACGTCTATCAGAACAAGACCGTCTGCTTCCAGGAGGATATGTTTATCTCTCTGATTTGTTAGGAGAACCTGAACTGCTGCGTCAAGTTGGAAGAATCATTGCTTCTAAATACCTTGGTGAAAAAATCGATGCTGTAATGACTGTAGCCACAAAAGGCGTACCTATTGCCCAAGCTGTGTCCTATTATCTGAATGCGCCATTCGTTATTGTACGCCGGGACTCAAAAATAACAGAAGGATCAACAGTAAGTGTCAACTATGTGTCTGGATCTTCTGAAAGAATTGAAAAGATGGAACTGTCTAAGAGAAGTTTGAAACGTGGTTCACGTGTCCTTGTAGTGGATGATTTCATGAAAGGCGGCGGAACAGTCAACGGAATGAAGAGCTTGATTGAAGAATTCGAATCAGAACTTGTTGGCATCACTGTATTTGCCGAATCAAAATTCAACGGTCATCGCGCCATCGATGATTATACGTCACTGCTTTATGTCAAAGATGTAGATACTCAAACGAAAAATATTACGGTTGTGCCAGGAAATTATTTTTCAGAATAAGAGGTTGTGAAAAAGCCGCTTAGTTTCGAGTAGTAAGAAAAATTTTGTGAAAATGGCTTTCCACATTTTTTCATAAATTTGGCTTAATACCGAGAAACTGGCTTTTGAACACCGTTTATCTAGAGGTTGTGAAATCAGCGTCCTGTCCTGAGTATTAGCTCAATAAACGGAAAAATTGCTCCTCATATTTTGCCGTTTATTGAGCTAATACCGAAGGTCAGCTGATTGAAAAACGTTTAATGAAGAGGTTGTAAGCCTACCGTTTAACTCTAAGTCACAAGAAACGATTTCAAAAAACAGCTTTTCATGTTTTATGAGTAGTGTGACTTGTGACCGAGGAGTTGGCAGGAGAGCACCGGTTACCAAATAGATAGGCCCGTTATGGTCTATCTATTTTTTTATCCAGAAAACGCTGGGATAAAAGAAAATCACTTGTTTTGTTGAAAAAATGGGTATACTGGGATAAACTGAAATCAGCAAACTATATTTAGGAGTGACGCAGTTGGACGCACGTTATGCAATTATTTTGGCGGCAGGGAAAGGTACCCGCATGAAGTCAAAATTATATAAAGTTTTACATCCCGTTTCTGGTAAACCTATGGTAGAACATATCATTAATCGGGTCAGTGAAACGAAACCAGATGAAGTGATTACGATCGTTGGACACGGAGCAGAACAAGTTAAAGCACAACTAGGAGAACGCAGTAAATATGCGTTACAAGCAGAACAATTGGGAACAGGACATGCTGTTTTGCAAGCTGCTTCTTTCTTGGAAGGAAAAAAAGGAACAACGTTAGTTATCAGTGGCGATACACCATTATTGACTACTGAAACGCTGAACAATCTTTTTGAATATCACCAAGGAAAAAATGCAAGTGCAACGATCTTGACGGCACAAGCAGAAAACCCAACAGGATATGGACGAATCATCCGTGACCATATTGGGATCGTAGAAAAAATCGTGGAACAAAAAGATGCAACACCAGAAGAAGCTCTTGTACAAGAAATCAATACAGGAACTTACTGTTTTGACAACGAAGCTTTGTTCGATGCGTTAAGCAAAGTTGGAACAAACAATGCTCAAGGTGAATACTATCTAACAGATATCATCGAAATCTTAAAAGAAGAAGGCCATACAGTTGCTGCTTATCAAACGGATGATTTTGAAGAATCAATGGGAGTCAATGATCGGATCGCGTTAGCTAAAGCAAATGAGATCATGAGAAAGCGAATTAACCAGATGCATATGGTCAATGGCGTAAGCTTTGTCGATTCAGCAACGACATACATCGATGCAGGCGTAGAAATCGGTCCAGACACATTGATCGAAGCAGGTGTACAAATCCAAGGAAATACAGTCATTGGTTCTGATTGTGTCATCGGGTCACATTCAAAAATCGTAGACAGTAGGATTGAGGATCACGTCGTCATTGAAAACTCAGTCATTGAAAGCAGCCATGTCAAGAAACATGCAGATGTGGGACCTTATGCACATTTACGACCAAAAGCTGAAATTGGCGAAAACGTCCATATCGGAAACTTTGTGGAAGTGAAAAATGCTCAAATCGGCAAAGGAACTAAAGTCGGTCACTTGACTTATGTTGGTGATGCTACGCTGGGAGAAGAAATCAATGTCGGATGTGGTGTTGTCTTCGTCAACTATGATGGAAAGAACAAACATCATACGACTGTCGGCGACCACAGCTTTATTGGTTCTAGCACGAATATCATCGGACCTGTCGAGGTAGCTAAAAACAGTTCGATTGCTGCCGGGTCAACAATTACAGACAATATTCCAGAATATGCGCTGGCAATTGCGAGAGCAAGACAAGTCAATAAAGAAGGATATGCAAAAAAACTCCCTTATCTAAACTAAGACTTTTGCAAAATCACTTGATTTATTTAAAAAATATGACTACTATTTATTAGGTAGAATTCTAGAGTTGTGAAAAAGAAAGTGGAGGTCCCCATGTCAAAACATTACTTTGACCCAAGATTAAAAATTTTTGCGTTAAATTCCAATCGCCCATTAGCAGAGAAAATTGCAGCAGCAGTCGGCGTCGAGTTAGGAAAATCATCTGTTACTCAATTTAGTGATGGAGAAATTCAAGTAAACATTGAAGAAAGTATTCGTGGATCGCATGTCTATGTTATTCAATCAACGAGCAGCCCAGTCAATGATAACTTGATGGAGTTGCTGATCATGATTGACGCACTGAAACGAGCAAGTGCAAAAACAATCAACGTAGTCATGCCTTATTATGGCTATGCGCGTCAAGACCGTAAAGCACGTGCACGGGAACCAATCACAGCGAAATTAGTAGCAAACATGATTCAAAAAGCTGGTGCAACAAGAATGCTGACTTTGGACCTTCATGCAGTCCAAATCCAAGGTTTCTTTGATATTCCAGTCGATCATTTGATGGGTGCGCCACTTATTGCCAATTATTTCTTAGAAAAAGGAATCAAAGGCGATGATGTTGTCGTTGTTTCACCAGACCATGGTGGTGTCACACGGGCACGTAAATTAGCGGAATTTTTGAAATCTCCGATTGCGATCATAGACAAACGCCGTCCAAAAGCAAATGTTGCAGAAGTAATGAATATCATTGGACAAGTCAAAGGCAAAACTTGTGTACTGATCGATGATATGATCGATACAGCAGGTACGATCACATTGGCTGCCAATGCTTTGAAAGAAGCTGGTGCAACTAGTGTGTATGCTTCATGTACACATCCAGTATTATCCGGCCCTGCTTTACAAAGAATAGAAGATTCAGCTATCGAGCGTCTAGTTGTTACAGACTCGATCTATCTTCCAGAAGATCGTAAAATCGACAAAATCGATGAAGTAAGTGTTGGCGGACTAATGGGAGATGCAATCAAACGTATCCATGAAAACAAACCAGTTAGTCCATTGTTTGAAACAAAAAATAAATAATAAATAAACTCACAAAGGGGAGTCCAATTGGGCTGAGATTGAATCTATTTCTAAACCCTTCGTACCTGTATCGGTTATGCGAGCGTAGGAATTGTGAATAAACAGCTGTTTGACTATTTTCGAAAGCTGCTTCCTCCTTTGTGACTTTTTTATTCAAAGGAGGAAGTTTTTTTATGGGAAAAAATAGAGTTTGGGTAGAAGGAACGATTGTTGCAGCGTTAGCGATGGTGTTGTCGTTGATTCCGATCCAGATCGGCAGCAGTTTTTCTATTTCATTAGGGCAGATTCCATTGACTCTTTTTGCGTTAAGAAGAGGGACAAAGGCAGGGATGCTGGCAGGTTTCATTTGGGGCATCCTACATTTTCCGTTGGGACAAGTTTATTATTTAAGTGTCGTTCAAGTGTTGATTGAGTACCCGATTGCCTATACTTTTGCAGGCGCAGCAGGGCTCATGGCTTCAAATGTCCAAAAAGGCTATGTAGACGATAATACGAAACAAATTAGAAAAAGCATCGTGTTTGGTGCATTGATTGGCGCACTTTCCAGATATTTTTGGCATTTTATTGCAGGAGTGGTTTTCTGGGGAGCGTATGCACTATGGGGGATGAATCCTTGGCTCTTTTCTTTCGTAATGAATGGTGCCAGCGGGTTGAGTACAGCTATTGTAACGATCATCGTTTTATTAGGGATCCAACAAACGACTCCTTCGATTTTTGTGCCAGATAAACGACAGGAGCTGTAAATAAAAAAGAAGCAAGAAACTTGAGACAGAATCATGTCCTAGTTTCTTGTTTCCTTTTTATTTTTTGATAAGAAATAGATCTACTTCAATGGCAGATAAGAAAGATCGGCATCTTCTACCAATTGCCAGTGTCGATCGGTGACAGAGTAGATTAAAGTAGCGATGATTTCCTCTTCTCGATACCGGGTGCCTTTTAATTTCCAAATATAATCTTCAATCACATAGATTGGGATACGATATTTACCATCGATCAAACCAACTTGATCAAAAGAAAAAATGATCCCTTCCTGCATCAAATTACGCATTTCTTTCAATAATTCCACACTGATTTTTTCAACAGGTGTTTCTTTTTTGAAAAAAGATTTTTTTACATTGATCTTATCTGACAAGATCGAACTTAATTTACTAGCAAAAATCCTATAAAATTCATCTAAATAGCGATAATAAATCCGATTCAGCTGATCATTAAGATCGAAGTATACAAAATTATTCTGTAGTTTATAAAAAAACGGCGAATGAAGATGTGTTTTCATATGACCAAAATATAATAATTCTGAAATTTCTAAAGGTGTCAATTCTTTCAGCATCGTTAAATCAGTAAAGTCGATCCACTTCAATTCATCGAATCCACGCCTGTTACGAGAAGAGGAAAAGAAACGCTGAATATTTTCTGTACCACGGATTACTTTCAGCCCTGTATGGGATTCATATTATCCAGCAGAAGCAGATGGATCAAGCAAGAGCAAGTTTTGAGGAAAATGCACGATACTGTTTGCAAAGTCAGTAGCAGTCAGCCCTTTTGTTAAAACAGCATTACTTGTGGTATCAATATGTACATAAACTGACTCAGTCATCATGTTCCTCCTCTTATTTCCTCTTAATCTCTTTTATTTTACAACATTTGCATTAAAAAAGCTTGTTTCTTTTATTTTAAAATTCCATTACAAAATCACGTTTTCATTAAAAACACTCTCATTTTCAATTAATTTTTGTGATTTTTGTATTTTTTTATTTAAAGGAGGTTTTATGAATTGTTTTCTTATGGAATCTACAAAGTCGAATACGAGACTCATGACCTTTTTATGACGTACTGGTATACTTGAAGAAAAAGGAGAGCGCGATGGAGATAAAAAAAGTTTACTTTTCACAGAAAATGTCGCTGTATTCGCCTATCCAGCAAGCAAAACAACCCCTTCCATTTTTTCAAAGTCATCAAGAAAGTAGAGACGCTTTTTGGCGTTCTGCAAAAAAGCAATGTGCTTTTAAAGCAGTATCGAAAAAATATACCGTCTATTTTACTATTGCTAAAAGTAGAGGAGATGTTATTTTTAATAATCTGTTGATTGAAGGTGAAACTTTTGAATGGAAAAAATTTTTTCGGTATATGGAAGCTTGCGCTCGTTTTTTTATTAAAGAAAACTGTTGTTTTTTATTTCAATCTCCTCTATCAGAAGAATGGTTGCGTATTTTTCATAAAAACGGCTATCAAGGAACCACACAATTAAATAAAAAGCTGGTCTATCATACAGCACTTGTTTTAGGTGGAGGAGGAGCGCACGGTGCTTATCAGATTGGTGTGTGGCAGGCGCTGAAGGAACATGATATCAACTTTGAGATTATCACAGGTACCTCGGTAGGTGCGTTGAACGGCGCATTGATTTTACAAGGAGATATGAAAAAAGCTGTGAATTTATGGAAAAAGCTGTCGACAAGACAAGTGCTTGCGTTACCAGAAATGGCTGCAGTTGAAGACCTTCGTGAACGCTTCTATCGAGAAAGACGCCAAATGACGAAAACAGCACTAATTGAAGGCGGGGTTTCTTCTGCTCCATTGGAAAAGATGGTCAAAGACAATTTGGATTTGTCCTTACTCAAACATAATCCCAAAATACGTTTATATACGGTGTCTACTAAACTGCCAGAACTAGCGGAAGTAGTGACTGATATCCAACAGACAAAAACAGAAGAAATACCAGATTGGATACTCGCCTCTGCTTCATTTTATCCCGCTATGGCTTATCGAAAGATCGGAAAAAATAAATATGCAGACGGTGGGTATCGCAACAAAATACCTATTGATATTGCGATTAACAAAGGAGCAACAGAGGCATTTGTCGTAGATGTGCAAGGGCCAGGCCCAGCGAAAAAAATTCGTATGCCAGACATTTTTATCCATTGGAAATGTCAAACATTGTGGACACTAGGCAGCTTTCTGCTTTTTGATAGCCAAAGGAACCAATTAAATTTACAATTAGGCTATCTGGAAATGAAAAAACGATTAGGCTATTACTATGGGAACTGGTATACATTTCATTCTGTTAAACCTGCAAGAACATACTGGCGAGGATTTTTGTCTTACTTAACAAAAGAAATTCAGTTAGAATTATCTTTTTTCAAAAGCATAAAATTTTGGCAAAAACTGCGTAATTTATATAAGAACAGGGTCGTACCAGAGACATGCGGATTGGCGATGCTAGAACTTTTAGCAAAAAAACATTTTTTACTGCCCAATGAAATCTATCAAGTAGACATGATGATTCAAATGATCTGCCAACAAGATATAAAAAGTATGCCGGATGATTTATTGGCACAAATTGGTCAATTAAGTACTGAAGAATGGCGAAGGTATCGAAAATACCAGCAAAAAATACAAAATGAGCGCACGAAAACTGTTTATTTTGATTATCTGCTACAAGGAAAACGCAAGGATCGTTTGCAGCATGAATTGCTTAAGCAACCAGTTGACACATTACTGATCCTATATTTATATTATCTCAAGGAGGAACAACCATGGCACAAGAATTTTCATATGAAATCGTAGAAGAAATCGCTATATTGTCAGAAAACAACAAGGGGTGGCGTAAAGAACTGAACCTAGTCAGCTGGAATGGTCGCCCGCCAAAATTCGATCTTCGAGATTGGGCGCCAGACCATGAAAAAATGGGGAAAGGCCTGACATTGACGAACGAAGAGTTTGAACAACTGCAAAAAGCAATAGAAAATATGTAATGAGGAAGGACCCTGTCGAATGAAAAGTATGACTGGTTTTGGCAAAGCCATCCGCGAAACAAAAGCGTATCAGTTAGATATTGAAATAAAAAGTGTCAACCAGCGTTTTCTAGATGTTCAAATACGAAGTCCTAAAATCCTGAACTTTGTTGAAAACGATTTTCGTCAGCTTATTAAACAGCAGTTAAGCCGCGGTCGAATCGAAGTATTTGTGAATCTAGCTTATATTGGCAAAAACGAAAAACAGATCGTCATCAACTGGGAATTGATTGATTCACTTATCACTCAATTGACAGACGGAATTCAACAACGATACGGTAGTCAAAATCAAGTGTCAATTAGTCGGATGGCGGAACGCTTCGTGCTGGACGAAAACTTCGTAACGGTAGAAGAAAAACCGGAAGAGAGCATGGAAGAATTGGCACAGTTAGCTCTAGATACATTGAAAAGCGCACTTGATTCTATTGAGGCGAGTCGAGAAAAAGAAGGTCAAGCTTTAGCTTTAGTGTTGAAAAAGAATACTGAAGAATTCAAAGAAGTACTAAAAAAACTCGATAGTTTTGTAGAAATCTATGAAAAGGAATTTCAAATAAGGTATCAAAAAAAGCTGGAGGAATTTCTTGGAGCGAAAGTCGATGAGCAACGGTTGTTGACGGAGCTAGCCATCTTGTTGGAACGCGGAGATATTCACGAGGAACTGGATCGTCTGGCGATCCATGTACAAAAACTAGATGAACTTATCGAAGCACAATGTCCTGTAGGTCGGGAATTAGATTTCCTGATCCAAGAAATGAATCGGGAAATCAACACGATCGGTTCCAAATCAAATGCAATCGAAATTAAAAATCAAGTCGTCCAGTCTAAGACGATCTTAGAAAAAATCAGAGAACAAGTACAAAATATTGAATGACGAAAGAGGTAGAGATAATGAAATATTATGACGTAACGTTCCACGAATTAAGTGGAAAAACTGTGGTTAAACGGGATATCCCTTCTGAAAAAAACGGCTTTGACGTATGGAAAGATGCCTGTGCAGACTATAATGAGAACGAACTGTTTATTTTGATCAACGACGGTGCTTACGTGACGATGAATCGGAAATTTATTGTTCGAATTGACACAGAAGAGGTAGAAGATCCGACAGAAAAAGCACGTTCTCGAAAAGATGAGATCATGGGTGTAGTGAATACTTTGTCCAATATGGGCTTTTAGCAAGGATGCTGAACAAAGAAATACAATAAATAATCAGAATTGGATTTCTTCGCTTAGCTTCTTTGCTCTAGGAATACATTTAAAGGTTGTGACAAAATTCGTGTCACAATCTTTTTTTATTTTGAATAAGTGATGTTCAAAAACCATTTTCTCGGTATTAAGCCAAATTTATGCAAAAATGTGAGAAACTATTTTCACAAAATTTTTCTTCATACTCGAAACTAATCGGCTTCTTCACGACCTCTTATACACGGCGTTCAAAAGCTTGCATCTGCGATAATAACCCCAACCAAACGAAAAACATGAGAAGCTGTTTATGTTTGGCTGTTCTTATTACTTGATGCAGGACAGCTTTTTTACGACCTCTTGGTACAGGGTAGCTTTTTTACCAATTTCTAGCTATAATTAAAGATAACCTTGAAAGTTGCAGAAAAAAAGTGCAAAATAAACGATAAGTACAAAAAGACTAGTTGAAAGGACGTCGTCATGTCAGAGCGTGGATTATTAATCGTGTTGTCTGGTCCATCCGGTGTAGGAAAAGGCACAGTACGAAAAGCAATTTTTGAGAGTGAGGATAATGATTTTCAGTATTCGATCTCAATGACTACCCGTAAAATGCGTGAAGGGGAGGTCGAAGGCGTTGATTATTTCTTCCGAAGCAAAGAAGAGTTTGAATCAATGATCGAAGCTGGAGAGATGCTGGAATACGCAGAATATGTCGGGAATTATTATGGAACTCCTTTGTCATATGTCAACAAGACATTGGATGAAGGAAAAGATGTTTTCTTGGAGATTGAAGTCCAAGGAGCAAAACAAGTCAAAGAAAAAGTGCCCGATGGTGTATTCATCTTTTTGACTCCGCCAGATTTAGCGGAATTAAAATCACGGATCGTAGGCCGAGGAACAGATGCAGATGAAGTAATCGAAAAACGAATGAAAGTTGCAAAAGAAGAAATCGAAATGATGGCTCTTTACGACTATGCTGTTGTAAATGATGAAGTGCCGCTAGCAGTTGAACGAATCAAAAACATTATTGCCAGTGAACATTTTCGAGTAGATCGCGTAATCGGTAAATATATTAAAATGTTAAAGGAGATGTAGTCTTATGATGTTAAAACCTTCAATTGACTCACTATTAGATCGTGTAAATTCAAAATATTCTCTAGTGATTTTAGCAAGTAAACGCGCGCATGAATTGGATGCAAGTGCACAGCCTACTCTAGATTCTTTTGATTCAGTAAAAAGCGTCGGTCAAGCTTTAGAAGAAATCGATGCAGGAAATGTAGTCAATGATCCACATCCTGAATTAAAACGTGAACGTTTGAAGATGGAAGAAGAGGAACGTCAAGCACAAAAAGAGCGTGAACAACACGAATTGGAATCACGTATCCGTGAAGAGCAAAAAATGTAATAAAGAAAAATAGAGCGAACATCTAAAAAGAAAAGCAAACCCAGCTGTTTCCTTTTCAAACATTCGCCACTTATTGTCTGGTAGAAAAGGCTGTGTCTGAACTTTTTGACACAGTTCTTTTTTTTCTTATCTGCTGTTAATTTTTTGTTAGGATTTGGCAGAAGATAAGACAAATCCATCGATCTCTAGTAAAATAGGCAAGGAACTTTTTGTCGCTTGATAAGAAAAGACAAAAAAAGGAGGAAACGAACCATGACATTAACAGCTGAAGTCATTGTGGACGTACCTACTATGCAGACCGATCAGCCATTCACTTATTTGGTTCCCTCTGAAATGGAAACAGCTTTGCAAGTCGGGATGCGAGTAGAAGTCCCTTTTGGTAATGGCAATCGTCATGTCCAAGGATTTGTTATGGCTATCCAAAAATCAGAAGAATCAGCTAATCCATCTTTGAAGGCAGTTATTCGTTTGCTAGACCTTGCTCCGGTGGTCAATGAAGAATTACTTTCATTAGCTGATTATATGAAAAAAATTACTTACGCATTCAAAATCACTTGTCTACAAACGATGCTTCCGAGTGTGATGAAAGCAGAATATGATAAATTGATCTATCCTTTGGCAGACACACCAGAAGTTCAGGTATTGTTTGATCAGCGAGAAGTGATTTCCTGGAAGGAAGCAGAAGAAGAAGGCAGCCTTTCTCAATTGATTCGCTGGCGCCAAGAGCAATTAGTAGATATCAAATATGAAGTCCATACACGAAATAAAGTAAAAACGATTCGTTTGGTCCGTTCTTTGTTAACTGAAAAGCAAATCGAAGAAGAATGGGCAAAATTACGGCAAAATGCCAAGAAACAAAAAGAACTTCTTTTGTGTTTATCTGAACTGAGCCAAGAAGAACCAATTGCTTATTTCAAAAATAAAGGAATCAGTACTGCTGTCTTGAATCAAGGAAAAGAAAAGGGCTGGCTGGAGTTTATAGAATCAGAACGTTATCGCGACCCTTATAAAGACCGAGTATTTGACCAAACGACGGCATTGGAACTGAATGCAGAACAAAAAAATGCTGTCGAACAAATCATCACAGCAGGTCAGCAGCAAAAAGATCAGGTCTTTTTGCTGGAGGGAATCACTGGCAGCGGGAAAACAGAAGTATATCTTCAGGCAATCGCTGATGTTTTGTCAGAAAATAAAACGGCTATTATGTTAGTGCCTGAAATCGCATTGACTCCGCAAATGGTCGAGCGATTCAAAGGACGCTTCGGAGAATCAGTTGCGGTCTTACATAGCGGACTTTCCCAAGGTGAAAAATATGATGAATGGCGCAAGATTGAGCGGGAAGAAGCGCAAGTAGTAGTAGGCGCACGATCTGCTATTTTTGCCCCGCTGAAAAATATCGGGCTGATCATTATCGATGAAGAACATGAATCAAGTTACAAACAAGATGAGACACCGCGTTATCATGCGAGAGATCTAGCAATTTGGCGCAGTAAATATCATCATTGCCCAATAGTTCTAGGAAGCGCGACGCCCTCTTTAGAATCAAGAGCACGAGCTCAAAAAGGCGTTTATCAGTTATTGCAGTTAAACCACCGAGCCAAAGCAGCTGCACAGCTTCCAGCTATTGAGATCGTAGATATGCGTGAAGAGTTTCAGAATCATCGGACCTCTACTTTTTCTGCTAATTTGCAGGAAAAAATACAAAATCGATTAGACAAAAAAGAACAAACTGTCCTACTGCTCAATCGTCGAGGATATTCGTCTTTTGTGATGTGTAGGGACTGTGGATTTGTTCTTCCATGTCCTAATTGCGATATCTCTCTTACACTGCATATGGATACACGTTCAATGCGCTGCCATTATTGCGGACATGAAGAACCTATTCCCAATCGCTGTCCTAATTGTGGCGGCAATAAAATCCGCTACTATGGAACAGGTACTCAAAAAGTAGAAGAGGAACTCCGAGAACTTTATCCGCAAGCTAGGATTTTGCGTATGGATGTAGATACCACTCGAAGAAAAGGGGCACACGAACAGATTTTACAAAAATTCGGTGCAAAAGAAGCAGATATATTATTAGGGACACAAATGATTGCTAAAGGTTTGGACTTTCCAGAAGTGACATTAGTTGGGGTGTTGAATGCTGATACCTCCCTGAATTTACCGGATTTTCGTTCTAGTGAGCATACATTCCAATTGCTTACCCAAGTTTCAGGACGAGCAGGGCGAGCGGAAAAAGCAGGCGAAGTCGTGATCCAAACATTCAATCCTCAACATTACGCCATAGAATTGGCTAAAAAACAAAATTATGAGCAGTTTTATCAGCAGGAAATGCATGTACGGCATCGTGGAGGCTATCCTCCTTATTACTTTACTGTGAAAATAACCGCCAGCCATCCTGAAGAACAAGTAGCGGCAAAGAAAATCTTTCAGATTGCCAATCAGCTAAAAGAAGTGTTAAGCCCTCAAAGCTTGCTATTAGGGCCAACGCCCAGCATGATTTTGAGAGTGAAAAACCGATATTATTATCAACTAATCATCAAATATAAACATGAACCGAATCTTCCTCATGTTTTGGATGAAATTTTGAATGGAAGCCAGAAAGAACAGCGACAAGGTCTTTTTGTGGCAATTGACAACGAACCATTAAACTTTATTTAAGAAAGGGCCAAATTATGCGCTATCCTATATTGATCCACCCTAATGATAAATTAAAAAGAACTGCTCAGCCAATCGATGTAATCACGGACGAGACAATCGCTTTATTAGACAATTTATATGAGACAATGATTGCGAATGACGGAATAGGGATCGCTGCTCCTCAAGTAGGACAAAACAAGAGAATTGCTGTGATCGAAGTAGATGAAGGCGAGAAATTTGAACTGATTAACCCAGAAATCATCGAAGCAAAAGGTGAAAGCCTTGACGTAGAAGGTTGTCTCAGTATTCCGCATGTCTATGGAACGGTCAAGCGAGCAGATGAAGTGACCGTGCGTTATTATGATCGAGACGGAGAAGAGATAGAAGTGACGGCTTTTGGCTATTTAGCCCGTGCCTTCCAGCATGAAATCGATCACTTAGACGGTATCTTGTTCATTGAGAAAATGATACAGCAGATCCCGGAAGAAGAACTTGAAGAATATATGGAGGAACATCTTGATGACTAAGCTAGTATTTATGGGCACACCTGCTTTTTCTGTGCCGATTCTTGAAGGGCTGATAGAATCAGGTTACGAGATCCAGGCAGTGGTAACACAGCCCGACCGTCCAGTTGGGCGGAAACGAGTAATTACGCCGACACCGGTAAAAAAAGCGGCTCTGAAGCACGGTATCCGTGTGCTGCAGCCAGAGAAAATCTCCGGTTCGCCAGAAATGGAAGAAATCATTGAATTGGTGCCTGATGTGATCGTCACTGCGGCATTTGGCCAATTCTTGCCTGAAAAGTTATTGCAAGTACCAAAATTAGGGGCAATCAATGTCCATGCTTCTTTACTTCCTAAATATCGGGGAGGTGCGCCTGTTCATTATGCCATCATGAATGGGGAGAAAGAAACTGGTGTAACGATCATGGAAATGATCAAAAAAATGGATGCAGGCGGAATCTATGCGCAAGAAAGCATACCAATCACTAAACAAGATGATGTAGGGACGATGTTTGAAAAGCTTAGCCTTTTAGGAAGAAAGCTATTGCTAGAAACATTGCCCAATATTTTGGATGGACAAAAACCAGTACCTCAAGACGAGTCAGAAGCAACTTTTTCGCCAAACATCACACGGGAACAAGAAGCAATCGATTGGCATAAAACTGCAGAAGAAATTGACAACCAAGTACGCGGAATGCGTCCTTGGCCAATTGCATTCACGACCTATGAGGGCATACGCTGGAAATTATTATCGGTTGAAGTATTGGCAGAAACTACAGACAAAGCACCTGGTACGATCATCCGGAAAGACAAAAAAAATCTATGGATTGCTTGCGGTAAACAGACCGTCTTAGCCATCAATGAATTACAGCCAGCTGGTAAAGGAAAACAGGCCGTACATGATTTCCTTAACGGAAGCGGTCAGCAAGTTCAGATTGGTCAGCAGGTGAAATAATGAAAAAAATCCCTAAAAAAATGAAAAAATCAGTACGATATATGGCATTACTGACATTAGAGCGAGTGAACAAGGGTGGCGCCTACTCGAATCTTTTGTTGAATGAGATGATCAAACAAAGCGAGCTAAATCAAAAAGATGTGGGTTTATTTACAGAATTGATCTATGGTACGATTAGCCATCAGCGACTATTGGAATTTTACGTTGCACCATTGATCGCTAAAGCAAAAAAAGTGGATGACTGGGTCAAGACGCTTCTTTATCTTTCTGTATACCAATTAGAATTTTTAGATAAAGTCCCTGCACATGCTATTTTAAACGAGGCGGTCGAAATCGCAAAAGTAAAAGGAAATCCTGGGACAGGGAAATTTGTAAATGGTGTCTTGAGGAATTATCAGCGTCAAGGAGCACCAGATCTGCAAGGCATTGCTGATCCTATCGAAAGACTTTCTGTCAAAATCAGCCTGCCTCTATGGATGACGAAACGACTGGTGGATCAAATCGGATACGAAGAAACTGAAAAGCTCGGTTTATCGCTATATCAGCCTAGCCATGCTAGTGCCCGAGTAGATACACGCCGACTTTCCAGAGATCAGGCCATCACTGTTTTGCAAGAAGAAGAGATCACAGCTGAAAAAAGCCAAGTCAGTCCATACGGTATAGTAGCGAAAAAAGGGCATTTAGCTTCTAGCTCATTGTTCCACGATGGCGTCATGACGATCCAAGATGAAAGTTCGATGCTTGTAGCGCCGTCTATGCAAATCGAGCCTGAACATCATGTCTTAGATGCCTGTGCAGCACCCGGAGGTAAGACGACGCATATTGCTTCTTTTTTAGATCCGTCATGCGGTGGAGAAGTGGTCGCTTTAGATGTACACGAACACAAAGTCAAACTCATTGAAGATAATGCAGCACGTCTAGGTGTCTCTTCTGCTGTCTACGCTCAAAAGATGGATGCTAGAGAAGTCAGTAAACAGTTCGAAGCAGAGCAGTTTGATCGGATTTTAGTAGACGCGCCTTGTTCAGGTCTTGGGCTGCTTCGGCGAAAACCAGATATTCGTTATAAAAAACAGCCGGATGAATTAGCGAATTTACCAAAAATCCAATTGGAAATTTTAGAAAGCTGCGCACCAACTTTAAAGTCTTCCGGTATTCTGACTTATAGCACTTGTACGATCTTAAAAGAAGAAAACCAAGACGTTGTTTCTGCTTTCTTGGAAAGACACCCTGATTTTGAGAGGATTGATGTTTTGACCAATCCTATGCTACAATCATCAATCGAAGAGAAAATGTTGACTTTGTATCCGCATCAGTTTTACACAGATGGATTTTTCATTTGTTGTTTGCGCAAAAAGTAATGAGGTGAAAAAATGCAGATTGAATATCAATCAGATGTAGGAAGACGACGTAACACAAATCAAGACTATGCCAGTGTATTTACCAGCCGTTCAGGTCTCAAGCTTGCTGTATTAGCAGACGGGATGGGTGGTCATCGTGCCGGAGACATTGCCAGTCAGATGGCGGTAACGAATCTAGGCGAAGCTTGGGAAAAACAAGAAGCTGTTGACGATGAAAAAATCGCCCAATGGTTCATTCAATCGATTCAAGAAGAAAATATGCTGATTTATCAGCGTGGACAAGAACAGCCGGAATATAACGGTATGGGAACAACAATCGTAGCGGCCGCTCTGTCAGATGACTGGTTCACGATTGCCAATGTTGGGGATAGCAGAGCTTATTTGATTCGTGAAGATAAAATCATGCAATTGACGGAGGATCATTCTTTAGTCAATGAACTAGTCAAATCAGGAGAAATCAGCGAAGAAATGGCAGTGAACCATCCAAGGAAAAATATTTTAACACGTTCTGTCGGCATGCCTGGAACAGTCGAAGTAGATGTTTCTACTCATCTTTGGCAACTAAAAGATCGACTGCTGTTATGTTCAGATGGCTTGACGAACATGCTGTCTGAAGAAGAAATAGGAACGATCATCAATCAAGAAGGCCCATTGTCTCATAAAGTAACTGAGCTGATTGATCGTGCCAATGAAGCAGGCGGAGCGGATAATATCACCGTTCTTCTTATCGAATATAAGGAGGACAGTGTATGATCGAGTTGGGCAAAAAATTAAATGGCCGTTATCAAATCACTGGAAATATCGGTAGCGGTGGTATGGCAAATGTATTTTTGGCGCACGATTTAATCTTGGATCGTGATGTAGCAGTTAAAGTCTTACGATTTGACTTTCAAAATGACCAGACTGCGATTCGACGATTTCAGAGAGAAGCTTTAGCAGCAACAGAACTCGTTCATCCAAACATTGTTAGTGTTTACGATGTTGGTGAAGAAGACAACATGCAGTATCTGGTGATGGAATACGTCAAAGGAATGGACTTGAAACGATATATCCAAACACATTATCCTGTTCCTTATGAAACAGCAGTAAATATTATGCAGCAGATCCTTTCTGCTATTTCTTTAGCTCATAACCATCAAATCATCCACCGAGATTTGAAACCCCAAAACGTACTGATCGATAATGAAGGTGTTGTAAAAATCACGGATTTCGGGATTGCTATCGCTTTATCTGAAACATCGATCACGCAGACGAATACGATGCTAGGATCTGTTCATTATCTGTCCCCTGAGCAGGCCAGAGGAAGTATGGCAACGAAGCAGTCAGATATTTATGCTTTAGGGATCATCCTTTATGAGATGTTGACGGGTAGCGTACCGTTTGATGGTGAATCTGCTGTAACAATTGCTTTAAAACATTTTCAAGATGATCTTCCATCTATAAAAGCACTTGATCCAAATGTGCCACAAGCACTGGAAAACGTGATTTTACGGGCAACGGCTAAAGAACCTGCAGACCGTTATAAGTCAGCCGAGGAAATGTCTGATGATCTTTCTACAGTATTATCACCAGCTCGTGCAAACGAAGAAAAATGGCAGCCTCATGTGATGGATAATGAAACAAAAGTTATCACACCCCTTACGGAAGATGCACCAATGCCTGATTCATTCAAATCTATGCCTCTGCCAAAAGACAAGCCAGAAAACGAAACCTTACCAGAGGAGGAAGAAGTTCTGCCTGATCCTAAAAAGAAAGGACAGAAAAAATGGTGGCTGATCCTATTAGCTATTCTTGCTGTTTTAGGAATCGGAACAGCTGTATTCTTTGCTTCTGGCGGGCGAGGAGAAGTTGTTGTTCCTGATGTTTCTGATCTTTCTGAAGCTTCTGCTAGAGAAACACTCGCAAAAGCGAAATTAGAAGTAGCAACAAAAACAGAAGAAATTGCAGATGACAAAATCGAAGAAGGTAATGTAGTGAAGACAGACCCGGCAGCGGGAACGACAGTCAAGCAAAAACGCGAAGTCACTCTGTATATTAGTAGCGGCACGAAAAAAATCAAATTAGATGATTACAGTGGTAAAAGTTATGAAGATGCCGAAGCAAGTTTGAAAGAATTAGGGTTTTCTGCTGACTTGATTCAAAAAGAAGAGGAATTCAGTTCAGAGGTAGAAAGCGGAATGATCATTTCGCAATCTCCATCAGAAGATACAGAAGTCGATCCTAAAACAGACACGATTACTTTCACAGTCAGCAAAGGACCAGAAACAGTGACTTTGAGTAGTCATGTAGGAGAAAACTACGAAACTGTTCGTAATTGGCTTGTTACACAAGGATTCAATATCAATAATATTAGTGCTACTTATGACTATAGCGACACTGTACCATCAGGTTCGATCATCAGTCAGGATCCAGCCTCGGGTGAAGTTGTAGCAGAAGAAACTTACATCAATTTTGTCGTAAGCCAAGGAACAGAGCCTAAATTGAATGATATCTCCGGCTATACAAAAAGCGAAGCACAAAGTTATTTAGCTAGTGTCGGTGCAGAATATATCGGGCATGAGACTTCCGAATATTCAAACACGGTGGATAAAGATAAAGTGATTCGTACAGTACCAGGGGCAGGAACGACAATTACCAAAGGAATGGTTGTGAACGTAATTTACTCTAAAGGACCAGATCCAGCGTCTTCTAGTTCTGAAAAAGACTCTTCAGACAGTTCTAGCAGCTCAAGTAGCTCCAGTAGCACAAGCAACTCTTCAAAAGAAGAATCTTCCAGCTCCACAAGTTCATCAGCTAGCACCTCAGAAAGTTCAAAATAAGTGCTGAATAAAATATATCAGAAGGGAATGCGACATTGATTTGTTGCATTCTCTTTTTTGTGTTTCTATCTCTTTTGATCAATTTTCAAGCCATATACTTTGAGAAGTTTGCATGGAATAACACCTACTTTCCTCTTCGTATGGTAAAATAAACAAAAACGGAGGTGGCACTTATCAAAGGACAAATCAGAAAAGCAATCAGCGGTTTTTACTATGTATACGCAAACGGAGAGACCTATCAAACAAGAGGAAGAGGAAATTTCCGGAATCGGAAAATCACGCCGCTTGTCGGAGATCAGGTGATCTTTGAGAGTGAAAATCAAACAGACGGCTATCTTCTGGAAATCTTGCCGAGAAAAAATCAATTAGTTCGCCCACCAGTCACAAATGTTGATCTTGGAATCATTGTCACAAGTATCGTAGAGCCTGCATTTTCTTATAATCTACTTGACCGCTTTCTAGTTACCTTGGAATACGAGTCGATCGAACCGATTATTTTTTTGACAAAGACCGACTTGTCAGACGACCCAGAAAAAATCGAAGAGATCAAGCAAACCTATACTAAAATAGGCTATCCGGTGATTGTACCCAATCATACGGGTGATACGACAGAACTGATCCGTTACTTCCCAGAACGGCTATCGGTCTTTATGGGTCAGTCTGGAGCAGGAAAATCGACGCTACTGAATCAAATATCACCGGAACTGAATTTAGCAACAGGAGAGATTTCTGATGCACTTGGAAGAGGACGGCATACAACACGTCATGTGGAACTGATTCCTATCTATGGCGGGTTAGTAGCAGATACACCAGGATTTAGCTCGATTGACTTTTTGACAATTGAAGCAGGAGAACTGCCGAGACAATTTCCTGAATTTGTAGAAGCTTCTGTCCATTGCAAATTTAGAGAGTGCATGCATGCTAAAGAACCTGGCTGCGAAGTAAAACATAGAGTAGAAACAGGTGGTATCGCACAGACACGTTACGACAATTATTTGCAATTCTTACAAGAAATCGAAAAAAGAAAACCAATGTATGCAAAAAAAGAAGGTAAACGAAAATAGGAGGAAACAAGAATGAAGATAGCACCATCCATTTTGAGTGCAGATTTTGCCAATTTACAAAGAGACATTGAGTTAGTGGAAAAAGGAGGCGCAGATTACATCCACGTAGATGTAATGGATGGCCAATTTGTCCCAAATATCACATTAGGGCCAAATATTGTTCAGGCAATCCGTCCTGTTACTAAATTACCGTTAGACGTCCATCTGATGATCGTTGATCCAGAAAACTACATTCCAGCATTTGCAAAAGCTGGAGCAGATATCATTACTGTCCACGTCGAAGCAACTCCTCATATTCATCGGGCACTTCAAATGACAAAAAGCTTAGGAGTTAAAGCTGGAGTAGTTATCAATCCAGGAACACCAGTCTCCATGATCAAACATGTTTTGCCTTTGGCTGATCAAGTACTAGTCATGACTGTCAATCCTGGGTTCGGCGGACAAAGCTTTATTGAAGAAACAGTAGAAAAAATTACGGAACTCGCTGATCTACGTAGAGAGAACAATTGGACTTATGCAATCGAAGTAGATGGCGGAATCGTTCCAGAAACAGCAAAAATCTGTAAAGATGCAGGGGCGGATGTCTTCGTTGCAGGATCATATATCTATGGAGCCGAAAATCCAGTCGGACAAATCGAACGATTAAAAGAGGCATTAGACTAAATGAAAATTTTATTAGCTGCTGGAGGTAATCCGCAAAACTGGCCGCAGTCTCTGCTGTCCAAATACGATGCCTATGTCGGGATAGACCGTGGTGCGCTGTACCTGCTTCAAGCAGGCTACCCAGTAGATCTGGCAGTGGGTGATTTTGATTCATTGTCGAACGAAGAGCAGAAGGAAGTATTTGCAAAAGCCAAAGAGTATACCCGTTCCCCTGCAGAAAAAGACGATACAGATACACAGTTAGGTATCTTAAAAACATTTGAACGTTACCCGCAAGCGGAAGTCACTTTGATTGGAGCTACGGGCGGAAGATTGGATCATCTTTTAGCCAATCTCTGGTTAGGTATGGAACCTCGCTTCAAACCCTTTGCCCATCAGCTTATTATCAGAGATTGTCAAAATTATTTGTCTTATTATTTGCCTGGAGAGCATATAGTAAGACAGATACCAGATATGAAGTATTTAGCTTATTGCTGCTTGACTCCCGTCTCGAATCTTACATTAAAAGGCAGCAAGTATGTATTGGAAAATAAAGAAGTAGAATATCCGACATCTTATGCAAGTAACGAATTTCTTTCAGATACCGCAGAATTTTCTTTTTCAGATGGTATGATTGCAGTTATTCAAAGCAAAGATTGATCCATAAACAAATAAAAAAATTTGTCTTTCAGGCTAAAAATGACAGAATCTATTATTTGCTAAAAAAAAGCTTAAGAGGAGCAACTTACCTTTTGTTTCACGGCATTTAGTGATAAAATTGAACACAAGAGTCTAATTAATTCGAGGTGTCTTTGTGAAGAAGTTCAATCCTAATAAAAATATTATTATTACCTTGGTTATTGTTATCATCGTGGTGACGATACTAAGTGTGACCGCTGCGCAGCGAGCGAATGAAGGAAAGCCCAATTTCTTCCAATCCATCGTTAATGACAGTGTTGCAATGGTTGATAAAACAATCTCTGCCCCAGTACGGTGGGTACGAAATGGAGTAGATTCTGTCCATAATCTTTTTTCAACTTATGCCGAAAATGAGCGGCTAAAAGAAAAAATCGATAGCTATGATGACGTTTCACAGCAAAACAAGAATTACGAGAGAGAAATCGAAGCGTTGAAAAAAGAACTTGAGTTGAATCAGACGCTGACTAGTTACGAAAAAGTAACGGCAAATGTCATTACTCGTTCGCCTGACAGTTGGCAGGACATGCTGATCGTAGACAAGGGTTCTAAAGACGGTATCGAAGCAAATATGGCAGTCATGTCGCAAAAAGGATTGATTGGCCGAGTGATCGAGGTCAATACGGCTTCGTCTAAAATCGAATTACTGTCATCCTCTAATGAAAGCTCCAATCATTTTCCAGTACGGGTATCTTCGGCTAATGGCGAAGCGTTTGGTTTGCTTAAAAACTATGATGAAAAGCTCCATGCCTTAGTGGTGACCCAATTAACTGGTGATACGGATATCAAAGAAGGGGATGTTGTCCAGACATCCGGTCTTGGAGGGAATTCTCCAGCTAACTTGCCGATCGGTACGGTTATTAAAACGAAACCAGATAGTTATGGGCTGGATCGGGAAGTTTATGTGAAACCTTATGCAGAAATGTATGACGTGTCAGTTGTGACGATTGTCCAACGGCTAGCGGAGGATTAGTCCATGTTGAAGAAAGAAACAATGAAGTACTATCTGCCAATCGTTTTGTTCTTTTTGATGTTGATAGATGGTCATTTAACAAGAATGCTAGGGGAGTGGTCGAAAGGCACCTATATGTCAAATGCCCACTTTCTGATATTGGCATTATTATGTTGCAGTATGGCGTTTGAAAAACGTTATTTACTGATTACCACGATTGTTCTCGGGGCTATCTATGACGCTTACTATATTGGCGTTATCGGTATCTATGCAGTAGCTCTCCCTTTAATTGTATGGTTGATGTATGTAATGAAAGACGTTATCCATGTCAACATCTTTACTGAATTTTTCAGTATGATCATCTTTGTCACGGGTTATGAATTGTTTACGATGGTGGTCCAGTTGATTTTTAAATTAGCAGTAGTAAATAACACGTATTTTATTACAAGGTTTTTAGGACCTACACTGCTGTTGAACATGGTTATATTTGTATTATTCATTTTTCCCTTTAAGAAATTATTCAGTGATGAATAATTTCTTTTTTTATTTTTAGGTCGAAAGCGAAAAAGAATCGTTGTTATCTTAAGAAATGCTAGACTTAACGCGGCTTTTTCATGATCATTTTCTGAAACGAACAGTTTTGTCATTTTTAAAAGTTGTTTTGAAACATTTTTGTAACATAACTATTATATCGTTGACACACTGCTATGGTACAATTTTTATATCGTTAAGAAAGACTTAAATATATTTAGATATTTATTAAATTAAGCCAGTCGGAGGAATGAAGAGTGAAAAAGAGTTTAATATCAGCAGTAATGGTATGTTCAATGACCTTGACTGCCGTAGCATCACCGATCGCTGCCGCGGCGGACGATTTTGATTCTCAGATACAACAGCAAGATCAAAAGATTGCAGACTTGAAAAATCAACAAGCAGATGCACAATCACAAATCGATGCCTTAGAAAGCCAAGTTTCTGAAATCAACACACAAGCACAAGACCTATTAGCAAAACAAGATACATTGCGTCAAGAATCTGCACAATTAGTAAAAGACATTGCAGATTTACAAGAACGTATTGAAAAACGTGAAGATACAATCCAAAAACAAGCACGCGAAGCACAAGTAAGCAACACAAGCTCAAACTACATCGATGCTGTATTGAATGCTGATTCATTAGCAGATGCTATTGGACGCGTTCAAGCAATGACAACGATGGTAAAAGCAAACAACGACTTGATGGAACAACAAAAACAAGATAAAAAAGCTGTAGAAGACAAAAAAGCTGAAAACGATGCTAAACTAAAAGAATTAGCTGAAAACCAAGCTGCTTTGGAATCTCAAAAAGGCGATCTTTTATCTAAACAAGCTGATTTGAACGTACTGAAAACTTCATTAGCTGCTGAACAAGCAACTGCTGAAGACAAGAAAGCTGACTTGAACCGTCAAAAAGCAGAAGCTGAAGCAGAGCAAGCTCGTATTCGTGAACAACAACGTCTAGCAGAACAAGCTCGTCAACAAGCTGCACAAGAAAAAGCTGAAAAAGAAGCACGCGAACAAGCAGAGGCTGAAGCACAAGCTACTCAAGCTTCATCTACTGCACAAAGCTCAGCAACAGAAGAATCATCAGCTACACAATCTTCAATGACTGAAGAATCATCATCAGCTACACAATCTTCAGCAACAGAAGAATCAACAACACCTGAATCTTCAACAGAAGAATCAACAGCGCCTGAATCTTCAGCAACAGAAGAATCAACAACAGCGCCTGAATCTTCAGCAACAGAAGAATCAACAACAGTGCCTGAATCTTCAGCAACAGAAGAATCAACAACAGTGCCTGAATCTTCAACAACAGAAGAATCAACAACACCTGCGCCTACAACACCATCAACAGATCAAAGTGTTGATACAGGAAACGGCACAGGAAGTAGTACTCCGGCTCCAACGCCAACACCAACACCTGAACAACCAAAACCTGTAACACCTGCTCCAGCTCCTTCTGGAAGTGTGAATGGTGCAGCAATCGTAGCAGAAGCTTACAAATATATTGGTACTCCATATGTTTGGGGCGGTAAAGATCCAAGTGGCTTTGACTGCTCAGGGTTCACACGCTATGTTTACATGCAAGTAACTGGTCGTGACATCGGTGGTTGGACAGTTCCTCAAGAATCAGCTGGAACAAAAATTTCAGTTTCTCAAGCAAAAGCTGGAGACTTGTTATTCTGGGGGTCACAAGGCGGAACTTACCACGTAGCGATTGCTTTAGGCGGAGGACAATATATCCATGCTCCTCAACCAGGCGAAAGCGTAAAAGTTGGTTCAGTTCAATGGTTTGCCCCTGACTTTGCTGTCAGCATGTAAGAATGATTAATCAAAAAGAGTTAGCCCATTCTGGACTAACTCTTTTTTTATTGTGATAAAATAGAAATCAGATAAATTCTTCTGTCAATTCCATGAACGTTTGGATATCTTCAGTCACCATGTCGATACCTGCTTGCCAAAAATCTGGTTGGGTAAGATCGACATTCAAATGTTTCTTCGCAAGATCTTCCGTCGTCATTGAGGCAGTATCGCGTAGTAAATGGATATATTCTTCTTCAAAATTTGCTCCCTTTTGGTTGGCGTAAGCATAGATGCCCAAACTAAAGAGGTAGCCAAATGTGTATGGGAAGTTATAAAACGGTACGTCATCAATAAAGAAATGCAATTTTGCAGCCCAGAAATATGGATGGTAAGTAGCTAAAGCTCCTTGATAGCCTTCTTTTTGCGCCTCAACCATCATCTCTGTGATCTTATCTTCTGAGACTAATCCTTCTTGCCGTGCTTCATAGAATCGATTTTCAAAAATGAATCGGGAATGGATATTCATGAACATAGCTAAAGCATTTTGCAGTTTTGTATCTAGCAAATTGATTTTTTCTTCTTTTGTTTTTGCGACTTTTAATGTAGCATCGGCTACGATCAGTTCTGCGAATGTACTTGCTGTTTCTGCGACATTCATGGCATATTCGCGATTTAAAGAAGGTAAATCCCACATCGTGCTGCTATGGAAAGCATGTCCTAGTTCATGAGCAAGTGTCGCAACCTCATTAACAGAATTACTGTAGGTCATAAAGATCCTTGATTCTTTTGTTTCTGGTAACTCAGTACAATAACCACCAGGACGTTTCCCAGGACGATCTTCTGCTTCGATCCAGCTCTTTTCAAAAGCAGATTGGGCAAATTTAGCCATTTTTGGACTGAATTTGTTAAAGTTTTCGATAATAAATGCTGCTGCTTCGTCAAAACTAAAGGTTTTTTCTTTCAAATCGCCTAAAATAATAGGTGCATCTTGATCTTGCCATTCCATTTTTTCTTTACCGAAAAGATTAGCTTTTCTAGTCAAGTAATTAACAAGGGGTTGTTTGTTTTTCTGGATTGTATCCCACATGACAGACAATGTTTCTTTCTTCAACCGATTGTACTCTAATGGTTTTTGTAGAAAATCTGTGACACCATGAAGTTCATAGTCAGAAAGTCTAAAACCATCTAAATGATTCAAAGTATCCGTGAAGAGGGGTGCCTTTTCTTTCCAGGCTTCTTCCCATGCTGCGAAAAGTGTTTCTCTGACTTTTGGATCTGGATCGCCCATCATCTTATTGAAGGCTTGTCCAGCAGATAATTCGACTACTTGTCCATCTTGTTCGAAGGGAATCGAAATGCTGGCTACAATCGTATCATAATGACTGCTCCAAGCATTTAGACCATCTAAAGAAAGCGTATTTATAATGTTTTCTTCAGCTTCTGATAATAATTGTGAGCCATCACGACGAATCTCGTTTAAACGAAAAGCAATTGTTTCAAACGAAGATTGAGAAAGCATCTGATTCCAATCATTGTCAGATATTTCTGCAAATTTCTTTGACAATACAGTTTCGGCTGATTGCAGACGAGGCAGCATTGCGTAAAGCTTGCCTGATAAGACCTTTGCATCTGAATCATTGACATTGGCAGAAAGCAATGCAGTAATATAGCTGCTGCATTGGGTAAAACCATTCGTAATCGTTTCTTGCAATTGAAGAATAGCGTTTAACTGCTCTGCATTGTCAGAACTAGGTGACCATTTTGTTACGCGGTGATAATACTCGTTCATTTGGTCTTCCAATTGCTTCATCCGTTGGTTCAAAGCATCAGAATGACTGCCTCCGGAAAAAATAGAATCTAGATTCCAATTTAATGAATAACTCATGAAAAAACTCCCTTCATATTGTAATACAAAATTAAGTATAGCACTTTTTTATGGAAGAAGTCTCTATGAAAATGATTGTTGTTTCTTCAAAAAAAGTCTAAGATAAAATACAGAGGTGACTTATGAATTCTTCAAAAAAACAAATGAAAAACGGAAATATTTATTTAGTAATCGCACTGATAGTCGTTATAATCTTATTTTACAGTTCTTCTCAAACTTACGGACAGCAATCACAAGTTTCGCGATTAGAAAGCTGGCTGCCTAATCAGCCATTTAAAGACACATTAGCGGGTATACGTTTTAATTATGGTGGAAGTATGGTGAGTATCAACCATCTGGGCTACGCCAAATTTTTAGAGTTCTTTTTAAGGAAGGGCGCACATTTCGGTACCTATTTTATTTTGGGAGGCAGCTTGTTTTTAGGTGTTTTCCCCAAGCTAAAAATTTGGTGGCTGACAGCGATCCTTGCTTGGCTTTCAGCAACAGGGTACGCAGGTTTGGACGAATTCCATCAGATGATGACCGGTGGACGAACACCTATGTTCCAAGATGTCATGTTGGATTCGATCGGTGCTCTGACTGCTGTGATATTATGTGTGCTTTTTGCGGCATTCAAGAAGCGTTTATAGATTGGCTGTGGCTTTGTTTTTTTGTGAAATAGTACTAGAATAGAAGTGTATTCTCAAAAGAACAAGGGAGGAAAAATCATGTCAGGACATAGTAAATGGCATAATATCCAAGGAAGAAAAAATGCCCAAGATGCAAAACGAGGGAAAGTCTTTCAGAAACTTTCTCGTGAAATTTATATGGCAGCTAAAGCAGGCGGTCCTGATCCATCTATGAATCCAGCTTTGCGGCTTGTTGTGGACAAAGCAAAAGCTGCAAATATGCCTAACGACAATGTGGAACGGGCGATTAAAAAGGCTACGAGTGCCGTAGATGAAACGAATTACGATGAAATCACGTATGAAGGATATGGTCCGGGTGGAGTAGGAATCTTAGTCCATGCATTGACAGATAACCGTAATCGGACAGCGACAAATGTCCGAGTAGCTTTTACTCGAAACGGTGGATCACTGGGAGAAACGGGTTCAGTCAGTTACTTGTTTGACCGCAAAGGATATATCGCTATTGAACGCGATGGGTTGACTGTTGATGAAGAGACGATGTTTGAGGATGTATTAGAGGCGGGGGCAGAAGATCTGCAAACTTCTCCTGAAGTATTCGAGATTTATACTGCACCAGAAGATTTTGCTGCTGTACGAGATGAGTTGGAAAAAGAGTTCACTTTGGCGCAAGCAGAATTGACGATGATTCCACAAACGACGATTGATTTAAATGAGGAACAAAAAGAGCAATTGGAACGTCTAGTAGATAAGCTAGAAGACGATGATGATGTTTCAGAAGTCTTTACTGCTGCTGAAATGTAAGTAGCACATTGTTAGATAATAAAAAGAAAGCACCTGTACCAATCGTACGGGTGCTTTCTTTTTATATATTATTTTTGTTAGAAGACCAATACAGGCGTTCCTTTTTCGACCATCCCGAATAATTCCTTCATTACACTTGGTGGGGTGTTGATGCAGCCGTGTGAACCGCGGGTTTTCCATAAGTCTCCACCGTATTCAGGTTGCCAGTCTGAATCGTGGATACCAACACCTGTCCAGTCAATCGGCATCCAGTAGTTTACCGGACTCTCGTAAGGTGTTCCATCGTCATTTGTTCCTTTTAAAGTTGCATCTTCTTCTTTATTCCAAACATAGAAGACTCCAGCAGGTGTAGGTGTAGTTGGCTTTCCGGAAACGATATCTGTTTCAAGGGCCACTTTTCCGTCTTTGTAATACCACATATGCTGGTTCTCCAGATCAACTTCGATATACGTATCTTCGATCAATGGATGATCAGCGGTTGTGCCACCTTGCACAATGGGTGAACGAGTAAAATCTTGGCCTGCCAGAATCGCTTTTTTCAATGCTTCTGTCTCACTGTCTGTTTGGATCGTCCAACTGTAAGTGCCAACTGGGACCGTAACTTCTCCTCTTTTTGTACTTTTAAATTTTGTGTCATTCGTACTTGTGTTATACTTTGTGCCTAAATCTGTTACATATTGACGTACTTGTTCCGTATCTAAATCGACTTTTCCATCATTGTAGGTCAGCCAACTCATAATATCACTTGATGGGATCTGGAAAGTCTCACCGTTTATACTGTAAGTAGCTTTTACATTTGCGATAGCATTCATGGATGCGAGTTGTTCTTTCAGTGAGCTGTCTTCAGATGTTACTTTTGGTTTTTCTTTGAATTCAGTCAATTCAATTGTATCTTTACCAGAGTTTACCGCACTTTTTAATTGTTTGACCGCAGCATCGACGTCGATCGTATTTCCATTGACTTCAGGCTTGATAACGAAAGAGTCACCTGCTTTTTCGATCGTTGCATCAGTAGTAGGTGTCCGGTCTTTGTTCAAATCAGTCAGCTTAGTTGTCAATGTCTGAACGGTAGTGTCTAGTTTTTGGTGGTTTTGACTGACAGGATCTATTTCTTGTTTTTCTGCCGCTGAGACATAAGTCATTCCCCAAGTCCATCCGTTTTGTTCATTTAGGATCGGAGAAAGCTCCGAAGTGAAATCATCTTTGTAGCCGAGCTCGGATTTTGGTACTTCCTGCCAGACTTTTCCATCTTCTTTAATAGCCAGTTTTTTATCAGAATAAGCTTCTTTTAATTTTTCATTTGCTTTTTCGACTGTTAGATTGCTGACATTTATTCCATTTATTTCTGTATTCGGCAAAAAATGCTTTGTGTAGTATGTACTGCGATAGGTATAAAAGCTGATCAGCACTAAGAGAACACCAAGAACTGAAAGCAAAGCAACATGTTTCGATTTTTTTCGATGCGAAGATCTTGTCATATCGACAACTCCTTAAGTAAAAGTTTAGGGTGGAACGGTCTCATGATAGCATAATTTAGAGGAAAAGACGAAGGTTATCTCTACTTTATGAAAAAATTTAGAAACCATAAGGGTGATAAAATAAAAAAACGGAAAACACCGAATAGATGTTTTCCGTCATGTTCAAAGATTATTCAGCGTCTAGTTTAGCAAAAGCTTCATCTAGAATTTCTTTTAATTGCTTAGCAGAAGCAGCCATACGGTCTTGCTCGCTGTCACTTAAAGGAATTTCGATTACTTTTTGGATACCTTGACGGTTGATAACAGCAGGTGCACCAATGTAGATGTCGTTCAATCCATATTCGCCATTCATGAATACTGATAAAGGAAGAACAGCATTTTCATCATCTAAGATGGCACGAGTGATACGTGCTAATGCTACTGCGATACCATAGAAAGTAGCGCCTTTTTTCTCGATAATTGTGTAAGCAGCGTCACGTACGCCAAAGAATAGGTTAACCATAGCTTCTTCATCGATTTCTGGGTTGTTTTTTACCCATTCATAGATTTGCAAGCCGGCAACATTTGCATGTGACCAAACTGGGAATTCTGAATCTCCGTGTTCACCTAAGATGTAAGCATGGACGTTACGTGCATCAACGTCAACTAATTCCGCAAGTGCTTGACGGAAACGAGCTGAGTCAAGAGAGGTACCTGAACCGATTACGCGTTCTTTAGGGAAACCTGAGAATTTCCAAGTTGAGTAAGTCAAAATATCTACTGGGTTAGCGGCAACTAAAAAGATACCGTTAAATCCTGATTCAACGATTTGTGTGACAACATCGCGGTTGATTTTTAGGTTTTTGTTTACTAAGTCTAAACGAGTTTCACCTGGTTTTTGTGGTGCGCCAGCTGTAATAACAACTAAGTCAGCATCATGTGCGTCTGCGTAAGTAGCAGAATAGATTTTTTTAGGTGAAGTAAATGCCAAAGCGTGAGACAAGTCAATTGCGTCTCCTTCAGTTTTAGCAGTATTGATATCCACAATACCTACTTCTTGAGCGATATTTTGAGTAACTAGAGCAAAGGCATAGCTAGAACCTACGGCGCCGTCTCCAACAAGAATAACTTTTTGATGATCTTTTTTTTCTGCAGCTGCAGTCATTTAGTATCAATCCTTCCATTGATTTGTTTTTTCCCATGCTTATGCTAACATTTCTCAAGCCCCATGTCACGCTATTTGGCTATAAAATATAACAGATAACAAGGTTGTATTATATGTAAAAGCTTACATGTGCGTTATTTCACTATTTTTATATATCAATTATTTCATTAAACTTTGAAGAAATTTTTAATTTCTTTATCATTTATTAACGATTCTCTTTTAGCCGAAACGCCTTGTTTTGTGTTATACTATGCATTGACAAGTATAAAAAAGAAAAAAGCTCGATGGACTGGACCGCTAATTAGCAGTCCAGCCTTTTGTGCTGCTTTTTAGAATTAGGTGGAAAACAAAAATGAAAATGATCGTCGGGTTAGGAAACCCAGGTACCAAATACCAATATACAAAACACAATATCGGCTTTATGGTCGTGGATAAAATTGCACGCGAGCATCAAGCTACTTTCAAAAAAAATCCGTTCGAAGCAGAAGTTGCCGAATTTTTTCATAATGGAGAAAAGATCCTTTTAGTCAAACCACAAACATTCATGAATGAATCTGGTCGTGCAGTCGGCCCACTAATGACTTATTTTGGGATTTATCCAGAGGAATTAGTCGTAATCTACGATGATTTGGATCTGGCAGTGGGAAAAATCCGGCTCCGTCAAAAGGGAAGTGCCGGCGGGCATAACGGTATCAAAAGTATTATTTCCCATTTGAATACGAATGTCTTTGATCGAATCAAGGTGGGAATCGGCAGGCCAGAAGGGAAAAAAACAGTAGTCCAGCATGTGCTTAGTCCTTTCAGCAAAGAAAATCAGCCTTTGATAGAAGAAAGCATGTGTCAATCTGTTAAAGCAGTCGAATATCTCATAGAAGGGCATTCGTTCGTGGATGCGATGAATCGATTCAATTGAGGAAGGAGGAAAAGGAATGGATATTATTCAATTAGTCGGAAAAGATCCGCAAGTAAAAGAATGGGTCAGCAATTTAGAAGAAAAAATGCCTAGACAACTAATCACAGGATTAGCGGGCTCAGCGAAAACACTTCTATTTGCTCGAGCGTTTAAGAAAACAAATAAAAACATGATTATTCTGATGCCAAATTTGTATTATGCGAATCAGTTAGCAGAAGATCTGCAACATGTGATTCCGCAAGATCAGATCCATTTATTTCCAGTGGATGAAGTGCTTTCTGCTGAAATGGCCTTTTCTTCTCCAGAAGCGCGAGGCGAGAGAGTTGCAACGCTTAACGCACTTCAAGAAAAAAAAGCAGGTATCTATTTGTTGCCAGTCGCATCTTTGCACAAACGACTGCCGAATAAGAAAACTTGGCTACAGGCGCAATTGAATTGGCATATTGGTGATGAGATAGACGTGGAAAATCTTCCTCGCCAATTGACTTTGATGGGCTATGTACGAGAAGAGATGGTCGCAAAACCGGGAGAATTCAGTATTCGAGGAAGCATTATCGATATTTACCCGTTAACGACAACCTATCCTGTTCGTGTAGAACTATTTGATGTAGAGATAGATTCTATGCGGTATTTTGAAGCAGAAACACAACGCTCAATCGAAAAAACGGAAGAAATCTGGGTTTCCCCAACGAGTGAACAAGTCTACGGACCAGAGGATCTAGAACATGGAATAGAGCAAATGCAAAAAATGCTAGAAAAACGGCTTGCTGCGACCACAGAAGAAGCAGACCGCGAGTTTTTGCAAGATTACTTCGGTCAGCTGACTTCAAGCTGGCAAGCAGGTGTCCCGACAGAAGAAGCAAAATTCTACTCAGATCTTCTTTACCAAGAATCTGTGACGATCTTGGATTATTTCCCTTCAAATAGTTTACTAGTCGTTGATGATTATCAGCGAATCATGGAAACAAATCGGGAAATCGAAAGGGAAGCGGCAGAATGGCAGACTCAAAAAATCAGCGAATTGCGGGTGTTTTCTGAGCAGACATTTTCAGCAGATATACAAAAAATCGTGCAGAAGGAAAAGTTCACCACAACCTTTTTCTCACTCTTCCAAAAAGGGATGGGAAATCTTCGTTTCCAAGCAATCCATAATTTTCAATATCGGACGATGCAACAGTTCTTCGGACAAATGCCATTGCTGAAAACAGAAATGGACCGTTGGCGCAAGCAAAAACAGACTGTTGTGATCTTTATTCCGACAAAGGACAGAATACGCAAAGCAGAACAAATGCTTCGAGATGAAGACATATTAGTAGTAGAAACAGAAAAAAATGCATTGATCAGAGGACAGGTACAATTAGTTGAAGGAGCTTTGCAGGCTGGTTTTGAACTTCCTCAAGAAAAAATAGTAGCTATCACAGAAAAAGAAATTTTCCAAAAAACGACGAAAAAACAAACGAGACGTCAAACAGTAACAAACGCAGAGCGATTGAAAAGCTATAATGAGTTAAAAGCAGGAGATTACGTTGTCCATGCCAATCATGGTATCGGGAAATACATTGGGATGGAAACGCTAGAAGTAGATGGCGTTCACCAAGACTATATGACTATTTTGTATCAAAACGACGACAAACTGTTTATTCCTGTTACTCAACTGAATCTGATCCAAAAATATGTCGCCTCTGAAGCCAAAGCGCCTCGCATCAATAAGCTAGGCGGAAGTGAATGGACGAAAACCAAGCGAAAAGTCTCTTCAAAAATCGAGGATATCGCTGACGATCTAATCAAATTATATGCCGCAAGAGAGTCAGAAAAAGGATATGCTTTTGGACCTGATGACGCCTACCAAAAAGAATTCGAAAATGCCTTCCCCTACTCTGAAACTGATGACCAGTTGAGAAGTGCAGCGGAGATCAAACGGGATATGGAAAAAGAAAAACCAATGGATCGACTACTCGTAGGTGATGTTGGTTATGGGAAAACAGAAGTAGCGCTTCGAGCGGCCTTTAAAGCGATAAAGGAAAGCAAACAAGTAGCCTTTTTAGTTCCAACAACGATCTTGGCACAGCAGCACTATGAAACGATGCTGGAAAGATTTGAAGGTTTCCCCGTAAATATCGGGCTATTAAGTCGTTTCAGAACAAGAAAGCAACAAAAAGAAACCATCGAACAACTGCGTACAGGTCAAGTTGATATTGTTGTAGGAACCCACCGAATTTTGTCAAAAGATATTGAATTTAGCGATTTGGGTCTACTGATCATTGACGAAGAACAACGTTTTGGTGTAAAACATAAGGAACGATTGAAACAGTTACGTGCACAAGTGGATGTTTTGACTCTGACTGCAACACCGATTCCGAGAACTTTGCATATGTCGATGTTAGGCGTGCGGGATCTTTCAGTAATCGAAACACCGCCTGCGAATCGTTATCCGATCCAAACGTATGTTATGGAAAAAAATCCTGGGGCTATTCGCGAAGCAATCCATCGAGAAATGGGACGAGGTGGACAAGTATTCTATTTATATAATCGGGTAGAAACGATCGAACAAAAAGTAGAAGAAATCCAAGAACTCGTTCCGGAAGCACGGATCGGTTATGCTCATGGGCAAATGACAGAGGCGCAATTAGAAAATACGCTTTTTGAATTTATTGAAGGTCAATATGATGTTCTTGTCACTACAACCATCATTGAAACAGGAGTAGATATCCCGAACGCAAATACGTTGTTCGTTGAGAACGCTGATTATATGGGATTATCCACGTTATACCAATTGCGAGGGCGGGTAGGAAGAAGCAGCCGTGTCGCATATGCTTACTTTATGTATGAGCAGCAGAAGATCCTTAACGAAGTCAGTGAAAAACGTCTTCAGGCAATCAAAGATTTTACAGAACTGGGATCTGGATTCAAGATTGCGATGCGGGATCTTTCCATTCGCGGTGCAGGTAATCTCTTAGGTGCTCAGCAGCATGGATTTATTGATGCAGTCGGTTTCGATATGTATTCTCAAATGCTAAGCGAAGCTGTTTCTCGTAAACAAGGAAAGAATAGTCAAGTGGAGAAGACCACTGTTGAGATCGACCTCGGTGTCGATGCGTATCTACCTGAAACATACGTGGCAGATCAACGGCAGAAAATCGAGATCTATAAACGAATTCGTGAACTTGATTCGCAAGAAATGCTAGATGAACTAGAAGATGATCTGCTCGACCGTTTTGGAGAATATCCAGAAGAAGTAGCACATCTCTTGACAATTGGGCAGATCAAAATGGATGGCGATCGAGCGCTCCTAGAAACGATAAGGAAACAGGAGGCGCATATAGTCTTTACTCTAAGTAAAGTTGGAACAAAACGCTATAGTGTGGAACAGTTATTCGAAGCACTGACAGCGACAAAACTAAAAGCCAGTCTAGGCGTTGAAAAAGAACAGATGGTGATACGCTTGACGATCCCCAACCAAATGGAAGAAGCAGTATGGCTTCAGGAAATCCAAAAGTTTGTCAAAGCGTTGCGTGAGCAAAAATATCTGTCAGCGTAGGAAGGAGCAATGATTTGGATCATAAAGAAATGCGGCGCGTCATGCAAGGAGCATTTGTATTGACGATTGCTTCTTTCATAGCAAAAGTATTAAGTGCCCTTTACCGAATTCCCCTCCAAAACTTAGTCGGCGACGAAGGTTTTTATGTTTATCAGCAAGTTTATCCAATTTATGGGATAGCAATGACTTTAGCTTTATCCGGTCTTCCGCAGTTCATATCAAAGTACGTTGCAGAAAGAAAGAATCCTTTCGAGCGAAAGCAAGCTTTGCAAAATCTTTATCCCTTAGTATTTTGGACAGGTGTCTTTTTGTGGTTGTTTGTCTTTGCATTTAGCAGCTGGATTGCTTGGATGATGGGAGACATACAATTGAAACCGCTGATCCAAGTAGTTTCCTTTACCTTTTTGCTGATGCCTGGTCTATCTTTTTATCGAGGGAATTTCCAAGGAAGATTCTTGATGGAACCAACTGCTGTTTCTCAAGTAGTTGAGCAGTTCGTTCGTGTTTTTGTGATTGTCTGTAGTGCGTTTGCTTTTAGAAAGCTTGGATGGACGGTGTACCAAACAGGGACGGCAGCAATGAGTGGAGCTGTTTTTGGCGGTTTATGCGCATATGGGATCCTTCACTACTATGAACAAAAGATTCATGGAGGAGCGTTAAGCTTCCGACGGTTTCCATTGTTCAAACAGCCGTCAAAGCCCTTGATCCGGCGTTTTCTGGTAGAAGGCGGACTGGTTTCGATTTATAGTGGATTGCTTATCTTTTTCCAGCTGATCGACTCTTTCTTTGTAAAAAATGCTTTGGAAGTTTACGGACTGTCAGAATACGGTGCGAAGATAGCAAAAGGGGTCTATGATCGAGGTCAGCCTTTAGTACAATTAGGTTTAGTGATTGCCACTGCATTAAGTGCGACATTCCTGCCTGCGTTGACTCGTCATTTGACCAACCGGATCTATCGTCAGTTTTTACAGACAGCCAAAATCTATCTTAGATTGACGACCGCTTTAGCATTAGCTGCGTCTTTGGGATTAGCCTTGCTGCTCCCTTATATCAATTATGCGTTGTTTAAAGATTATGCGGGAAATGCAGCGCTTGTATTATTTGTTTTTTCCATTGCTTTCACTGCAGTCATCCAAGCTTATCAAAGTATTGCTCAAAGCAAGAACTCGTTTCGCCCTTCTTTAAAAGGCGCAGGATGGGGACTATTGGTAAAAGGATTGACTACTTCTTTTCTGACCGGTTTATTAGGAACAGCAGGTGCAAGCCTGTCTACCCTTTTAGGATTAGGTGTGACGCTTTGGTATTTTGTTCGAATTGAAACAAAAGAGCTAAATGCTTTTTGGAAAGAACGGCATTTTGGACGGAAGTTGATGTTCAGCCTTCTTTGTATGACAGTAGTACTGCTGCTGTATTATGGTGTATTGAATATAGTATTTGGTCCTGTAACTCATCGTTCCACTGCTTTTTTTGTCAGCGTGATAGGAGTTGGGATCGGGGCTTCTGTGTTCATTTATGCAGTGATTCGTCTTCGTCTGTTTACAGTACGAGAATGGCTAATGTTGCCTTTTGGTAAGAAAATCCTGCGATTAAATAAAAAAATTAAAAAGTGAGGAATAAGATATGCGATTAGATAAATTTTTAAAAATTTCCCGAATCATCAAAAGACGATCAGTAGCAAAAGAAGTAGCTGATAAAGGAAGAATTCAAATCAACGGTAAATTGGCGAAATCTTCCAGTGATGTCAAAGTAGGCGATATTTTGAAAGTCCAGTTTGGCAACAAAACGTTGGAAGTGAAAATTACGGAATTACATGAATCAACCAAAAAAGAAGATGCACAAAAAATGTACGAAATTATTTCTGAAAATCGCACAGAAACACTAGAGAAATAGATTAGACAAGCTTTCACGATATTGGTATAATGAAAAAGACAATCAAAAAGATTGGAGCGAATCCAAGTGACGAAAAAAAGCAATAAAATCGCTGCGCTAGATACGGAATATGCAAAGAAAAAGTATGCTGAATTTCAGCAACAACAACGTCAACTGATTTTTCGAAGACGCAGACTGGCTGCAATTTTTGTTGGTGCTTTGGTCATTTTCGCGATAATAGGTGTGCAGATTTTCCATGACATGCAAAGGATGCATCAATTGAACGAATTGAGAGTCGAAGCAAATACTGAAATGAAAGAAGTCAACGCAGACGTTGATCAGCTGCACCAAGATGTTTCATTGCTGAAAGATGATGAGTATGTAGCTAAACTTGCCAGAAGCAAATTCTTTTACTCAAAAGACGGTGAAAAAGTTTATCCTATATTAGAATCAAATACAGACAGCTCGACAAATGAAACAGATCAATCAACTAGTTCTACAACTGCAAAATAAGCAGGAATATAAAAAAGGGAAATAATTAGGAGGAACATTTTTTTTATGTCAATCGAGGTAGGAGCAAAACTGCAAGGAAAAGTATCAGGAATCACAAATTTTGGTGCGTTTATTGATCTAGGTGCTGGAAAAACGGGTCTAGTTCATATTAGCGAAGTGTCAAATGGCTATGTAAAAGACATCCATGATGTTTTAAGTGTAGGAGATGAAGTAACAGTTAAAGTTATTTCAGTAAATGATGATGGAAAAATCGGACTATCTATCCGGAAAGCGCAGGAACAACCTGCTGAATCTGGAGAAGAAAGCCGTCCTAAAAAATATCAACAAAAAGATCCCCGTGACAACCGAAATCGTCCAGCACAGAAAAAATCTTTTTCTCGCAGTCAACCTTCAGCTCAAAAAGAAGACTTCGATTCATTGATGAGTTCATTTTTGAAAGATAGCGATGACCGCTTATCTTCATTGAAGCGAAACACAGAAGGAAAGCGCGGTGGCCGTGGCGGACGTCGCAGCTAAAAAGCCGCAAATAATGATAGTGCGACTATTTGGGTCATAGTATCAACAGAGGGCAGGTTAATTGTCGTTTTAGACGTTTTCCCGCTCTCTTTTTTTTAGGAAGAAAGGGTGTGGAAAGGATGAACGTTGAAAAAGGCGGGAAAAAAGCACCGCTATTACAGCAGTCATTTATTCGGCACGGGAATGAACAAGGATTCTGGCAACAAGGATCGAGAATTTTAGCAGCGGTATCAGGTGGTGTTGATTCGATGGTTTTGCTCCATTTACTTTTACAAGTGCAACGCCAAATCGGTTTTTCTTTAGGTATCGTCCACATCAATCACCAATTAAGAGAAGAATCAGCAGAAGAAGCTGCCTATCTTCGCTCATATTGTGAAGAGAAGAATCTCCCTTTATATGTAAGTATTTGGGAAGATCCAGCCAAATCCGCCATAGAAACAGAAGCTCGTAACTTTCGTTATCAAGAATTCACTCGCGTGATGGAAGAAGGACAATATGACACGTTGATGACTGCTCATCACGGAGATGATCAAATCGAGACGGTGTTAATGAAAATCGTTCGTGGGGGACAGTTAAATACTTTTTCTGGAATCAAAGAAGTACAACCATTTGCTACGGGCAGACTGATTCGTCCGTTGCTGAGTTTTAGCAAAGAAGACCTATATACTTATGCAGCGGAATCGCAGCTTGTTTACTTTGAGGATCAGACAAACCAATTGTTAGATATCCAGAGAAATCGGCTTCGTCATTTGGTAGTTCCTCAATTGAAACAAGAAAATACACAGGCGTTGAGACATTTCCAGCAATTTTCGCAACAGATCCAATGGGCAGACCAAGTCATTCAAAAATATATGGGACAGTTGATCGAAAAGGAAGTCGAACAGTGGGAGGAACAATTTCGATTTTCTGCAGAAATGATTGAAGAAATGACAGATGCTGAACGATACTATTTTTTTTACTCCTTTTTCGACAAAGCATTCTCAAAAACAGGAATTATTTTGAAAGAACAACAAATGGAGTCGATTTTAGACCAGTGGCAACAGAAAAAAAGCCAATGGCAACTCAGTATTGGCAATAATTGGATACTGAAAAGAGAGTATCATTTTGTTGTACTCTCTAAAAAAGAAAAACAAGCAACTAGCCAGACAGAAGACCAGCGCTTGTTGCTGATTCCAGAACAAGGAATATATTTGAATGAAACAGAATGGATTGGTCTGGTCAAACCTGAAAATGCAGGGGACATCAAAGCAACAGATTCATGGTCTCTATTTTCTCATGACATTTGGATTCCTGCTGATGTGCAACTGTATGTCGAAAAAAGAAAAGCAGGAGACCGCATTAAATTAACAGAGAATCTCACAAAAAAAGTATCTAGATATTTTATCGATCAGAAAGTACCTAATTCACAAAGGCAGCATGCTTGGATCATTACAGATGCCAAAAGAAATATATATAGCTTGATACCTTTTGCCTTTTCATATTTGAGTATTCGTGAAGAAACTGATAAAATACACTACATACTTCTTTACAAATATCAAAAAGAAGCAATTGGAAGGAGAACCTGATGTTGGAAAAGGATATTGAGAGAATTTTGATCTCACAAGAAGAGATACAAGTTCGTTGCAAAGAACTAGGCAAAGAGTTAACAGAAATTTACCAAAACACCAATCCCCTAGTAGTAGGTGTCTTAAAAGGAGCGGTACCATTCATGGCAGATATCGTTCGTTCTATCGATACGTATTTGGAATTGGATTTCATGGATGTTTCAAGCTACGGGAATGCAACAGTCTCGTCAGGGGAAGTAAAAATCGTCAAAGACTTAGATACGAATGTAGAAGGTCGCGATCTGTTGATCGTTGAAGATATCATTGACAGCGGAAGAACACTTGCTTATTTAGTGGATCTTTTCAAATACCGCAAAGCAAAATCAGTCAAAATTGTTACACTACTTGACAAACCTGAAGGAAGAGTAGTAAATATCGAAGCAGATTATGTTGGCTTCAACGTACCAAATGAATTTGTGGTCGGTTATGGCTTGGATTATGCAGAAGCATATCGTAACCTTCCGTACATCGGTGTATTGAAACCTAGTGTTTATCAATCAAATTAATGCTGTATCTCAATTAAATTATGGTACAATAGAATGGTCAGGATTGATAAAAAACTGTTAAATTAAATTGACGCTTAGGGAGGGCAACTATGAACAAAAAGAACAACGGCATGATGAAAAATGCCTTGTATTATGTCCTCGTAATCTTAGCGATGGTAATGGTCGTTTATTTCATTTTTGGTAATAACGGCCAGCGATCGTCAGATATCGAGTACTCAAAATTCACAGAACAACTACAAGCAGGCAAGATCAAAGAATTTGAAGTGCAGCCTGCAAATGGTGTATATAAGATCACTGGTGAATACAAAGAACAGCAGACCGTCGCTAACAGCGGTGGGTTAGCTATCTTAGGTTCAACAGATACGACTACTACCCATTTCACAACAATCATTTTGCCAAATGATACAACATTGAGCCAAGTAACAGAACTGGCAAAAGAAAACAAAGTTGCTACAACAGTAAAAGAAGAATCAAGCAGCGGTATATGGGTTTCCCTATTGCTTAGCTTCTTGCCAATCGTAATCATCATCTTTTTCTTTTACATGATGATGGGACAACAAGGCGGCGGCGGTGGCGGTGGCGGCCGTGTCATGAACTTTGGTAAATCAAAAGCCAAAGAAGCAGACAAAAAAGCTAATCGCGTACGTTTTTCTGATGTAGCGGGTGCGGAAGAAGAAAAACAAGAACTAGTTGAAGTTGTTGAATTTCTGAAAGATCCTCGCCGATTTGTTGAATTAGGTGCCCGTATCCCGGCAGGTGTACTTTTAGAAGGACCTCCAGGAACAGGTAAAACCTTATTAGCAAAAGCTGTTGCCGGAGAAGCTGGAGTACCGTTTTACTCGATCTCGGGTTCTGATTTCGTAGAAATGTTTGTCGGTGTTGGAGCAAGTCGTGTTCGTGATTTGTTTGAAACAGCGAAGAAAAACGCACCAGCTATCATTTTCATTGATGAAATTGATGCGGTAGGTCGTCAACGTGGTGCCGGTATGGGCGGCGGACATGATGAACGCGAACAAACATTGAACCAATTGCTTGTAGAAATGGATGGCTTCGACGGAAATGAAGGAGTAATCGTCATTGCTGCAACCAACCGTTCTGATGTACTAGACCCAGCGTTACTACGTCCAGGCCGTTTTGACCGCCAGATTTTAGTTGGACGTCCAGATGTAAAAGGTCGTGAAGCAATCTTGCGAGTCCATGCACGGAATAAACCGATGGCAGATGACGTTGACTTGAAAGTTGTGGCTCAACAGACACCAGGTTTTGCCGGAGCAGATTTAGAAAATGTCTTGAATGAAGCAGCGTTAGTAGCTGCTAGAAGAAATAAAAAGAAAATCGATGCTTCTGATATCGATGAAGCGGAAGATCGCGTGATTGCAGGTCCAGCTAAAAAAGATCGCGTAATCAGCAAAAAAGAACGCGAAATGGTTGCTTATCACGAAGCTGGTCATACGATTGTCGGATTAGTATTGAGTCGCGCTCGGGTCGTCCACAAAGTAACGATCATCCCTCGCGGACGCGCCGGCGGATATATGATCGCTTTACCAAAAGAAGATCAGTTCTTGATGACGAAAGAAGATATGTTTGAACAAATCGTAGGCTTACTTGGTGGACGTACAGCTGAAGAAATCATCTTCAATGTCCAATCAACTGGTGCTTCCAATGACTTTGAGCAAGCGACAGCTCTAGCACGAAGCATGGTAACAGAATATGGAATGAGTGATCGTTTAGGTCCTGTTCAATATGAAGGAAACCATCAAGTGTTTGTTGGCCGCGACTATGGTCAAACAAAAGCTTACTCGGAACAAGTCGCTTTCGAGATTGATCAAGAAGTACGAAAAATCTTGATGGAAGCTCATGATAAAGCTCGAGAAATCATCGAAGCTCATCGTGCACAGCATAAACTGATTGCTGAAAAACTTTTGGAATTCGAAACATTGGATGCCAAAGCAATCAAGTCATTGTTTGAACACGGTGTGATGCCTGAAGGTACTGAGTCAAATGATTATCCAAGCGAAAAAGAAGCGAAAACTTTTGAAGAAGCAAAACGTGCTTTGGAAGAAAAAGACGCTGAAAAACAAGCGGAAGAAAAACGTGATTTTGAAGAAGCAAAACATGAACTGAATGAGGAAAATAAAGCAGAACATGATTCAGATTCTCAACAATCAGAAGATAATCATTCAGACGATCAATACAAATAAAAAAATATAGGTCAATTGATCTGATATGACTCCCGAAAACCGGAACAAAAACCGGTTTTCGGGAGATTTCTTTATTTAAGTTGTAAATAGGGTGATGTCCTGTTTTCTAGATGATTCTGAATTATTTTTAAAAGAAGCATTCCAAAGTTGAAAAAAGCAGTAGTTGCTAGTATGATTCACTATGAGTTTAAAAACGGAAAAAGGAGTACATAACAAATGAAAGATTATTTGGTTAAGGCACTTGCTCACGACGGATTCGTCCGAGCATACGCCGTTCAAGCAACAAATACCGTAGCGGAGGCACAAAGACGTCATGATACTTGGCACACCTCCTCAGCTGCTTTGGGACGGACATTGGTCGGTAGTCTGCTACTTGGTGCGACGCTCAAAGGAGAAGACAAACTAACTGTTCGAATCCAAGGCGATGGTCCAGCAACAGGAATTGTAGTAGATGCAAATGGAAAGGGAGATGTGAAAGGTTACATCAAAAATCCGCATCTCAGTCTTCCTCTAAATAGTGAAGGTAAAATCGATGTGCGGGGAGCAGTTGGAACACAAGGAATGTTTACTGTCACAAAAGACTTAGGATTAAAAGAACCTTTTTCTGGGCAAACGCCGATTGTTTCTGGAGAAATCGCTGAAGATTTTACTTACTATCTTGCTATCTCAGAACAAATCCCTTCAGCTGTTGGACTGAGTGTATTGGTCAATACTGACGACAGCATCAAGACGGCGGGAGGATTCATGATCCAAATCATGCCAGGTGCCGATGAAGAAACAATCAGCAAGATCGAAGAACAATTAAAAACGACACCAAGAATCTCTACCCTCTTAGATGAAGGACAGACACCAGAAGAAATATTGAAAGGATTGCTTGGTACAGAAGAATTGAACATTTTGGAAAAAATGCCTGTTCAATTCAAATGTGACTGTTCAAAAGAAAAATTTGCAGAAGCAATTATCGCGTTAGGTGCAGAAGAAATCCAAGCAATGATAGACGAAGATCACGGTGCAGAAGCGGTTTGTTCTTTCTGTAATAACAAATACAAGTATAGCGAAGAAGAATTAGATGGATTGAAGAAAGAAGCCTTAGGAGGGATTTAAGTGGAACACACATGGAAAATTGGCAATGTGGAAATCCCTAATCGTGTCGTTGTTGCACCGATGGCTGGAATAACAAATTCAGCATTTCGAGTCACTGTCAAAGAATTTGGTGCGGGCTTAGTCGTATGTGAAATGATCAGTGACCAAGGTATTCATTTCAGAAACAAAAAAACTTTAGAGATGCTCCACATTGAAGAAACAGAACATCCATTAAGTTTACAGATATTTGGCGGAAATAAAGATAGTCTAGTTGAAGCTGCTCAATTTGTCGAAGAAAACACAGCTGCCGATATAATAGATATCAATATGGGCTGTCCAGTAAATAAAGTAATCAAAGCAGAAGCAGGAGCAAAATGGCTTTTAGATCCTGAGAAAGTATACGAAATGGTCCAAGCTGTTTCTTCAGCAGTAAATATCCCAGTAACAATCAAGATGCGTATTGGTTGGGATGAAGAGCACGTCTTTGCTGTAGAAAATGCATTAGCAGCACAATCAGCTGGAGCAAGTGCCATCGCTATGCATGGACGTACACGGGTTCAGATGTATGAAGGAAAAGCGGACTGGGAAGTATTGAAAGAAGTGAAAAAACATTTGACGATCCCATTTATGGGGAACGGGGATGTCAAAACGCCAGAAGATGCAAAATGGATGCTTGACTATGTCGGTGCAGACGGTGTGATGATTGGTCGTGCAGCGCTGGGCAATCCATGGATGATTCACCGCACACAGCATTATCTCGAAACAGGGGAACTGATTCCTGAACCAACACCAGCCGAAAAAATTGCTACAGCTAAACTTCATTTACAACGCTTAGCAGATCTCAAAGGAGAAAAAGTAGCTTGTAGAGAATTCAGAACACATGCGGCTTATTATTTAAAAGGGATTCCTCGAGCAGCGAAAGTGAAAGTAGCAATCAATCAGACAGAAAAACAGCAAGAAATCAATGACCTGCTGGATCAATTTGTAGAAAAAGCGGAAAAAGTACTATTGAAACAAACGTTGTGATTTCTAAGTTTTTCGTGAATTTTCAAGCCGAAATTCCAAGTTCGGCTTGCTTTTTTTGTGTTTCATTGGCATTATAGGAAAGAGATTAACATGAGAATGGAGGAACTTTTGTGACACAGGAACAACAACATCAAGTAGAAGATTTAAATGATCAAATGCTTGTACGTCGTCAAAAAATGGAACAATTGCGTGAAGATGGAATCGATCCATTTGGAAAACGATTTGAACGCACGCACAACTCAGAAGAATTGCATGAACTATTTGATCCAAGAACAAAAGAAGAACTAGCAGAAATGGGATTGACCGCTAGTGTAGCTGGTCGTATGATGACTCGCCGAGGAAAAGGGAAAGCTGGATTTGCGCATCTACAAGATCGTGAAGGCCAAATTCAAATTTATGTAAGAAAAGACCAAGTAGGTGATGAGGCCTATGAAGTATTCAAACATGCAGACCTTGGAGATTTCTTTGGTGTAACTGGACAAATCATGAAAACAGACACAGGCGAAGTTTCTATCAAAGCTTCAGAAATCACGATTTTGTCAAAAGCACTTCGTCCACTGCCAGATAAATACCATGGCTTAACGAATATTGAACAACGCTACAGACAACGCTACTTGGATTTAATCAGTAATCGCGAAAGCTTTGACCGATTTATGAAACGAAGCCAAATTATCAGCGAAATCCGTCGCTATTTAGATGGCAATGGCTATATTGAAGTAGAAACACCAGTATTGCACAATGAGGCAGGTGGAGCTGCCGCACGCCCATTTATCACGCATCATAATGCACTGGACATTGATTTATATTTGCGTATTGCGCTAGAACTTCATTTAAAACGACTAATTGTTGGCGGAATGGAAAAAGTTTATGAAATCGGCCGCGTTTTCCGTAATGAAGGAATTGATACTACACATAATCCAGAATTTACGATGTTAGAAGCATACACAGCATATACTGATTTCAATGATGTAATGAATCTGACAGAAGGTATTATCCGTAACGCAGCTGAAAAAGTACTAGGAACAGCAAAAATCACATATGATGGACAAGCTGTCGACTTAGAAAGTGACTTTAAACGCATCCATATGGTAGATGCAATCAAAGAACAAACTGGTGTAGACTTCTGGCAAGAAATGACATTGGAAGAAGCATTAGCTTTAGCCGAAAAACACAATGTAGAAGTAACCGAAGCTATGGGTGTCGGACATGTTATCAATGAATTCTTTGAAACATTTGTTGAAGAAACATTGACACAACCGACGTTTGTATACGGACATCCAGTCGAAGTTTCGCCTTTAGCGAAGAAAAATCCAGAAGATCCTCGATTCACAGATCGATTCGAACTATTCATAGTGGGGCGCGAATTTGCTAATGCCTTTACAGAACTGAACGATCCAATTGATCAAAGAGAAAGATTCGAAGCGCAAGAAAAAGAACGTGAACTAGGAAATGACGAAGCTCACGGTGTAGACGAAGACTTCTTGGAAGCCTTAGAATACGGTATGCCGCCAACTGGTGGTCTAGGCATCGGGATCGACAGATTAGTAATGTTGCTAACTGATGCACAATCAATTCGGGATGTTTTGCTATTCCCAACAATGAGATAATCGAATAAAAGCTGTCTAAGGAATTCCTTAGGCAGCTTTTGCTGTGTAGAAAGGAATAAATAATAACGAAAGTTCAAAAGCTAATGCCGACTATTCTAGACATTAAAGAAGACGAAAACGAACGATAAAGAAAGAAAAGTTATGAATAATCGTTTATTGAAAAAAACTTGAAAAAATACAAAAAATTCGTTGACCAAGCTAAATTTAGTTGGTATATTATTACTTGTCCAAAAGACAGAAGAAAATATTTATTCAAAAACATAACAAAAAAGTTATTGACATGTTACTAACGACATGATAAGATAACTGAGTCGTTAAAAAAGAACCACTTGCGAAGCTTGATTCTATCGAAAAAAACTTCAAAAAAGTTCTTGACAAATAACAAACGATAAGTTATGATAAATGAGTTGCCGAAAGATTTCGAAAAACGAAATCGAAAAAAACTTTTAAAAAAGAGTTGACAATCGCTTGTCTCTCTGATATGATATAAAAGTTGCTACGGCAGCCAAAAATGAATCGGGAAACACTCTCGATGAAGTAGACCTTTGAAAACTGAACAAAGTAAGACAAACCAAATGTGTAGGGCGTCTTGATTCAATTCAAGACAACAAACATTTTTAACAAGCAAGCAATATGCTAGCAAACAAATTGAGCTTAACAATCGCAAGATTGTTCGAACTTTTTATGAGAGTTTGATCCTGGCTCAGGACGAACGCTGGCGGCGTGCCTAATACATGCAAGTCGAACGCTTCTTTTTCCACCGGAGCTTGCTCCACCGGAAAAAGAGGAGTGGCGAACGGGTGAGTAACACGTGGGTAACCTGCCCATCAGAAGGGGATAACACTTGGAAACAGGTGCTAATACCGTATAACAATCAAAACCGCATGGTTTTGATTTGAAAGGCGCTTTCGGGTGTCGCTGATGGATGGACCCGCGGTGCATTAGCTAGTTGGTGAGGTAACGGCTCACCAAGGCCACGATGCATAGCCGACCTGAGAGGGTGATCGGCCACATTGGGACTGAGACACGGCCCAAACTCCTACGGGAGGCAGCAGTAGGGAATCTTCGGCAATGGACGAAAGTCTGACCGAGCAACGCCGCGTGAGTGAAGAAGGTTTTCGGATCGTAAAACTCTGTTGTTAGAGAAGAACAAGGATGAGAGTAACTGTTCATCCCTTGACGGTATCTAACCAGAAAGCCACGGCTAACTACGTGCCAGCAGCCGCGGTAATACGTAGGTGGCAAGCGTTGTCCGGATTTATTGGGCGTAAAGCGAGCGCAGGCGGTTTCTTAAGTCTGATGTGAAAGCCCCCGGCTCAACCGGGGAGGGTCATTGGAAACTGGGAGACTTGAGTGCAGAAGAGGAGAGTGGAATTCCATGTGTAGCGGTGAAATGCGTAGATATATGGAGGAACACCAGTGGCGAAGGCGGCTCTCTGGTCTGTAACTGACGCTGAGGCTCGAAAGCGTGGGGAGCAAACAGGATTAGATACCCTGGTAGTCCACGCCGTAAACGATGAGTGCTAAGTGTTGGAGGGTTTCCGCCCTTCAGTGCTGCAGCTAACGCATTAAGCACTCCGCCTGGGGAGTACGACCGCAAGGTTGAAACTCAAAGGAATTGACGGGGGCCCGCACAAGCGGTGGAGCATGTGGTTTAATTCGAAGCAACGCGAAGAACCTTACCAGGTCTTGACATCCTTTGACCACTCTAGAGATAGAGCTTCCCCTTCGGGGGCAAAGTGACAGGTGGTGCATGGTTGTCGTCAGCTCGTGTCGTGAGATGTTGGGTTAAGTCCCGCAACGAGCGCAACCCTTATTGTTAGTTGCCATCATTCAGTTGGGCACTCTAGCAAGACTGCCGGTGACAAACCGGAGGAAGGTGGGGATGACGTCAAATCATCATGCCCCTTA